>DATEMK010000041.1:0-4210 GCA_035275625.1 Bacteroidia bacterium
AAAAAATTAAAAAATCAAATACGGAAATTGCACACGGATAAGTAAACAGGAGATTTACTTATTAAAGGCGGTGCATGAATGAAAGCGAATAAAGGTGATTCATCTGCTGATAAAAAAATGTCGTTGATTAAATGAACACCACCAAAAAGCTGAATTGAAAAATCATTAGTAAAAGATTTTAATTGCTGTGAAGGTGAATGGTTGTCTTTTACTTTTATTAAAACGGTCTTTGTATCACAACAGCCCGGAAGCTTATTTCCCTTGCAATCATTGGAAATATATTTCGGATTCAAAAGATAGGTTTCTTTCAGCTTGCCGCAGCAGTAAAAATTGCTGATTGCAATACCTGAAGCACTGACAAGATAAAGGAGAGTAAATAATATGACGGCAATTCTTTTCATATTCTGCACAAATATACGTGAAAATGGAAGATTAGTTGTGGGGAGAATAAAATTTGGGAAAAAATTAACATATAAGATTAAGCTATCCTTGTTTTGACGGACAAGGCTTTGAACCATAACTGCAAAAAACACAACAATCTCCCTGCATTAGTTTTAGAACTTGTTTGCAGTTTTCGCATTCATAAAAGAACTGACAAGAGTCAACAGGCATTATTTCTTTCTTCTTATGTCCGCATAGCGGACAGGTGATTATTGATTCTAAAATGACATTATTATTCATCGTTATTTCTCAAGACTTGTTTTTGTATCATTCAACATATTATTCAAACACCAATTGCAATACCATCGTCCAAAAAAGAAAGAGAGGATTTTAAAGTACCATTCTTTGGGGGGCAGGTAGCTGATGGAAAGTTTTGCAACCGTTCCGTTTTCCGCAGGAGTAATTTCAAACCACATACGATACCACGACATGATAATGATTTTTGCTTCACCAAATGTTTCCCATTCCTTAAGCTGAGGTACTTGCCACTTTGTAACTGTTTCACTGAAATCAATTGTCATTCCCATCATCTTTCCATACCAACGATATTTTGCACCAACACCTGTTGCCTGCTGTGAAAGTTGTTCCAACTTTAGTTTGCTTCCCATCATCATCATGGAACTTTCGCTCATGTGCATTCCTGTTTTAGAAAAATCATCCATCTGCTGAAAAACTTTTTCAGGAGAAGCATGAATGAGAATGCTTTTAGATTTGGTTTTCATCACTAAAGATTTTTTAAAATGAAATCAACTCTCTCTTCTGGCGGTAAAACGGGGACATGAACAATAGGGCACGGAAATGTCTGATATACTTTGATGATTAGATTATGGATTCGGATTTGTTCCTTTTCATCTTCCAGCCGCGCATAATCATTCGTCAACGGCAACCGTGCTAATATGAATACGCGGTGATAACAGTACTTATTGCATTGAGCTATCAACCGTTCATCATATTCTACTCCTAAAAACTGGTAGTAAGCCATTGCATCAGGCAATGCCCTGTCTAAAAAAACGATTTCGTTAACATCTAATGCCGCTTCCTGTTCAATCTGCATGTCTAAAACACCCAACTGAAATTCTTTTTTGTTCTGGCGAATTTCTTCAACTGTATGTCCATTTACTTTTTGTGTATCTATGTAATGACGTGCATGTTCAATGGTTGTTTTATAACCTCGCTGAGAAAGGATATTTACGACAGTTGTTTTACCTGTACAAGGACCACCCGTAATTACATTCCACTTAGTAAGTATTTCTTTATGCTTCAACATTGCTTGCAGATAAATTTATCTCTTTCATCTGATACAACTCCGGGATTTCACAATCCCATTGGTAAACTTCTTTAATTTTATTTTTCAATCCTTCAGCTCCTTCTTTTTCTCCGTGAACAATGAAAATATTGTCCGGTTTGTTTTTAATGTTGCTCAGCCAGTCAATCAGTTCACGCTGGTCAGCATGTGCAGACAGTCCTTCAATGTTAACAGTCCGAGCTTTTATAGGATAATATTTTCCATACAGCTTTATTTCGGAAGCACCATCCAATAAACTTCTGCCTCTCGTTCCTTCTGCCTGGTACCCTACTAACAGAATGGTTGCATTTTCATCACCAAGATAATTTTGAAAATAAGTAAGCACTCTCCCGCCTGAAGCCATGCCGCTTCCGGCAATAATAATCTTTGAATTTTTCTGTCTTGCCAGTTTCATTGTGTCCTGAATTGTCTGGACACGGATAATGCCTTTACACATTTCATTGCAATCTTCTATCGGGAGTTTATGCCATTCTTTATTGTGGTGAAATATGTCCAGTACATTTTTTCCCATCGGACTGTCCATGTAAAGAGGAATGTCGGGAATCATATTTTTCTTTCGTAGTTGCCACAACAAATACATAAGCAATTGCGTGCGCTCGACCGCAAAACTCGGAATGATGATAGTGCCATGCCGTTGAGCAGCCTCATTAATCACTTGCGCGAGGTGAGCTTCCGCATTTTCTTGATGCAGCTTGTTGCCATAAGTTGACTCGATAAAAAGAACATCTGCCTGCTCCGGTTTTTGCGGAGGATACATCAGCAAATCATTTTCTCTGCCGATGTCGCCTGAAAAAACAAAAAGTTTATTTCCGATTTTCATTTCAATAAATGTTGCGCCTATGATGTGCCCGTTGTAACGGAAGCGGATATAAATATTTTCAAACAAGTCAATCCATTTATCCAATGGCTGTGCAGAAAAATGCGGAAGAGTTCTCTCCACATCCTTTGAATCATACAATGGCTTGGCAGGTTTGTGTTTTGAAAAGCCCTCACGGTTGGCGCGTTCAGCATCTTCTTCCTGAATGCGTGCACTGTCCTCTAAAATTACTTTGGTAATTTCAAGAGTAGGTTCAGTTGCAAGAATATTTTTATTGAAACCGCTTTTCACCAATCGCGGAAGATAGCCACAGTGGTCGAGGTGACCGTGAGTGAGCAGCACTGCATCTATTTCGCTGCTGCTGAAGGGAAGCTCATCCCAGTTCATCAGGCGGAGTTGTTCCAATCCCTGGAACAAGCCGCAGTCAACCAGAATATTTTTTCCGAATGCTTTCAGCAAATATTTTGAACCGGTTACTGTTCCTGCTGCACCGAGAAATTGAATGGTTATTTTTTCCATGAGATAATAATTATTTATTGTTTAATTGTGTTTTGATTTCTTCCATCATATCCATTTGCGCCCGCTGTATTTCGAAAAGATTTTTCATCTGTTCAATAATCAGCAAATCCATTTTCTGGTGAAGGTTACGGATTTCAATTTCGGCTTTCAGGTTAATAAGGTAATCATTTTCTGCACGCTTCCTGTCTTTATCTTCCTTCCTGTTTTGACTCATCATAATGACGGGAGCTTGCAAAGCTGCTATACATGACAAAATAAGGTTGAGAAGAATAAAAGGATAAGGGTCGAATTTATTTTCCTTTAACAGATAAACATTCACGCAAATCCAAAGTGCCATCACAACTAAGAAGAAAATAATAAAACGCCAGCTTCCTCCGAACTCCGCTACTCTATCGGCAAGCCGGTCAGATAAAGAAAGTTTGTCTTCACCAACATAAATTTTACTTGCAATCAGTTCTTCCTCTTTGACCGATTGAAGCACTATTTCATGCAACTTCCGGATGTGCTCATCTTCGCTTTGAAGCAATTCAGTGAATTTATTTTTCTCCATCTTATATTACAAAATAATTTTTGTCCGTTTTAAAATCTGATTAATTAAAAGTGAAAGCAAGCTGAATCCGAACATGATGGAAAAGTCCTGCCAGCTTGGAGAATACAATGACAGCGCTTTTGCAACAGGCGGAATTAAATAAGCACCAAGAGTAAGCACTACGCAAACTGCAAGAGCGTACCAGATATATTTATTTGTAAATACATCTGTTTTGAAAAATGATTTTGAATTCTCCGTGGTCATGCTGAATACATGCCAGAGCTGGCAAAATATCAGCGTGATAAATAAAATGTTGTTGCATAATTCAGGATTCCATATTTCAGATTTATGTATTGTGAAATGGGAGTAATAAACCGCCCCAATTGTAGAAATCATTATGACGAAAGAGTAAACAAATATTGAAATCCATCTTTGCTTGTCAATTATTGGTTCATTGGAATTTCGTGGCAGTTGTTTCATGATTGAATCGCTACCTTTTGTAACACCCAGCGCGAGGGCGGGCAAAACATCCGTAACAATATTGATATATAAAATCTGCAAAGGGAATAAGCTAAAGTGCAAACTCATAATTGAAGCA
>DATEMK010000042.1:0-7010 GCA_035275625.1 Bacteroidia bacterium
CCCTTCTCCAAACTGCAATCCGCCACCGGGAAATTTTGTAATGAATGTATCATGGAAATATTCATCGGTTAATAAAACCTTTTCTTCTTTGAGAAGGATTCCGTAAACTCTCACATTAAAGGGATACATCACATCAACGAATAATCCCGAAGGAACTCCTTCGGAGCGAATTTGTACGAATGTACGAATATCGGATTTGTAATGAAATAAATTTTTTTTACAAATAACAAATTTCGATGATATTAAATTGCTGGCTGGAACGTAACCTTCCGCAGGGTTTAACGTATTTGATTATAAACCAAAAATAAAATGAATAAGAAAATAATTCTTGCCGGCCTGGTGCTGTTTATGATGACGGCATGTAAAAAAAGCAGTGATGAAAATCCGCAACCGGAAACTCCCCCTGCTGATACTACAACAAATAATCCAACTACACCCACGGTTCCGACATCATTTACTCAGAAGGTATTGCTTGAGCAATTTACCGGGGCATGGTGTTCCACTTGTCCCGATGCGGATTATAAACGCGACCAGGTTATCAATGCAAATCCAGGAAAAGTAATTGCGGTATCCGTTCATGAAACGGATGGAATGGAGATTGGATTGATCTGGACGCTGGATGGAATCTTTCATACAAACATTCCGTCAGGAATGATAAACAGGACTCCTTCGAACGGGAATGTTATTTTAAACCAGACACAATGGATGAGCAATACGACAGTTGCGCTCGGTAAAACAGCCAAATGCGGTCTTAAAATCAAATCAACTGTTTCGGGCACTTCTGCAAATATTGAAGTTCATGTCGGATTCAAAGAAGCTTTATCCGGAACAAATAATCTTACTGTTTACCTGATTCAGAACAAAGTAACCGGGTCGGGCACAGGATTTAACCAGGCGAATGCTTATAATGCCAGCTCAGGAAGCCCTTTTTATAATTTAGGAAACCCGATTGTGAATTACCAGCATAATTATGTTGTGAAAAAAGTTTTAACTGCTGATATGGGTGACGCGATTGATGCTTCAAAAATGACACCGGGAGGAGAGTATATTAAAACATTTTCTGCAAGTATCAGTGCTTATAATCAAAGCGAATTGTATGTCGTAGCTTTTGTAAACAAAACCGGAACTTCACATACAACTCATCAAATTATGAATGTACAACAGGAAAAAATCGGTACATTGAAAGACTGGGATTAAAAAACAGTTGAATTCACAAAGGCCCTTCCCTTATTCGCGGAAGGGCTTTTTCATTTTAAAAAAATCAAATACATTTACCGGGTTAAATTTGATATGAAAATTTTTTCCGGTTCTGCTGAAGAAAATAAACCAGGTATCCTGCTATTTATTTTAAGTGCTTTTTTATTTTTATACGTGGCTGTACGTGGCTATTGCCTTGCCATAACCTGGGATGAAGCATGGAGCTATCTCGAATTTGTGCGCAAAGGATTTTTGTCGCCTTATTATTTTACGGGGGGGGCCGCTAATAATCATTTACTGAATACATGGCTGGTTTACCTTACTTCTTCTTCGTTTGGAGTAAATGAATTCACCTTGCGCATTCCGAATATTTTAGCTTACGGACTGTTTTTGTTTTACACTGCAAAAATTTCCAATGAATTTCCTTCTTCGTTGGTGAAAATTTCATCCCTTCTTATTTTAAATCTGAATCCCTACCTGGTTGATTTCTTTTCCATTTCAAGAGGGTATGGATTGTCATTTGGATTGATGGCAGGAAGCTTATGGCATTTGTATTTGTTTTTAAAAAATAATTTCCAGAAGAAAAACAGTTTGTACAGTCTTGTTTTTGCAATGCTTGCAGTAAGCGCTTATCTTGCCATGATTCATTTTGCATTTGCATTGTTTATGATAATTCTGATGACCGACTTTTTAATGGCTGGTAAAGAATCAAATTTTCGAAAAAGATTTTTTTCTGCGCTGAAGAAAAACCGGGTTGCTTCCCTATTGTTTTTAATTTTTCTTCTCTTTATTATTCCAAGGATTACCGGGTTAAGAAATGCAGATGCTTTTTTTTATGGCGGCACAGGAGGGTTTTGGAGTGACACTATGGTAACAGTTTTTGAACGGTCGCTTTATGAAAAACCTTATCCTTCAAATCTTAAATATATATTAAGCGGATTTGCTTTAGCCATAAGCGCAATTGCATTTTTTATTTCCGCCTGGATAATTTTTAAGAAAAAAATTTCACGGGAAGCGTGTTTTCTTCCCGCATTATGCTTCCTTTTGTTTTATTGCTCTTTGGTTTCTGCCCTGCAATATCACATACTCGGCACACCCTATCTGACCAACCGGACCGCTTTATTTCTTCTTGTCCTTTTTTCATTTTTGTTTGTTTTTCTTTTGAATGACTTAGCGCTGACAAAAAAAATATTTATATACATTTTCCCTTTATGCTGCATTGCGCAGGCATTACATTTTTACAATTGTTATAACCTGAAATATGTTCTTGAATTTGATGTGAATGCTGATGTCAGAGAAATGATACATGATATTGATTCACTAAAATATGAAACACCGGTCCAAAAATTTAATACAGATGTTGGCGTGAGCTTTGACTTTCTTGGACCCTTTAATTATTATCGCTGTGTGTATAACTTTACATGGCTCACTATTGCTGACAAAGCCAAAAAAAATGATCCGCTCAATGATTTTCTTCTCCTGACAGAAAAAGAGTATAAGAAAATTCACACTGATTCCTTCGTGATACTTAAAACTTATCCCTTGTTTAAAAGCATGCTTTTGAAAAGAAAATATAAACCTTCAGAGTATTCAATATGCCTTTCAAAAAAATCAGACTTTGATGTACCGAATGATTCATTTCCTCTCACCCACTCTATTTCTGATAAATTCTCTTTTAGCGGTAAAACAAGCAGCCTGGCCGATGAAAAGAATGAATACAGTGATGGAATAAATTATAAAATTGATGTGTCAAAAAACCCTGTAAAAAATTCAATGTTATTGGTAAAAACAATGGTTCTGATGGAACGCCTTGATAATACACATGCGGCAATAGTTGTTTCAATGGAGCGCAATAAAGAAATTTATTTCTGGCATGCGTCTCTTACAAATGATTTTGCAATAAAGGCTAAAGAATGGTTTCCTGTTTATTTTTCATGCTTTATTCCGGAGGAGGTGCGGCAAGATGATCTACTAAAGATTTATCTATGGAATAAAAAAAGTCCTGTTTATATTGATGATTTGGAAATGAGATGGATTACGGGAGTTTATTAAGTACCCAAAAAAAATTAAATGCTATAAAATGTTTTTTAATTCAATCAAATTTTCAATTTCATGAGTAACTTTTTGATCATGCATATTACGGTTGGGATTAAAATAAATTACATTTAACCCGGCATTAATCGCTCCTTTAATATCTGCTTCCAAATCATCTCCGATCATAATGCTTTCATTTATTTTAGCTGAAGTGACCTGGAGTGCATGTAAAAAAATTTCCTTATCAGGTTTTTTATAACCGGTTTTTTCAGAGATAATTATTTCTTTGAAGTAACCAACTAATCCGGAACCTGTGAGTTTTGCGAACTGCACCTGCTCAAAACCGTTGGTAATTAAATGCAACACATATTTATTTTTGAGATAGGAAAGTACTTCTGTTGCCTGCGGGAACAAATGTTTTTTGGATGGAAGTAATTGCAGGTAATCATCCGGAAATGCATCAATTATTTTTTGATCATTAATTTTAAAGTGAGTAAACGTTTTTTCAAAACGTATAGTGCGAAGTGTATCACGGTCAATTTTATTTAAGTGATACAAGTTCCACATTTCGTGGTTGATCTTAATATAATGTGTAATAAATTCTTCGGCTGAAATTCCATGATCATTTAATGCATGTTTTTGAAAAAGCTCGTGCAAAACTTCTTTCGAGTTTCTGTCAAAATCCCAAAGGGTATGATCTAAATCAAAGAAAAGATGCTTGTATTTTTTCATTTGCAAAGCCACAGATTCACAGATTAAATATTTAAATTAAGACAAATGACAAATGAAAAAGACTAAATAATGTTCTTAGTTTTTCTAAATTAGTTTTGTAGTGCCAGAATTTAATAATCTGTGAATCTGTGGTAATTTTTTTCAGAATTTAGAAATTATTTTTCTTCGTTAATTTCAATTTTTTCAATTGTGTCACCGGCTTTTATCTGGTCAATCACCTCTAATCCTTCCGTTACTTTTCCAAAGCAGGTATGATTCCGGTCAAGGTGCGCAGTGTTCCTCCGGCTATGGCAGATAAAAAATTGTGAGCCACCGGTATCGCGCCCGGCATGTGCCATGCTGAGAACACCGCGATCGTGGTATTGATTACCGCCATCCAGTTCGCATTTTATTTTGTATCCGGGTCCACCGGCTCCTGTTCCATTAGGGCATCCTCCCTGTATGACAAAATCGGGGATAACGCGATGGAACTTTAATCCGTTGTAAAAACCCTTATTGGAAAGATCACAAAAATTCTTTACAGTATTGGGAGCATCTTTTTCAAAGAACTCCACTTTCATAATGCCTTTTGATGTTGAAATGGTAGCAGTTTTCATATTAGCTTTTATTTTAAGAAATTATTTTTGTTTAAACATAGTTAGAAATTCGCTTACAAGCATTGCTGTCGCTCCCCATATTTCATAACCGTGGTATAAATAATAAGGAGCGGAAAGTTGACCGTAACTGGTCTTAAAATTTTTTTTATGTATTATATTTTTTTCAAGGAAAGTTCCAAGGTCAGCTTCCACGATGCTTTTTACTTCTAATTGATGCGGAACAAAATCGGGTTTATTTTCAATAAGGCCCACATGCGGATATACTCTGAATTTACTTGCCGGGATGAACAGATCGGTAAGCGTTCCAAGCAGCCTGATTTCATTTTTATTCACACCGATTTCTTCTTCCGTTTCTCTTAATGCTGTATTTTCATAAGTCACATCTGATGCTTCATACTTGCCTCCGGGTAAAGCTATTTGTCCGCTGTGAACTCCGCCACCGGAGCGTTCAATCAGGACAAAATTTGTTTTTCCATCCGAAGGAAATAATAAAAATAAAACGCTGCTTATTCTATGCTCAGGAAATTGCTTAAGATATTCTTCATTTGACAACCTCGTTTCAGGAGCCATCAAAACCTGTGCATCACTCCCGGGCAACGGCTCTTTAAATCTTTTTTCTAAAACCGAAATGCTATTCCAAAAATCCAAAAATTTTCTCCTTAAACTTTAACCTAATTGCTCATCACTTTAGCAGCACCATTATCCCCTGCGGTAATTGTCCTTTTCCGTTCTCCGATCTGCTGACGCCACATGGCGTAATACAACCCTTTTTGTTCCAATAGCTCCTCATGCTTTCCGCATTCAATAATGTAACCCTTTTCCAAAACACAGATCTTATCTGCATGCATGATAGTGGAAAGACGGTGGGCAATGAGAATGGTGATATGATTTCTGTTCTTTGAAATATCACGGATGGTTTCGCTGATTTCTTCCTCGGTCAGCGAATCAAGTGATGACGTTGCTTCATCAAATACTAACAGGGTGGGTTGCCGTAAAAGGGCCCTTGCAATGGACAAACGTTGCTTTTCTCCACCGGAAACTTTTACTCCCCCCTCCCCGATCATGGTGTCAATTCCTTTGTCGGCACGTGCCAGCAAACTTTGGCATGCAGCTTTGTTGAGCACATCTATTATTTGTTCATCCGTTGCCTGCGGATTCACAAACAATAAATTTTCTTTTATGGTTCCTGAAAAAAGCTGTGTGTCCTGTGTCACAAAACCGATCTGGCTTCTTAATTCATCCAGGTCAACTTCCGATTCAGGATGATGATTGTACAAAATTCTTCCCTGCTGCGGATGATACAAACCCACAAGAAGTTTTACTAAGGTAGTTTTACCCGAACCTGAAGGACCTGCAAACGCAATGGTTTCTCCCAAGCCTGTCTGAAACGAAATATTATTTAAAGCATTGGACATTGCGCTTTGATGCTTGAAGCTTACATTTTCAAATGTTAACCGGGTAATACCGCCAATCTTGACAGGATTTGAAGGCTTCGGCTCCTTTTTCATATTCATAATGTCTTCAAAATTTTTGAGCGACACTTCTGTTTCACGGTAAATATTAATAATGTTACCCAGCTCCTGCAGCGGACCGAAAATGAAAAACGAATAAATAAAGAGTGAAAAGAATTCTCCAAAAGTTATTTCTTTTTTGTAAACAAGAAACATCATGAAAAATAATAAGCAGTTGCGCAAAAGATTTACACATGTTCCCTGGATAAAACTTAATGACCGGATGTATTTTATTTTTTTTAATTCAAGCTTCAGAATTTTTTGTGTTGTTGCATTCAGGCGGCTTATTTCCTGCGAAGCAAGACCCAGGCTTTTTACCAGTTCAATATTTCGTAAAGATTCTGTGGTGCTTCCGGCCAATGCTGTTGTTTCAGCAACAATAACTTTTTGAATTGTTTTCACTTTCCTGCTCAGCACCGAACTTAAAATTCCCAGCAACGGAATCATTGAAATATAAACAATAGCAATAACAGGACTCACCTGGATGGAATACACAGCTACGAAAATTATTCCTACAACCGATGTGAAAAGAATATTGACAAATGCATTGATAAGCCTTTCTGAATCCGTTCTTACCTTTTGCAATTTGCCGAGCGTTTCACCGCTTCGCTGGTCCTCAAAAACCTGGTAAGGAAGTTCAAGAGAATGTGCTAATCCGTCAGCATAAATCTGGGCTCCCAATTTTTGGGTGATTTTATTTACATAAAAATCCTGGAAGTTTTTTGCGGTGCGTGAAACAAATGCCACTCCCATTGCGCCAAGCAAAAGCATTCCCGCGCCTTTCAGGAATTCATGCATTTCATATTGATCAGGCTTTGAAGCATAACGGTCAATTACCAATCTGAAAATGTATGGATCAAGTAAAGAAAAAACCTGGTTAACCGCAGCAAGAATTAATGAAAGAAAAACAAGACCCCGGTATTTTTTAAGATATGAATAT
>DATEMK010000043.1:0-2227 GCA_035275625.1 Bacteroidia bacterium
AGCAAAATCACTTTGAATTCGATAGCTGTACGGTGCTGAACACTGTCATTATGGGAAATAAGAAATTATGGGAGGTGATGCAGGAGAAAGATGCGTTTTACGCAAAACCGGATTTCAGCGAGGCTGATGGAGTAAAAGCAGGTGAACTGGAAACTTTATTTGCCGAAATGGAAGGCTGGAATGCAGAGAGTGATGCAGCTAACTTACTAAGCGGACTGGGAGTGCATGAAGATTATCATTACAAGCTGATGGGCGAGCTGAACGGAAAAGAAAAAGTTCGTGTGCTGTTAGCGCAGGCATTGTATGGCAATCCCGATGTTTTATTGCTGGATGAGCCGACCAATGATTTAGATGTGGAAACTATCAGCTGGTTAGAAAATTTTTTGGCAGATTATGAAAATACAGTTCTTGTTGTGAGCCATGACCGCCACTTCTTAGATGCTGTATGCACACATGTTGCAGATATTGATTTCGGAAAGATCCAGCTTCATACGGGTAATTATACTTTCTGGTACGAATCGAGCCAGCTCGCCTTACGCCAGCGTGCGGATCAGAATAAAAAAACAGAAGATAAACGTAAAGAGCTCCAGGAATTCGTGGAACGCTTCAGCGCCAATGCATCTAAATCGCGGCAGGCTACAAGCCGCAAGAAGCTGTTAGAGAAATTAGTGTTAGAAGATATCACACCTTCTTCGAGAAAGTATCCCGGTGTTGTTTTCAAGCCGGAACGCGATTGCGGTGACCAGCTTTTATCGGTTGAGCATCTTTCAAAATCATTGCCTGACGGAACCATTTTATTCAGCGATATTACGTTCTCTTTAAGCAAAGAAGATAAGGTAGCGGTCTTGTCCAAAGAACACCTTGCCATCACTACTTTTTTTGAAATCCTGATGGACAATGAAACTCCCGATACAGGTGAATATTTATGGGGCGGCACCATTACGCGTTCGTATCTTCCCAATGAAAATGCAAAATTCTTTAATGGCGAAGATAATCTTGTTGACTGGCTGCGGCAATATTCAGCAGAGAAAGATGAAACATATATTCGGGGGTTTTTGGGCAGAATGTTATTCAGCGGTGAAGAAGTTTTTAAAAAATCTAACGTATTAAGTGGCGGTGAAAAGGTGAGATGCATGTTAAGCCGAATGATGCTTACCAATGCCAATTGTTTGATATTAGATGAGCCTACCAACCATCTCGACCTGGAATCCATTACTGCAATCAACAATTCACTAAAAGAATGGAAGCACCTTGCTCTTTTCACTTCGCATGACCATGAGTTTGTGCAAACGGTCGCCAACCGCATTATTGAAATCACTCCTTCAGGTATCATTGACAAGCGCATGAGCTATGATGAGTACATCGCAGATGAAAAAATAAAAGCTTTGCGCGAAAAGATGTATGAAGCAGTGGCTGTGTAACCAGGTAAACAGGTAATTAAGGTAATTGGGTAATCGGGTAATCGGGTTACTAATTACCCGGTTATCTTAATTACTTAATAACTATATTGAATGATTGACATTGGCAAATACAATACACTTGAGGTTTTAAAAAACACTCCCATCGGTTTATATCTTGGTGATGGCAGCGAAGAAGTATTATTACCAAAAAGGTATGTTCCCGGAAAAATAAAAACCGGGGATCAGTTAGAAGTTTTTGTTTATCTTGATAGTGAAAATCGTCCTGTAGCCACCACGCTTAAGCCTTTCGCCACAGTGGATGAGTTTGCCTTTCTTATGGTGAAGGAAATAAATGAACACGGTGCATTTTTTGACTGGGGAATTGATAAAGATGTTTTTGCGCCTTACAGCGAACAGACAGAAGAATTACAAACAGGGAGGAAATACATAGTTTTCATTTACACCGATGAACGTTCAGGAAGAATTGCAGCTTCTTTAAAATGGAACCAGTTTGCTGATGATAGTACCCATGATTTAATTGCCCGAACGGAAGTGCAATTGTTAATTGCTCAGCAAACAGCGTTAGGATATAAAGCCATCATCAACAACCAATATGAGGGATTGCTTTACGAAAATGAAATATTTGAGCCGTTGAATATTGGTGATGTCAGGAGAGGATTCATCAAACAGGTTCGTGAGGATGGTAAAATTGATCTGAGTCTTCAGCAGCAGGGTTACGGGCATATTGAAGATTTAAAACAATTGCTTTTGCAGGAATTAAAAGACCATAAAGGGATTTTGCCGCTTGGCGATAAAAGCTCTCCTGA
>DATEMK010000044.1:0-4348 GCA_035275625.1 Bacteroidia bacterium
TCCCATGACCAGAAAATAGACCAGGTAACGTTCAGCACCGTTACTTCCACTGTAATTAACCAGCATGATGTAAATATTATCATGAATACATCCCATATCAACCAGCTTACACTGGATGGCATTCCTGTTTCCGCTGCCTCCTTCACACCTATGACCTATTGCAGCACCATATCTTATGCGCAGCTTCCGCTGACGCAAGGCAGCCATACGTTAGCAGCCGACAGCGGATTTACAGCTTATGTATACGGATCGGGAAGCTATGAAAGTTATGCTTATTCGGTAGGTTCTTACAGTAAAACAAAACCCATCCATGTAGATTCAATATTTTGCACTTCAGATACGGTAAATCTTGGAACAACAAATCTTTTATACGGAATATGGTGGTCCACTGATACGGATCCGAATGATACAATAAGCACTTCACCGGTTCTTACACTTACCCCTCCGATTGTTCCCAACATTTATATTGAGCATGGCAATGAATATATTTCGGGATGTGAAAAAATTTATTATTTCAATGTCGAGGTGCCTGACCCTCCACAGGTATGGATTACCGCAGCCTCAGATACTGCCTGTTTAAATCAGCAGGTTCAGTTAAATGCAGGAACCATTCCTGTATCATCTATTTATCAATACTCGTGGACCCCGGTTACAGGATTAAGTAATCCGAATATTGCAAACCCTGTTGCAACAGCAACAACAAGCTTGTGGTATTATGTTGCAATTTCTACTCCCAATGGTTGTGCACCGACAGTTTATGATAGTATTTATTTGAATGTGCTTCCGCTTCCATTACCAAATGTTGGAAGCAATCCGGCCACCATCTGCCTTGGAGATACAGCCACTATTACTGCATCAGGAGGAGTTACATATTTGTGGAATCCGGGCGGGTACACCGGCAGTTCGATTTCAGTTTCACCCGTCATTTCAACAAATTATATTGTTTATGTAACAGATACTAACGGCTGCGGCAACAGCGATACGGTGAGTGTAACTGTTAATCCGCTCCCCAGCGCAGATGCCGGAGCCGATCAATCCATTTGTACCGGTGCAAACGCAACGTTGTCGGCTACCGGTGGGGTGTCTTACCTGTGGACTCCCGGTGGAGCGGTCACCAGCAGCATTACAGTTTCACCTTTATCATCAACTAATTATATTGTGCAGGTTACCGGGGCAAACGGGTGTTCTAAAAATGATTCGGTATATATAACTGTTAATCCTTTGCCATTGGCAAATGCCGGTCCTGACGAGGTTATATGTTCAGGAGCATCTGTGACACTGTCTGCTTCCGGAGGGACATCTTATTTATGGACACCGGGAGGTAATATCACCAGCTCAATTTTAGTTTCACCATTGTCTTCGACAAATTATATTGTAAAAGTTACAGATTTAAACGGATGCGAGAACAGTGATACCGTGAACGTTGCCGTAAATCCGATACCTGTTGCAAATACCGGAGCTGATCAAACGATATGCTCCGGGGCGTTTGCCACACTCACAGCAACCGGGGGAGCATTTTATCTCTGGGCTCCTGGCGGCAGCACAAGTAATTCTATTACAGTTTCACCCGGTTCGTCCACCAACTATATTGTAACAGTGAGCGATTCAATCGGATGCCAAAGCATGGATACTGTTCACGTGACCGTAAATCTTTTGCCGGCTGCTTATGCGGGTCCGAATACCTCTGTATGCATGGGAGAATCGGTTACACTTAATGCATCTCCTGCAGGAGCTTCCTATCTATGGACGCCATCGGGAAGTACAAACTCTTCGATAACAGTTTCACCGGCAATAACGACAAGCTATATTCTCCAAGTAACAGATTCTAATGGTTGCCAGAAAATTGATTCAGTACTGGTCACTGTGAATCCGGCAGCTGTTGCCAATGCGGGTGCGGACCAATCAATCTGCAGCGGATTCCAGGCGACTTTAACTGCGTCCGGTGGAGTTTCTTATTTATGGACTCCGGGCGGAGGAACTACAAGCAGCATTACAGTATCACCGGCAACAACTACAAATTATATAGTAAAAGTAACGGATTCAAATGGCTGCGAGGATTATGATACAGTTCTTGTAGCGGTAACTACTTATATAACAGGGTCCGCCAGCACACAGGCTATTTGCCTTGGATCTTCAACCACATTAAATGCTTCTGGCGGTGTATCTTACTTGTGGATTCCAGGCGGGAATACAACGAGTTCAATAACTGTTTCTCCCCAAACTTCGAGTAATTATATTGTACACATAACAACCTCGATTGGTTGCCTTATATATGATACGATTCACGTAAACGTGAATCCTTTGCCTTTAGCAAGTGCGGGGTCTGACCAGGAAATATGCTTCGGGTCAAATACCACGCTTACCGCATCAGGCGGTACGTCATACCTTTGGATAACCAACGGCAGCACAAACGCTTCTATTATTGTTTCACCGGCTTCAGGACAAAATTATATTGTCCATGTGACAGACAACAATGGATGTAAAAAAAATGATACTGTATATGTTGCAGTTAATCCTTTGCCCCTGGCAAATGCTGGCGCTGATCATGCAATTTGTCCCGGAGCATCAGCAACGCTGACAGCAACTGGCGGAATATCGTACCTGTGGACTCCCGGTGGAAGTACGAATGCTTCTATTATTGTTTCACCTGTAATTCCGACAACCTACATAGTATTGGTTACTGACATAAATGGCTGCCAGGACAGGGACACCACTTTAGTCACTCTGAATCCTGTGCCGTTGGCGAACTTTAGTGTGTCTTTGCCTGTATGCGAAAATTCCCCGCTCAGTTTTAATAATTCTTCATCTGTTTCATCGGGGTCAATAACTTACAATCAGTGGAATTTTGGCGATGGTTCAGGCGCTGTTTCTGAAAATGCCGTTCATTCTTATGCCATTGCGGGAAGCTATTCTGTCACATTAATTGTTGCAAGCAACAATAATTGTATTGATACTGTTGGGCACATCATAAGTGTCAATCCTAATCCTGTGGCAGACTTTTCGACTCAAAATATCTGTGTATGGCAGCCTGACCCATTCAATGATCTCTCAACTGTTGCCGGTTGCAATATTGTTCAATGGTTTTGGGATTTTGGTGATGGTTCCAGCGATGTGGTACAAAGCCCTTTTCATATTTATTCACAGGCGGGAATGTATGATGTTGAGCTGACTGTGACTTCGGACAGCGGATGCGCAGCAAGCCGTCTGAAAGCGCAGGCTGTTGAGATTTATCCTTTGCCTGAGCCGCATTTCAAAGTGGTGCCTGAAATTACATCCATTTTTGAACCTGTTATTCATTTCATAGATCAGAGCACAAACGGAATGCTATGGCAATGGAATTTTGGCGACAGTAAAGGTTCATCCGATTTGCCAAATCCTTTTTACTCTTATAATGATACGGGAACATTTAATGTGAGCATGATACTTACCAGTAATTACGGATGCGTGGATTCTGCTTATGGTGAAGTTTATATAGTACCTGACTTTGCTATTTATTTTCCGAATGCTTTTACTCCCAATGGAGATAACAGAAATGATTTTTATAGCCCGGAGGGAATTGGAATGAGTGATTTTGATATATATATTTTCGACCGGTGGGGTAATGAACTTTTCCATTCAGACAACATTTTGTTTCGCTGGGATGGAAAGGCGCGTCCCGGTAACCTGGACTGCAGCGAGGGTATATATGCTTATTTGGCAAAAGCCACTGATTACAAAAAAATAAGGCACCAGTTTAGGGGAATCATCACTCTTGTGAGATAAAGCTTGCATTGGTTAAAGGTAATTAACTCAGCTCAAACAATTCCCTTATTCTTCGGCTCAGGGTTGCTTTTTTAAAACCTTTACTTAAAGAAAATAGCGGTTACTTCTGATTGCAAGATAGAATAATCCGCTTATTATTACGAACAAAGCTAAAGTTGAGATTTCTACCCATTTCTTATCTTCCTTTTTAAACAAAAGGAAAAGTGTAAAAGGAATGAAATAATATCGTTGCTCAATAAGCCATGACGGAAGCAGGAAGAGAAAAGTGAACAGGTAGTATAAATAAAAAGATTTGCTTTTTAATTCAGTTACACATAATGAAAGCACTGAATATATAACGAAAATAAAAAAAATGGTTTTATGAAGCCATGACGAATTAAAAAAAATCAGCACTGCATTTCTTAAATAGTAATTTCCCCATTGATAATTAAAAGGATGATCATTTGAGAAAGTGAGGATAAACAGCAGATAAAAAAAAGCGATTCCTGCAATAATTGATTTGCGCTTATTAATAAGCATAAGGATTTTTTCGAAATTTGAAATATTAAGCGGAGCTAAAAGAAAAAAGAAAAGGAAAAGAAAAAAG
>DATEMK010000045.1:0-10824 GCA_035275625.1 Bacteroidia bacterium
CCCCTCCTGTTTTCTTTCCATCCTAAAATTAAATTTTACAAAGAATGGAAATTTGTCTTTCCCGCTTTATTAATTACGGCTGCATTCTTTTTAATATGGGATTATTTTTTTACTAAATGGGGTGTATGGAGCTTTAATCCGGCATACCTTACCGGAATTTACATTGCAGGCATGCCGGTTGAAGAATGGATGTTCTTTATTTTTATTCCGTACAGCTGCATTTTTATTTACCACTGTTTGAATATTTTTTTTGACAAAGATGGATTTGAAAAGCTTTCATCAATTATTAATTGGAGCTTAGTTTTAATGCTAATTATCGCAATGATTTATTTCTTTAATAAAATGTACACGTTCACCACTGCTTTTTTTCTATCACTTTGTTTATTATGGCTGATGATAAAAAAAGTAAAAATCAGGGGAAATTTTTACAGAGCTTACCTGATAAGCCAGGTTCCATTTTTAATTATAAACGGTATTTTAACTTCATTGCCTGTAGTGATTTATAACAACAACGAAAACCTGGGAGCAAGAATTTACACCATTCCTGTGGAAGATTTTTTTTATTCGATGCTTATGCTGTTGATGAATATTTCATTAATGGAGTTTTTAAAGCAAAAACAAAATGTCCTGAAGCCAGTATAACACATTTTAAAATTCGTTAGATTTGCATTAAAATAATTGAAAATGAAAAACAAAAATTTTATATGGCCGTTAATGTTGTTCGCTGCATTAATATTTGCATCTTGCGGAAGCGGTGAAACAAAAACTGAAGAGAATGCAACAACTGATGCAGCAGCAAAAGCACCGAAAGAATTAACAGACCTGGCAGGAGTCACTTCCTATTACGAATGCCCGATGAAATGCGAAGGGAAGAAGTTTTCAGAAGCGGGTGCATGTCCGGTATGCGGAATGGAATTGGCACTTATCGAGGTTAAAGCAGATTCAATACCTGCTCCTGCTGACACTACTCATCAAATGTAATTGATGAAAAAAATATTTTCAATACTGCTCATTTTTGCATTCCTGTTTTCAACGGTAGGAATTACCGTTGCTAAAAGCTATTGCAAAATGAAAAAAGCAGGAATTGAAAAACCGAATTGTTGTAAAAAAAAGTGCACGGCTGATTGTTGCAGTAAAACGGTAAAAGTTTTTAAGCTTTCTTTTGAATCATTGCCTTCACCTTTTTCAAAAACAATAAAAAGTTTCACTATAGACTTTATTCCTGCTTTTATTCAGGCAGCTTTTTCATTCATCAATACAGAAACAAAAATTTCTTTTCTTTTTAAACCTCCGCCTCTCATTTGTTTATTCGAATCTTCTTTGACAGAAGTTTTTCGTATTTGATTTATTGATTTTAATCCCGGTGACTATCGGGAGCGCAGAAAAAAATTGTCTGCATTCAAACCATTTTATTAAATCTTTAATCGAATATCATGCTACAAAAAATAATAATTCCAATAATTTTAATTTTTATCTCAATAAAAGCAACTGCACAGCAAGTCATGGGAACTGTTGTTGAAATAGATGAAAATAAAAAAGAAATTCCTGTTACCGGAGCTAATGTTTATTTTGTTGGAACAACAACAGGAACCTCTACGGATGAATCCGGAAAGTTCATCCTCAATGAGCCTGAAGTTAAAACCGGCAAAATTGTGATAAGTTTTATCGGATATGTAAATGATACCGTGAAAGCTGAAGGGGCCGGCATAAAAGTTATTCTCAAAAAATCAATTCAATTAAAGCCGGTTGAAATCACTCAAAAGCGTGATGAAACTTTTATTTCTTCAATGAAGACTATAAAAACCGAAACGCTCACTACATCAGAATTGAAGAAAAATGCCTGCTGTAATTTGTCGGAAAGCTTTGAATCAAATCCCACTGTTGATGTTTCGTTTTCAGATGCAGTGACCGGTGCAAAACAAATTCAGTTGCTTGGTTTATCAGGCACGTATGTGCAGATGCTCACGGATGTGCTGCCAACAGTGCGCGGGTTAGGGAGCACTTTCGGCTTAAGTTATATTCCCGGAACATGGGTAGATGCAATTAATATAAATAAAGGAACAGGTTCGGTTGCAAACGGGTATGAGTCCATCACAGGCCAGATTGATGTGGAACTGAAAAAACCGGAAGAGAGTGAAAAAGTTTACCTGAATCTATATGGCAATAATGAAGGCCGTGCCGAAGCAAATTTGAATTTAGTTCAAAAGGTAAATAATAAGTGGAGTACAATGCTTTTGCTTCATGGAAATACTTTGCAAAATAAAATGGATGACAATAATGATAATTTTATTGACCAGCCTTTGAACGATCAGTATGCAATTATGAACCGTTGGAAATTTGACTCGCAAAGGCGGGTTGAATCCATGTTCGGAATAAAATATTTGTATGATAACCGGACAGGCGGTGACATTCATTTCAACCCTGACCTGGACAAGCTTACCGGCCGCTATTACGGATTGGGAATAAATACAAAACGCACTGAGGCATTTATGAAAACAAGCTACGGTTTCCCCACAAAAGAATATCAAAGCGTGGGCTTACAGGTTTCAGCCATCAATCATGATCAGAATTCATATTTTGGTTTGAAAAAGTATGAAGGAAATGAAAAATCGCTTTACACAAACCTGCTTATGCAATCTATCATCGGAAGCACACAGCATAAATTCAGAACAGGAATCAGTTTTATGCTTGATAAATATGAGGAAAGATTAGATTCATTGCAATTAAACCGTTATGAAAAAATTCCGGGCGCTTTTTTTGAATACACCTATGATGATTTCAAAAAATTAGCAGTTGTAATTGGCGTGAGAGGAGATTATCATAGTGATTATAATTTCATTTTTACTCCGCGCCTTCACGCAAAGTATAGCTTGTCTGAAAGTTCCACACTGCGCGCTTCTGCCGGAAATGGTTTTCATATCGCAAACATTTTTGCCGAGAATTCCTCCATTCTTGCCAGCTCAAGAAATCTGATTATTTTGGAAACACTAAAGCCCGAGCGCACCTGGAATTACGGAATCAATTTTACACATTGCTTTTTAATAAAAGGCCATGAAGGAACATTCAGCACAGATATTTACAGAACCGATTTCACTGACCAGGTTATTTGTGATTTATATTCACAACCCGGTGCTGCGTTGTTTTATAATCTCCATGGGAAATCTTATTCAAACAGTTTCCAGGCTGAATTAAAATACGAATTTGTTTCAAACCTCACAGCAAAAATTGCTTACAAGATTAATGATGTTCAATCCACCTATAACGGAGAGTTACGCGAAAAGCCTTTGAATCCAAAACAAAGAGGGTTATTGAATCTTGCTTACGAAACAAACAACAGCCATTGGAAATTTGATTTTACTGCACAGTGGATAGGCAAACAAAAGCTTCCTTCATTATTAATTGATAATCATCATCCCGATGACCATGTTATAATAAGAAACGATAGCCCCTCCTACATCCGTTTGCTCGGACAAATTTCTTATTTAACCGGCAAATGGGAATTCTATATGGGTGGTGAAAATCTGAATGACTACATGCAGCATGATCCTGTAATAGCACCCGATCAGCCGTTCAGTAAATATTTTGATACCTCAGGCGTATGGGGGCCCGTAACAGGAAGAATGATTTATGCAGGCTTAAGATTTGCTGTTAAATAGCATGTGCCAAATTAATTTTAGACTTCAAACTTTGAACTTTAAACTTTTTTTATCTTTCGCCATGCAAAAAATTTTATTCTTCTTAATAGGTTTTATTTTCGTTTGTGAAAATTTGTTTGCGCAAAAAGAATTTCAAATAGATACCTTCAGATTAGAGAGCAATTCAAATCTGCGCGGATTATCCGTGGTGAATAATGATGTAATCTGGGTCAGCGGAAACAATGGCTTTGTTGCCTTATCAACGGATGGCGGAAAAAAATGGAGTGTAAAAAAAATTCCTGATGCTGATACTTCTGACTTCCGCGACATTGAAGGATTCGATGATAAAACAGCCATTGTCATGAATTCAGGCACTCCAACTGTTTTTCTCAAAACAACCGATGGAGGCTTAAACTGGAAAGTTTCCTATAAAAACGATGACAAAAAAATATTTTTTAACGGCATGGATTTTTGGGACGAGAAAAGAGGAATTGCTTTCAGCGACCCTATTGATGGAAAATTATTTCTCATTGCTACTAATGACGGAGGCAAATCATGGAAAGAAATTCCGTATAAAGACTGTCCGCAGGTTCAGGAAGGAGAAGCAGGATTTGCGGCAAGCGGAACTTCCATCCGGGTAACGGGTGAGGGCTATGCATATATTGGTACAGGCGGCAAAGCAGCGCATCTTTTTTCTTCTGACGATTTCGGCAGAACTTGGAAAAAATTTTCGTGCCCCATTATAAAATTTAAGGAAACCACAGGAATTTTTTCAATTGCGTTCAAAGATCTGCGGACAGGTGTTGTGGTTGGCGGTGATTATGCTTCGGATACTTTAAGTAAAGATAATTGTTATCTCACTTTTTCAGGAGGGAAAAATTGGAAGCTGCCTTTTAAGTCTCCGACAGGTTATCATTCTTGTGTGGAGTACATCACGCAAACTTATGTAATTGCAACCGGTACTGCGGGTACCGATATTTCTTACGATGGCGGACAAACATGGAACAAATTAAATCACAATTTTAATGTAGTCCGAAAAGCAAAAAGAGGAACTAAAGTTTTTTTAGCAGGCCACAAGGGAACAATGGGTGTTTTAGAATATAAAAAATAAGCAGAAATTTATGAGAAGTATTTTGGTTCTCGGTGCAGGACTTTCATCATCGGCTTTGATAAAATATTTGCTTGACCATTCGCAGGCAGAAAACTGGAACGTTACGGTTGCAGATTTTTCTTTAGAAACAGCAAAAGCAAAAACAAAAAATCACGCAAATGCAAGAGCTATAGCTTTTGATATTCATAACGAAAATCAAAGAGCAGAAGAAATTAAAAATGCTGATATCGTTATTTCACTTTTACCGCCCGGCTTGCATTACCTTGCTGCAGCTGATTGCATTCGTTTCAAAAAAAACCTGATCACTGCCTCCTATGTTTCAGAACAAACAAAAAATTTAGAAAATGATGCAGCTCATGCCGGAATTTTATTGCTGAACGAAATGGGCCTTGATCCCGGAATTGATCACATGTCAGCAATGCAAATTATTCATCGGTTGAAATCTGAAAATACTGAGTTGATAAGTTTTAAATCTTATACAGGAGGATTGGTTGCACCTGAGTTCAATGACAATCCGTGGGGATATAAATTCACCTGGAATCCGCGAAATGTAATTCTTGCCGGGCAGGGAACTGCCAAATATATCCAGGATGGAAAGTACCGTTACATTCCGTATTCAAGATTGTTTAAACAAATTGAAATAGTCGAAGTGCAGGGTTTGGGAATATTTGACGGGTATGCCAACCGTGATTCACTGGCTTACCGGCATCCTTATGAAATTGAAAATATCCCAACGATTTTAAGAGGTACATTGCGTAATCATGGTTTTTGTGAAGCCTGGAATGTTTTTGTTCAGTTAGGATTAACGGATGACAGCTTTATTATTGAAAATTCTTCAGAGCTGACTTATTCGCATTTTGTCGAAGCGTTTCTTCCTTCTGCAAATTCAGGGAAAACCTTAAAATCAAAAGTTGCTGCTTTTTGCGGATTAGAAGAAAACAGCGAGGTGATTAAGAAAGTGGAATGGACAGGCATTTTTGAAGATGTGAAAATTAATCTTGATAATGCCACACCTGCCCGGATACTCCAGGATCTGCTTCAAAGAAAATGGGTGCTGAAAGCAGGGGATAAAGATATGATTGTGATGCAGCATGAATTTGAATTCCTTGCAGCACAAGACAAAAGAAAAAAAATAATTTCTTCCTTAATTGTCCAAGGCGATGATTCGGAACATACTGCAATGGCAAAAACCGTAGGGTTGCCTATGGCAATTGCTGCGCGGTTAATTCTTAATGAAAAAATAAAATTAAAGGGAGTAAAAATTCCCGTGATGAAAGAAATTTATGAACCGGTGCTTAATGAACTTAAGTCTTTAGGAATAATTTTTAGTGAAAAGCACGATTGATCAGGATGGATTTTTCAAACCGGGATAATAAGCTTTGGTCAGTTCGATATATTCTTGTGTAAAACTTAAATCTGCTTCCTGGATGACAATATCATCCTCAACAGCATTTGTTTTTTCGAATCCAAATTCAAACATCAGTCTTTTTTCCTGTTTCTCGCTTTTAGTTTTTACCCGTGTGAGTTTTTGAATAAATAAATTATTCAAAAAGGCTTTTTCTATAAAATCATTTCCTTCTTTAAACGGAAGTATCACGCAAAATCTCCCACCAGGCTTCAATAAATTTTTGACACCAGTTATTAAATCATCAAAGCTCAAAGTTTCATCCGTGTGCCGCGCAATATTTCTTGCTTCAGTGCCCGCTTTATAAGTGCCTTCAAAAAAAGGAGGGTTGCTCACAATTAAATCATATTTATTTTTTGATGATCCGGAAAACTCCTGCAGTGATGTGTGAAAAATATTTATACGTTCTTTCCATTTGGAATTGGCTGTATTTTTTTTTGCCTGTTCAAAAGCGTCCTTATCAATATCAATGGCATCAATTATGGCGTTTGATTTCTGCGCAAGCATCAATGCAATTAACCCGGTTCCTGTGCCGATGTCAAGAATTCTGTTTGCTCCGTTTACCTTCACCCATGCCCCCAGCAAAACGCCATCAGTGCCGACTTTCATCGCACAGCGGTCCTGCTCTATTGTAAATTGTTTAAAATGAAAAGAAGCATCATTCATAAAAAGATTGATAGGAATGCAAGTATAAAGATAAAATAAATCTTTTAACAATTTGCTGCAGATTCACAGATTAAATGAGTTAAAGGAATTCAAAAAAAATCTGTGAATCTGTGGCAAATTAAAATTCAAACAATTCCTAAGGATTCAAATACAAATCCACTAATCCATCAGGTAAATCCAAATAAAGTATTTTTTCATCCCGGTCAACCCGCTCTATAAATTCAGGGATCATCGGAACAAGGATTTCTTTATCACCATGTTTTATTTGCGCAATAGTTTGCTGCGGCATGTCAATAATTTTTTCAAAAATCCCTATCTCACCTTTTGTTTTATCAATCACCTTAAAATTTAAAATCTCATGGAAATAAAATTTATTTTCAGCCAGTTTAGGGAGTTTTGACAGCGGAAGCCAGACTTCGCATTTCACAAACCCCTCTGCCTTTGTCATATCATCTACTCCTTTAATATGAACTTTTGCAACATTATCACGGATGATAACCTGGCTGATTGCAAAAGAATTCAGCTCCTCATCTGTTTCAATAAAAATTGATTTCATTTTTTTATACCGCTGGGGATCGTCCACATCGAGATAAATCATCACATCACCTTTCACTCCGTGAGTACGGACTATTTTTCCCAAATAAAAACATTCTTCCTTTTTCAATGCATCTACGAATAACGAATCAATACGAATTTACGAATCCACTTGCCATAGAAAATTACATTATGATTTCAAAAAATAATAAAGTGATAAAAAACAATATCCTCCCGACTGAAATCAGGATTAATTCGTAATTTGTAAATTCGTAAATTCGACCTTCCTCAGGAGGGATTCGCTGATGACTCCGGATTTTCAGCAGCAGGGGCTTCACCTTCAGCAGGCGCTTCAGCCGGAGCCTCCGCAGGTGCAGCTTTAGCGGCAGCTTCGGCTTCCATAGCAGCAATTCTTTTAGCCGCTACTTTCTCAGCATTTTTTTCTTTCAGTTTCTCTTCTTCCGAAAGACGGCTTTTCACTTCCTCTTTCTTCTTGTTCATCACATCCTGAACTTTCTGAGAGATTTTGAGATTCTTTTGTTCAAGCCATGAATTGAATTTTTCATCAGCCTGTTCCGGGGTAAGGGCTCCTTTTGCCACACCTTTATTAAGATGCTGGCGGTACATTACTCCGCGGTAAGAAAGAATGGCGCGTGTAGTATCTGTCGGCTGTGCGCCCTTGTTCAGCCAATCTAAGGCTTTGTCAACGTTCAGTTCAATGCTTGCCGGGTTGGTTTTAGGATTATAAGACCCAATTTGTTCAATAAATTTACCATCCCTCGGAGCACGACCGTCAGCCACCACAATGTGGTAATAAGGATTCGCTTTTTTGCCGAATCGCTGTAATCTGATTTTTACTGGCATTTTTTAATGTTTATAGTTTTTAAAGTTATATTTCCGGTAGTATCCAACTACGGGGGCGCAAATATGAGGATTTTTTACATATTGACAATAGGAAAGTTAAAGGTTTTGCCTTCTGAAACCAAAATGAAGTTCAGTGTCGGTATTTTTGCACAATAAAGATACGGCACCGAAGTTGTCTTATCCATATCATACCAAAATTAAAAGCAATGAAAAATAAATTTTTAATCACCTCAGCATTACTTGTAATACTGATGTCATGTTCCACTGTTCCTATCACAAAACGCAGCCAGCTCAACCTGCTTCCCGAAAGCCAGATGGTGGCCATGAGCCTGACGAGCTATCGGGAATTTCTTTCTCAAAATCCTCCCGAACCCGCTTCTGATCCTGATCAGCAACTGGTGAGCAAAGTGGGACAGAAAATTTCTGCCGCTGTGGTGAGATATATGGCACAGAACAAAATGTCTGACCGTGTGGCAGGTTATAAATGGGAATTTAATACCGTAAACAACAAAGAGGCGAATGCATGGTGCATGCCCGGTGGCAAAATTGTGGTTTATACCGGTTTGCTGCCTATCACCCAGGACGAAGCAAGTCTTGCATTTGTGATGGGTCATGAGATCGGTCATGCTATTGCCAGGCATGGTAATGAGAGGATGAGCCAGGGTTTGTTAGCTCAAACCGGTGGATTGGCTCTCGATGTCGCCCTGCAAAATAAAAGCGCTCAAACCCGTGCTCTCTTTCTTTCTGCCTATGGAGCGGGTGCCACCGTAGGAGCCATTCTCCCCTTCTCCCGTTTGCATGAAAGCGAGGCCGATAAGCTCGGAATGATTTTTATGGCAATGGCAGGTTACGATCCCCATGCCGGAGTGGGTTTATGGCAGCGAATGTCCAAAGCCAGCGGTGGCGGCAAGCCTCCCGAAATTTTAAGCACCCATCCCAGCGACCAGAAAAGGATAAACGATATTAATGCTTATATGCCAACGGCAATGAAGTATTATAAGAAGACATAATGATTTCTTCAGGCGAATGCCGGATCAATTCCTTGCGGTGTTTTCTTTATTTTTAGAAAAAATATCAACATTCTCAAATGCAAGACTTGATGCTTACTAATTATGTTGTATTGAATACTAAACTGCTCTCTTAAGTACCATCAACTTCATCCGCAATTCTTTTTTCTGAAAAAAGCGTTAAAAAGAGTAACCAACCTTTAAATCAATTATAGCTTTGACGGTCCATCCGTAGTTGCTGTAAACTTTTTGATCAAAATTATCAATGTGGAAGTCATTTGAAAATTGGTACCCTTCTCCGATTTTTATTTCAAAAATTGCCGAAAGCCTCTTGCTAAGTTTGTAAGAAGGTGAAGCCGAAAGAAACAAAATCGGGCCATACCTGTATTTTAATTTATCCTGTTCAGCAGGGCTGTCATAAAAACGGTAATGGTAATAATTAAAAGCTGCAAAAACACCTGCATGGAAGTTAAACTTCTTGTCCTTTTTTAAAAACGATTTATAAAAACCTGCTCCTCCGATCCATTCTTGTGAAATATCATATTTAATATAATCTGCCAAAAAAATTAATTCATTCCTGTTCGTTAAAATCCTGGAAAAAGAAATTTCAGCATCTGAATAGCCGGGCAGGTAAAACCCTCCCAATGAAATTTTGTTTTTTAAAGCGATACGTTCATCACTTTGAGCCATGGTCAAGAGAGGAGAAATAAAGCAAATAAAAAAAAAGACTTTAACCGAATTCATGTGACTTTTTATTCAACCAATAATTTTCCAACTGATTTAACAATTCCATTTTCGGCTAATTTATAAAAATATAATCCATTAGCCATTCCGTTCCTTTCAATAATGGTTTGGTGAGAAGTTAAATTTTGCTGCCGGAGAATTTTTCCTTCCACATTAAAAATGCTGAGAGTTAAATTATCGTTAAAAAGATTATTGTTAACAGTTAAAGTGGTTATGGAATGGAAAGGATTGGGAGAAATGGAAATTGCGGATTGTGGATTTTGGATTTCGGATTGAATGCCGACTGTGGTGCAAAGAGTGGTGACGGTGCCTCCGCTGCTGGTTATTGTTGCGGGAGTTGTTACAATAGTAGGAGGGGAAGTAACATTTGTAGCCGGTGTTGTTTCCTGTGTTACAGGATTGGTAACAATGGTCGTTGTGCCACTTTGATTGCATCCACTATTGCCAAGGCTATCAGTTTTGATTAAATACACACTATCCCCATCATCATTTTCTCCTGTAATAATATATCCTCCATCCGAAGTTCGTTGAATTGAAAAGCCATTATCATAATGTGTCCCGCCAAACGTTTTTGTCCAAAGAGTGTCACCATTTAAATCGGTCTTGATTAAATAAACATCATTTTGACCTGCACCGAAATTTGAAGTGAAGCCTACAATAATAAATCCTGCATCCGCAGTTTGCTGAACTGATCCTCCACCATCATAATTTGCCCCGCCATATGTTTTTGTCCAGAGAGAATTTCCATTTGCATCGACTTTGATTAAATAAACATCATCAGAACCAGCACCAAAACTTGAAGTGTACCCGACAATAATATATTCACCATTCGCAGTTTGACGAATAGAAAAGCTGTAA
>DATEMK010000046.1:0-5711 GCA_035275625.1 Bacteroidia bacterium
ACACCACATTTGCATAAATTGACATGGGTAAAGGAGTAGGCCGCTGGTTCAGCAAACCCATTTTTTTTCGAATAGCTGTTACGTCAGCATCCGGGGCATAAATATCCCTTCCGTCAACCAGCACATTGCCTTCAATTCTTGTATTGTTGGTATTCTCAAGGAGCCTGTTAAATGTCTTAAACAAAGTGGTTTTTCCGCAGCCGGACGGACCGATTATGCACGTGATTTTTTTATCCGGAATTTCTACATTGATATTTTTAAGAATATGTTTATTGCCGATATGAACATTTAGATTCTTAACGCTGATATGTGAATGATTTTCTCCCACGCTGGTCTATTGAATTTTATGCTTTGACAATTTCACGTTAATGATTCTTGACAATATGCTGATTAATAAAATAATTAAGGTAAGGACTAACGTTGCTGCATACGCCCGTTCCTGTACTTCCATGATCGGGCTGCTGAGCTGGAAAAAAATTGCAAGCGGCAGGGTTGCTGCCGGATCCGACAATGAAGTTGGGATGCTGTCAGTATATCCTGCAGTAAACAATACACTCGCTGCATCGCCCATCCCTCTTCCGAACGATAGTAAAATAGCAGTTAAAATGCCCGGAGCGACTTGTCTTAAAATTACTTTGGAGGTTTCCCACCGTGTTGCACCAAGGGAATAAACTGCATCATTCAACTCGCGCGGAACTAATCGTGTGATTTCATCCATAGTTCTTACCATAATAGGAAGCACCAGCAACGTTACCGTTATTATTCCGGCAAGCAAAGAAGTTTTCAAGCCTAAAAAAACCATAATGGTAAACCCGAACGCTCCATAAACAATTGAGGGAACTCCAAAAAGAATATCAAAAGAAGTGCGGGCAAATCCAGCAAGTCTTGAATCTTTCGGTAAATAAGTATTAATGTAAAGCACAATAGGAATACTTATCAGTAAGGCAAGCAGTGTTGCTCCTCCTGCAATATACATCGAGCCAATAATTGCATTGAGAATACCGCCTTCTTTACCTATATAAAATCCGCCTTCAGGCACACGGCTTACCATATCCCATGTTAACGAACCGAGCCCGCGGTAAAGAATCGTAAATAAAATGGAAAATAAGCTTCCCACTATGATTAACGAGGAGAGAACCATGAGCACCCTGAAAAAATATTCTTCTGCTTTTCTCATAGTTTAAAATATTTTTCTAATTGGGTTGATACAAAGCGTGAGAATACATTAAAAATAACAATTATGAGAAACAATATAAATGCCGCAAGCATCAGCGCTGCATCATACATAGGTATGGAAAGCATTTCACCATAGTTGTTTGCAATCAATGCAGGCAGCGGGTATCCTGAATCGAAAATTGAATGCGGAATTACCGCAATGTTTCCGCATACCATCAGGACAGCAATAGTTTCGCCCAGGGCACGTGAAATTGCAAGAATCAATGCAGCCATAATTCCCGGAAGCGCTTTGCGCATTAAAACCAGCTTTGTTGTCTGCCATTTTGTTGCGCCTACTGATAAGGAGGCGTCACGCAATTCAGTGCTGATAGAGGCGAACACTTCACCAAGCAAACTCATTACTAAGGGGAAAATCATCACGGACAAAACAACTCCTCCTGCAAGCACACTGTACCCGCTGGAATACTCCACAAAATGAGGTGCAAGATGCTCAGAAATGAAAGGAACAACAATCAACACTCCCCAAACTCCATAGACTACCGGAGGAATTCCCGCCAAAAGATCAATAAGCGGAAGGATTAACTGCTTTAATTTTTGCGGTGCATATTCAAAGAAATAAATGCTGGAGAGCACGCAAAGCGGGAAAGAAATTGCAATGGCAATTGCGGTTACCCATAATGTTCCCATAATATAGGGGAGAAAACCAAATTCACCTTTGAATGGGCGCCAGATTTCAGAAGAAAGCATTTCAAAAACGGAATGCGTTTTTAAAATCGGTAGTGCTTTTAAAAATAAACCAAGCCCGATCAGGAACATCAGCAGCACGGAAAGAAAAGTAAAACTGCGCATCATGCGCGCAGTTATCCTGTCAACAATTATCCTTGCCTGTGCCATTTGTTTTAACTTTCCAAAAATATTGATTAATTATTAAAAAAGTCCGCCCGAAGGCAGACTTCAACCTAAATATGAGAACACGTACTATTTTAATTTACTTAATTCAGACTGCAGTTTTTCGCTTGACAAATTAATATAACCTGATTCATGAACAAATTTTTGTCCTTCCGTGATAGCATATTTAATAAATTCAATTAATGCAGGATTTGATGGTTTTCCTTTTGTTACAAAATAAAGATCGCGCGCAGGAGGAGAGGGATATTTTCCCTTTGAAATAGCATCAATCACCTGGTCTACGTTATCATAAAAATTTTCATCTGTATCAATCATGCCATTATTATTAATGTCAATCGGAATTACTTTTACCCCGTTTGTAGATTGTTTGGTTTTTGAATCATACACATAAGCAATATTGTTGTAGCCGATCCCAACCGGATCTTTTTTAACCGCTGTGGCTAAACCCGGATCTCCAAATACACCGACTCCCAATAAGTCCTCCTGCTTTTTCCCGAGATATTTTGCCCATGTCTCGCTGGCTCCTGCTGCATCGCTTCGTGTATACACATGTATCGGTGCATTTGATTTTATTCCTGCAGCCTGTCCCCAGGTTTTTGATTTTCCTGTCACCCATAAATCAATGAATCCCTGCCGTTTCATTCCCTTTTTCAAAAGTTCATTCAAATTTGGATTGGCGCTGCTGATAGTTGGAAGGACTGCATCTTTTGTCACAGCAATCGGGTAAGCGCCTTTTTTAGTTTCTTCAGCATTTATATCTCTTGATACCATCCCGATATCAGCCGTCCCGGATAATACATCCGTAATTCCTTTACCCGCACCGCCAGCAGAAATATCAATCTTTACTCCCGGGTTTAGTTTTTTAAACTCTTCAGCCCACCTGACCGCCATCGGGTATAAAGCAAATGCCCCGGAAATAGTAATGGTCCCCGTAAGAGATGGAACCTCAGGCTCACTTATCTTTTTCCCTGCGAATGTGACAATGAATAAAGACGAAAGAATGATTAACGAAATGATTTTATTTTTCATGAGGATAATTTTTTTAATTTTTTTAAAAACTGATTTGTGCCTGGGCTGAAATGAGATCGTTATTAATTTTTGTTCCTTTCTCCGATTTATACGTATAATTCACTGCAAGTTTCGCCCATTCATTAAAAAAATAAGTGAGCCCGCCTATATACCAGTTTGATATCTGGTTTGATATTTTATCCTCTTTGTCTTTATCAGGATCAAAAGCATCATATTTTGCTAATATCTGGAATTTTTTCGGAAAAATAAAGTAAGATACCTGTGCATAATAACCGAATTTCTTTACTGAAGCATCCTGACCTTCTATATATTCTCCTTTTACATTGAGATTCTTCCAGGTATAGGCAAGTTCACCGCCAAACCTGTTTCGTACCTGGTCTTTCGCTGTGGGTGTTCCAATCTTATCAAATCCAATATAGGTTGAACCTCCGATATCCAACCCGGTAATGGGGTGCAGCACTATCCTACCTGCAAAATCTTTGGACTCATTTATATCCGTGGTGTTAATCCCCTGACCGTTGAAACCGGCAACAAAATAATCGAGAATAAATTTTTCTTTGAGCTTAAACGCACTTCCAAACACCTGTAGCCCTATATCCCGGCCATTGTGGTTACCAATTACATCTTTACCTCTTGCCACCAATGCTTCCACTACCTGTGAACGGTCAATTGATTCCATATTGTTTGACTGTGCCAGGTTTTCCATCGAAAACGGAACTTTGAATTGACCTGCCTGTACCTTTAAATAATCATAAGGCTTAAAGGTTATGGTAGCATCAAGTATTTTAGGAGCCGTTGCAAATTCCAACTGCAACCTGTAGTCCCATGTGGGTGTAATAGCTCCCCTGAAATCAAGACGAGCCCTGCGGATGTCTAATGCATCCGGTTTTCCGGCCTCCTGGAAACTCTGGAATCGAACCTGTGTGTATCCGCTTATTTGAATCGCCTTTTTGCCGGTAATGTTGAATGATTTCTGTTTCTCTTTAGCATCCTGCTGCTTAATTGCAAATTCAGCACGGATGGAATCAGCATCCGCCTGTTGGATAAGATTTTTATTGATGAGCAGGTTCAAAACGTCATCAGTTGTTTGTGCTTTTGTTTCCCGGTTTGCAAGCAGCAGCATTGATAAACCCAGGATAAGTGAATATTTTTTTTTCATTCCCTGTTTGATTAGTGTGTTATTTTTAAATAATCCATTAAATCAATTTAGTCTATGTATTTAATAGACTATTCGGCAAATATAAAACAATTATTCAATATTCCAAATTTATTTTTTACGGGATTTTTTAAGTTCCTTTTCTTTACGGACTATTTCCGCAAGGCTGAAGCGGTCTAAAATTTTACTGGTAGCTTCCCTGAGCTGCTGCATGGCATAACGAAGGCCGCAGGTAGCTTCATTCTCACATTCGCTGCAGGGGTGATAAAATTTATAAGAAACACAGGGAACAAGCGCAATAGGACCATCAATCAGCCGTATGATATGGCCTATGTTAATATCTTTTGGTTTTTTATGCAGCAAATAACCACCGTTTTTTCCTTTGCGGCTTTGAAGAATACCGTCTTTTTTCAACTCTAATAAAATAGTTTCTAAAAATTTTTTGGGAATATTTTGCTGTTCCGAAATTTCCGAGATAAGGATAGGCGCATCATCATTGTGCTTTGCAATGTATTCAAGCGCTTTGAGCGCGTATTTAGCTTTTTTGGATAACATGATAAATAAATGCTATGGCAAATTTGATGAAAATTAATTTGTCACTATAATACGGCATCCTCATAAAAACGTTTTACTTTTACTCAAAATCAAACAAATATGTTTATAGCATTTATTGGCATCCTGCTTATCGTTTTGTCTTACGTACTAAAAAATGATTACAGGCTTTCCCGTTTTTTACCGGTTGCCAAAATGATAGGTATATTAATTATTCTTGCCGGGATTGGATCTGCCTGCATAAAGCAAATCGGAGCCGGTCAGATCGGGGTCCAGTCTTTGTTTGGCAAAGTGAATAACCGTACGCTTGAAAGTGGTTTGAATGTAGTTAACCCGCTTGTAGAAGTAACCTTGTTCAATATTAAAACTCAAAACTACACCATGTCAGGCGTGCAGGATGAAGGAGACCAGGAAAATGACGATGCCATCCGGGCTCTTTCTGCTGACGGATTGGAAGTGATTTTTGATGTTACAGTTCTTTACAGTGTTATACCCAGTGCCGCTCCGACCATTTTAAAAGAGATTGGAGCAGATTATAAAAATATTATCGTCCGGCCTATTGTGAGAACAAAAATTCGCGACAACACGGTGTATTACCAGGCAGTTGATTTGTATTCGGCAAAACGTGATGAATTTCAACAGCGTATTTTTAAAAGTGTAGAATCGGACTTTAAAAGGCGTGGACTGTCATTGGAACAATTACTTGTTCGTAATATTACCCTGCCGGCATCTGTAAGAACAACCATCGAATCAAAAATAAATGCAGAGCAGGACGCACAGAAAATGCAATTCGTTTTGCTAAAAGAAAAACAGGAGGCGGAGCGTAAAAGAGTGGAAGCACAGGGAATAGCAGATTATCAGAAAATTATCAATACAGGATTAACTCCCA
>DATEMK010000047.1:0-20852 GCA_035275625.1 Bacteroidia bacterium
CAAAAGTGGTAAAAAGTGGTAAAAAGTGGGAATAATTATTTTATATTTACCGCCTGAAAGAAAAACCTGTGTTTTTGATCCTCCTGAATTATGCCTAATCTATACGGAACACATCATGGCAGCGCTGATGAGAAAGGTCGCGTGATGTTACCTGTTGAATTAAAAAATCAATATGGAGCCGCAGTAAAAAAGGCATTTTTTATCAAGCAAAGCATTTTTCATAAGGCCCTTGAAATGTTTACTGAAAAAGCATGGATCGAGTATTCAAAAGACACGGATGAAGTTGACACATTCAGCAAAGAGGGAACCAACTTTCTGTTGATGTTCAATGCAGGTGTGAGACAGGTTTTTCTCGACAGCAATGGCAGGTTTAACATCCCTGTTGAATTATTTGAATTTGCCGGAATCAAAAAAGAGGTGGTAATGACAGCAATGAAAGACAGGGTGCTTATCTGGGATCACAAAGCATTTGAAAAGTTCATGTCAGATAACCGTCCTCATTTTGAAAAGACTACTGAAAATGTGATGGGCCCGATAAAGAGGAGTAAGAAGGATGGAAAATGAATTTCATCATCCCGTTCTTTTAAAAGAAAGCGTTGAAGGATTGAATGTAAAAAAAGATGGCGTATATGTAGATGCAACATTCGGAGGAGGAGGTCATTCAAAAGAGATTCTCAGACTTCTTGCTGACGGGCAGTTGTTTGGTTTTGAACAGGATGAGGATGCATGGAAAAATAAAATAAATGATAAAAGATTTATCCTGGTCAAACATAACTTCCGGAATATAAAAAACGCATTGAAAGAGCATGAAGTGGAAAAAGTAGATGGCTTGCTTGCTGATCTTGGAGTTTCATCACACCAGTTCGATACAGCCGGAAGAGGATTCTCAACAAGGTTTGATGCAGAGCTGGACATGAGAATGAGTAAGGAAACAGAAAGGACAGCTGCTGATATACTGAATGAATACGAAAGTGAAGAGTTAAAAAAAATTTTTAAAGAATTCGGAGAATTAGGAAACGCATCGGCAATAGTAAAAGTGATTATAATCAGAAGAGAGAGAAAAAAAATTCTGCACGTCAGTGAGCTGAAAGAAATCTTAAAAGGTTTGGCAAAGCATGGAAAAGAAAATCAATTTTTTGCCAGGTTATTCCAGGCGCTAAGAATAGAAGTGAACGATGAATTGAATGCGCTCAAAAAATTGCTTGAACAAAGCAGCGAAATCATAAAGAAGGAAGGAAGATTAGTTGTGATTTCATATCACTCACTTGAAGACAGGCTGGTTAAAAACTTTATTCGAAGCGGAAAATTCGAAGGAGAAGCAAAAAAAGATTTTTACGGAAACAGGATTATACCATTTAAACAGGTAAATAAAAAAATAATTCAACCGGGAGAAAACGAAATAAAAAATAATCCGCGTGCAAGAAGCGCCAAATTAAGGATAGCAGAAAAATTATAATTAAAAAAATCCTTTCAAAAATACGCGATGAATAAGATTAAAGAAAAACCACAGGAGCAAATAGCAGAAACTGTTCAAAAAAACCTGGAGCAGAGGAAGAAAAAATCTTCTCGAAAATTCCTGAAAGCGCTCAATGTTTTTGGACTTATTGAAAAAGAGATGTTAGTGAAACTGATGCCTTTTATTTTTTTTCTTACGGGGATTGCATTGGTTTATATCGCTAACAGTTATTACGCAGAAAAAACTATTCGTGAAATTGACCTGACTGCAAAGGAATTAAAGGAGCTGCGTTCCGAATATATATCTGTAAAGTCTGATTTGATTTCTAAAAGCAACCAATCTCAGGTCGCCACTGTTGTGCTGCCTATTGGATTGAAGGAATCGCGGGTAGCCCCGAAGAAAATTGTTCTTACAGGTAAAAACCCAAATATCCGAAATTAAGATATGAAAGAAACCCAAAAAGATATACTCTGGAGAATTTATCTTGTTTACATTTTCATCTGCTTATTTGGTATCGCAATCATCGCACAGGTTTGCCGCCTGCAGTTTGTTCAGGGTAAATTTTGGCGCGAAAAGGCCGATAGTCTTACCCTTGCGTATAAAAAAATTGAGCCTGTGCGCGGAAACATTTATTCAGCTGACGGCAGCCTGCTGGCCACTTCAGTTCCTATATATAATGTGCACGTGGATTTTCTTTCGGATGCCATTACGAAAGAAATTTTTAATAACAAGGTTGATTCGCTTGCTTACTGCCTCTCTGTTTTGTTCAAGGATAAATCTAAAGATGAGTATAAAAGATTTTTAAAAGAAACCCGCAAAGAAGGCAACCGTTATGCCTTATTGCAACGAAACGTAACGTTTAATCAATTAAAAAAACTCAGGCAGTTCCCGGTTTTCAGATTAGGCAGATATAAAGGCGGGTTAATCGTTGAACAGAAAAGCAGGCGTGAACGGCCTTTTCAACTGCTTGCAGCACGCACCATCGGATACAATATTCCAAATGTAACACCGGTAGGCCTCGAAGGTTCTTTTGACAAATACCTGAAAGGAGTGAATGGTATTCGTCTCATGCAAAAAATTTCCGGGAATGTATGGAAACCGTTGAACGATGAAAACGAAGTAGATCCCAAAGAAGGAAATGATATAATCACAACTATTGATGTGAACATTCAGGATGTTGCAGAGAACTCTTTGCTCACGCAGCTTCAAATGCATAACGCGGAATCAGGATGTGCAATATTAATGGAAGTGGAAACAGGTGAAATAAGGGCTATTGCAAATTTACGCAGAGGTTCAGATGGTTTTTACCGCGAAGATTTCAACAGTTCAATCGGTCAAAGCACAGAACCTGGTTCGACATTCAAACTCGCATCCATGCTTGCTGCACTGGAAGACGGGTATGTTGACCTTGATGATTCTGTTGATACACAGAAGGGAGTTGTTTACTGGACAGCCGGACGCCCTATGAAAGATTCGCATGATGGCGGTTATGGCCGCATCTCTGTAAAACATGCTTTTGAAGTATCATCAAATGTGGGCATATCAAAAATCATTAATAAATATTATTCAAAAAACCCACAGGCATTTGTTGACCGTTTAAGAAAAATGCATATAGGCGAACCGTTAGGATTGCAAATTGAGGGTGAAGGAATGCCTCTCGTCAAGGATACAAAAAATAAATCATGGTCTAAAACTACATTACCTTATATGTCTATTGGTTATGAATGCAAACTGACGCCATTGCAAGTTCTTGCCATATATAATATGGTGGCAAATAACGGTACGATGGTAAAACCAAAATTTGTAAAAGAAATCCGGCAGAAAGGTCAATTGGTAAAATCATATCCTGTTGAAATAATTGCAGATTCAATTTGTTCACCTGCGACTATCAGAAAAGCAAGAGAATTATTAGAAGGTGTTGTGTTGAAAGGAACAGCGACAAATCTGAAAAATTCCGAATACCAGATTGCAGGAAAAACGGGAACAGCGAGAATTGCAAACAATAATGCCGGTTATGAAAACGGTGGAGTGAAATACCAGGCTTCATTTGTGGGTTATTTTCCTGCTGATAATCCAAAGTATAGTTGCATGGTTGTGGTCTATGCTCCATCAAACGATGTTTATTATGCAGCGCAGGTTGCAGGGCCTATTTTCAAAGAAATTGCCGATAAAGTTTATTCAACCAACATTGAAATGCATGCAGAGTTGCAGGCGGATTCCAATTTAGCTGAAAACAATCATCCTTTGATTAAACCTGGTTTTGTTAATGAAGCAAATAAAGTATTTGCTCAACTTAATATACCTGGAAAACCGGTGGAAAAGGAAAATAATTTGTCGGTGAAAACAGAAAAAAAATCAAAGGTTTCAACATCGAAAATGGAAGATAAGCTTGTACCTAATGTAATAGGAATGGGATTGCGCGATGCAATTTATTTATTAGAAAACAGGGGCATGCAGGTGACAGTTACAGGCAGGGGTGCGGTTGTTAAGCAGTCGCTGGATGCGGGAATAAAAATTAATAAAGGGCAACAAATAATTATTGAATTGGGATAATGCTTTTAAAAGATATTTTATATAAGGCGGGTATTGTTGACATCATCGGTAAAACGAATGTTGATGTCAGTTCTATATGTTTTAACTCCGCAGAGGCGAAGGAAGGGAGCTTATTTGTTGCGGTGAAAGGAACGCAGTCAGACGGGCATACATATATCAGCAATGCAATTGAAAAAGGAGCTTCGGTCGTTGTATGTGAAACTATACCGGATAATAAAAACGAAAATATCACTTATGTAAAAGTAAAAAACAGTTCAATTGCGTTAGCATTCATTTGTGCTAACTATTATAACAATCCTTCAGAAAAATTAAAATTAACAGGAATTACCGGAACTAACGGGAAGACAACTACAGCAACTTTATTGTTTAACCTTTTTAGAAACACAGGATATAAAATTGGTTTGATCTCTACCGTCAAAAATCAAATTAACGACAGGCTGATAGCAGCCACTCACACTACTCCTGACCCGTTAAAACTAAACCAGCTTTTAAATGAAATGGTAAATGACGGATGTACACATTGTTTTATGGAGGTGAGTTCTCATGCTCTTTCACAACACAGGGTAACCGCTTTAAAATTTACCGGGGGAGTATTCAGCAATATTACTCATGACCACCTGGATTTTCACAAAACATTTGATGAATACTTAAAAGCAAAGAAAAGTTTTTTTGATATGCTTCCTGAAGAAGCGTTTGCACTTGTGAATACAGATGATAAAAACGGCAGAGTGATGGTGCAAAATACAAAGGCAAAAGTGAAGACTTACAGCCTGAAGGGCATGAGTGATTTCAAGTGCCGCGTGATTGAAAATAATTTCTCCGGCTTGCTGTTAAATATAGATGGAAGTGAAGTCGCGTGCAAGCTGATCGGAAGTTTCAATGCATATAATCTTCTCGCAGTTTATGCAACTTCTTCGTTGCTTGGAATTGATAAGCTGGCCTCGTTAAGCGAAATCAGCAATCTCGAACCTGTTGAAGGAAGATTTGAATATATAGTTTCTCCGAATAAAATAACCGGTATTGTGGATTATGCTCACACCCCGGATGCTTTGCAAAATGTTTTAAATACTATTAAAGATATCAGGACCGGGAATGAAAAAGTAATTACCATCATCGGTTGTGGTGGAGACCGCGATTCGGTGAAACGTCCCATTATGGCGCGTATAGCCTGTGAATTAAGTGACAAGGTGATTCTTACTTCGGACAATCCGCGGTCAGAAGATCCGAATGAAATTATCAGGCAGATGCAGCAGGGTGTTCAACCACATCATTACAAAAAAGCATTATCAATTGTTGACAGGAAAGAAGCCGTGAAAACCGCGTGCAGCCTTGCGCAATCAGGGGACATCATTCTTCTTGCCGGCAAAGGGCATGAAAAATACCAGGAAATAAAAGGTGTCAAATATCCTTTTGATGACAAACAGGTATTACAGGAATCTTTCGATGCAATAATAAATAGCGAATGAGTGCGAAGTATTATACAACCAAATAAAAAACTTAATCTATATCTGACAACCAACTTTAAACCATAAACCATAAACTTTCATTTCCTTGCTCTATTACCTCTTTGAATATTTAGATAAACAATTTGATTTTCCCGGTGCCGGAGTTTTCAGATACATTTCGTTCCGCGCAGCTATTGCGCTTATTTTCTCTCTTGGATTTTCATTATTCCTGGGAAAAAGGATTATCAGGATATTGCTTCATAAACAAGTTGGCGAAACAATTCGTGATCTTGGACTGGAAGGGCAAAAAGCAAAACAGGGAACTCCCACTATGGGAGGGCTGATTATCCTCGCTGCAATTCTTTTGCCTACTCTTCTTTTTGGAAAACTTCACAATGTATATGTGATCATCATGCTGGTTTCAACGGTGTGGTTAGGTATTATCGGGTTCATTGATGACTATATAAAAGTTTTCAAAAAAGATAAAAAAGGGTTAGCCGGAAAATTTAAAATAATGGGGCAAATCGGGTTAGGGATTATTGTAGGTGCAATTCTCTATTTCAATACGCATGTGGTGGTACGGGAAAAAATGTCGAGATCTGCAATGGTTTGGCAAAGCGATAAAAACCTCATTGATGATATCCAGGATAAAGACAATGTATTGTTTTCAGGGACAGATGTAAAGTCAACTAAAACAACTATTCCTTTTTTTAAAAATAATGAATTCGATTATGCTGACCTGGTTTCATTTTTAGGAGATAAAGCTAAACAATATGCATGGCTTATTTTTATCCCGGTTGTAATTCTGATTGTCACAGCAGTATCAAACGGAGCAAATATAACAGATGGCATAGACGGGCTTGCTACAGGAACTTCCGCCATCATCGGAACTACATTGGCTGTTTTTGCTTATGTATCCGGTAACACGGTGTTCGCAAATTATCTCAACATCATGTATATACCTAATACGGGTGAACTCATGGTGTTCATGAGTGCGTTTGTGGGAGCATGTGTGGGATTTCTCTGGTTTAATTCCTATCCCGCCCAGGTGTTTATGGGTGATACAGGAAGCCTTGCATTGGGTGGCATCATTGCGGTTTTTGCAATTGCGATCCGTAAAGAATTGCTCATTCCAATAGTATGCGGAATATTTCTTATCGAAAATCTTTCTGTCATGATACAGGTGGTTTACTTCAAATACACTAAAAGAAAATATGGTGAGGGAAGAAGAATATTTAAAATGTCCCCGCTGCATCACCATTACCAGAAATCAGGTTATCACGAAGCAAAAATTGTAACGCGGTTCTGGATTATTGGAATTGCATTGGCGGTGTTAAGTGTAGTGACCTTGAAATTAAGATAGGTGAGGTTCGGGTTTCAAGTTATTTGTTAATCGTAGATCAATTGTCTCAGGCATCAAAAATAGCCATCATCGGTTCTGCTGAAAGCGGGGTGGGAGCAGCTGTGCTTGCTCAAAAGCAGGGCTATGATGTTTTTGTTTCTGATTTGGGAAATGTAAAGGATGAATATAAAAATATTCTGCGAGAAAGAGAAATTGATTTTGAAGAAGGCAAACATTCTTATGAAAAAATTCTTCATGCAGATGAAATAATAAAAAGCCCGGGCATTCCTGATAAAGCAGATGTAATTAAAAAAGTTAAAGAAAAAAACATTCCGGTTATCTCAGAGATAGAATTTGCATTCCGGTTCACTAAAGCAAAAATGGTTTGCATAACCGGCACGAATGGCAAGACTACCACAACTATGCTCACTCATCACATCCTGAAGAAAGCCGGAATGAAGGTGGGGCTTGGCGGAAATGTCGGAAAGAGTTTTGCCTTGCAGGTTGCTGAAAACAATCATGATTACTATGTTCTTGAGCTAAGCAGCTTTCAACTGGATGACATGCACAAATTCAAAGCTGACATCGCTATCCTTCTGAATATTACTCCCGATCATCTTGACCGCTATGAATATTCACTGCAAAAATATATTGATTCAAAATTCAGGATTATGCAAAATCAGACTCCTGGCGATGCATTTATTTTTTGTGCGGATGATCAATACATCCTTACAGAACTGGTAAAAAAAAATCCGGATGTAAGACTTTATCCTTTTTCAATAACGAAAGAAGAAGGTATGACAGCATTTGTAAAAAATAATCAGCTAAATATAAATCTAAACCAAACACTATTCTCTATGTCCATTCATGACCTCGCCCTCAAAGGCAAGCACAATTTGTACAACTCTATGGCGGCAGGCATTGCTGCGCGTATCATTGACATTTCTAAAGAAATAGTCCGTGACAGCTTTGCTGATTTTGAAAATGTAGAACATCGTCTCGAAAAAGTCAACACTGTTCATGGGATTGAATTTATCAATGATTCCAAAGCCACTAATGTAAATTCTACATGGTATGCATTGGAAAGCATGGAAAAGCCTGTCATACTTATTTTAGGCGGAATTGATAAAGGAAATGATTATGATATGCTGAAGGATCTGGTCAGGGAAAAAGTAAAAGCTATTGTTTGCCTTGGCCTGGACAATAAAAAAATTCACAAAGCGTATGCAGACGTTGTTTCCGATATAACGGATACATCTTCAGCCGGTGAAGCTGTCAGGACAGCCTATTCAAAAGGAAAAAAAGGAGATGTGGTCTTGTTATCTCCCGCATGTGCAAGCTTTGATCTGTTTAAAAATTATGAAGACAGGGGACGGCAATTCAAGAATGCTGTTCGTGCTCTTTAATTAAAAAGTAATAAGCATAAGATGCAAAAAACTTCAAACCTTAATCGAACATGTTGAAATTAGAAACATATTTCAAAGGCGACCGCGTAATCTGGATGGTAGTTATTTTGCTTTCCATCTTTTCGATTCTTGCGGTTTACAGCTCAACAGGTACGCTTGCTTATAAATACCAGGAGGGAAATACCGAGTATTATTTGTTCAAACATTTTGTGATTCTGTCATTCGGTTTTATGCTCATGTATTTAGCACACCTGATGCGCTATACATTTTATTCGCGCATTTCAAGGATTGCAATTTTTGTTGCTGTGCCTTTGTTACTTCTCACTTTAGCGATGGGAACTAATCTGAATGAAGCCAGCCGCTGGCTGACGCTTCCCATAGTCAATATTTCTTTCCAGACTTCCGATCTTGCCAAGCTGGCAATTATTCTGTTTGTTGCGCGGTCATTATCGAAAAGACAGGAAACTATCAAAGATTTTAAACAGGCATTCTTACCCATAATGTGGCCCGTTTGTCTTGTTTGTTTACTGATTCTCCCGGCAAACTTTTCCACAGCTGCAGTTTTATTCACAACTGTATTGTTCCTGCTGTTTATCGGAAGAATAAATATGAAATACATCATGGTGATGATTGCAGCAGGATTGTTGCTTCTCACTTTATTTATTCTTGTTGCAAAAGTGATTGGCTTCAAGGGAAGAATTGCCACCTGGGAAAGCAGGATTGAAAATTTTGCCAGCGGAAAAGATGATGGAGATGGAAGCTACCAGAATCAGCAGGCGAAAATTGCCATCGCAACAGGAGGAATTTTTGGAAAAGGCCCGGGCAATAGTACGCAAAGAAATTTTCTTCCGCACCCATATTCGGATTTTATTTTTGCAATCATAGTAGAAGAATACGGATTGTTGTTCGGAGGAATTCCGGTTGTTCTGTTATATATCATCTTATTTTACCGGGCGATAAAAATAGTCAAACACAGCCCCAGGGCATTTGCCACATTTCTTGCTGTGGGATGCAGTTTCAGTCTCGTATTCCAGGCAATGATAAATATGGCGGTAGCGGTGAATTTATTTCCTGTAACCGGCCAGCCGCTGCCGATGCTTAGCATGGGTGGAACATCTATATGGTTTACCAGCCTCGCTGTGGGTATAATCCTGAGCGTTAGTCGTGATTTGGAAAAAGAAAAAGAATCAAAGCTTGTCCCAGTTACAGCGAAAATATAAAGTGATCATCAGCGGAGGCGGAACAGGAGGGCATATATTTCCTGCTGTCGCCATTGCAAATGCGTTGAAAAAAATGGATAGCAGCATTGACATATTATTTGTAGGTGCAAAAGGAAAAATGGAAATGGAAAAAATTCCTGCTGCCGGTTATAAAATTGAAGGCTTGTGGATAAGCGGATTGCAGCGAAATTCTTTCAAATCGAATCTTTCCTTTCCTTTTAAACTGGTTTCAAGCCTGCGGCAGGCAGGAAAAATAATTAAAAGATTTCAACCGGATGTAGCTGTGGGTGTTGGCGGTTATGCAAGCGGACCGTTATTATATATGGCAACACGGAAAAATATTCCGGCATTGATACAGGAACAAAATTCTTTTCCCGGAATTACCAATAAGCTGCTGGCAAAAAAAGTAAATAAGATCTGTGTCGCTTATGACGGAATGGAGCGGTTTTTTCCGAAGGATAAAATCATAAAAACAGGTAATCCCGTCAGAGAGGATGTTGTAAAAATTGAAGGAAAGAAGTATGAAGCTATAAATTATTTCGGGCTTGAGGATAATTTAAAAACAATTCTTGTCGTTGGAGGAAGCCAGGGTGCGCGTTCCATTAACATGAGCATAAAAGCAGGACTGGAGAAAATTAAAGAATCGGGATGCCAGCTTATCTGGCAAACGGGAAAATTATTTTACGGTGAGGCGTCTGCGTCTGCTGAAAGTCTGAATTCCAATAAAATTAAAGTTTATGATTTTATTAACCGGATGGACTTAGCCTATTCAATGGCTGACTTAGTAGTAACACGAGCGGGTGCAAGCACTGTTTCCGAATTATGCATCGTTGCAAAACCTTCTATACTTATTCCATTACCAACAGCGGCAGAAGATCACCAGACAAAAAATTGCATGGCTTTGGTAAATAGAAATGCAGGGATCCTGGTAAAGGATAATGATGCAATGGCAACGCTTGTCAGCAAAGCATTGGAAACAATCCGGGATGCAGAAAAACTATCGGCATTAAGTAAAAATATCCGGCAGCTTGCATTGCCTGATTCTGCAAAAACAATTGCAAAAGAAGTATTACAATTGGCAAAATATAAAAACTAACGGTGATTGAGCTGGAGAAGATAAATAATATTTACCTTATAGGAATCGGAGGAATAGGGATGAGCGCTCTTGCAAGATTTTTTAATGCAAATGGGAAAAAGATAGCAGGCTACGACAAAACTCCCACCACCCTGACAGATGAATTGATGAATGAAAATATGAATATTCATTTCGAAGATAATTTAAATTTAATTCCACAGAATTTTAAAGATCTCTCGGAAAAAGACAGGACGCTAATCATTTATACTCCTGCAATCCCTGCTGAATTTTCTGAGCTAAGCTGGTTCAGGAAAAATAATTATACCGTTGTAAAACGTTCTGAAGTGTTAGGATTGATCACTAAGAAATCTTTCACAATTGCAGTAGGCGGCACTCATGGAAAAACAACAACATCATCCATTATTACTCATTTGTTAAAACAAGGCGGGGTGGATTGCACTGCATTTCTCGGTGGCATTGCAAAAAATTATGACAGCAACCTGGTTTTGGGAGAAACATCTGAAGAGAATTCAAAACCTGTAATGGTTGTGGAAGCCGATGAATTTGACCGTTCTTTTCTCACATTATTCCCTGACATAGCTGTAGTAACTTCAATGGATGCCGATCACCTTGACATTTATCATGATAAAAAAAGCCTTGAAGATTCGTACAAAACTTTTGTTTCCCAGGTTAAGAAAGAAGGTGTCGCCATTTATAAAGCGGGGCTTGACCTGGAAACGCAAAATCAAAAACAATATACGTATTCCATCAATTCACCTGCTGACTTTAAAGGAGAAAATATCTCTGTAAAAAATAACAAATACACTTTTGATTTTACCGGGAAAGATATACGGTTTAAAGGCCTCACGCTTGGTCTTCCCGGGCGGCATAATGTAGAAAATGCCGTTGCAGCAATAGCTGTAGCGCTGCAAATGAATGTTACCCCCGAAAAATTATCTTCCGGTTTGAGCTCTTATGACGGGGTGAAAAGGCGTTTTGATTTTCACATCCGCTCTCCGCAAATAACATTTATTGATGATTACGCACATCACCCGGAAGAATTGCGCGCAACGATCTTATCTGTTAAAGAATTGTACCCTGAAAAAAAAGTTACCGGCATTTTTCAGCCGCATCTTTATTCAAGAACAAGAGATTTTGCTGATGATTTTGCAGAAAGCTTGTCTCTCCTGGATGAATTGATTTTACTTGATATTTATCCTGCCCGTGAAAAACCCATAGCAGGTGTTGATTCAAAGTTGATTCTTGATAAAGTTTCTCTTCAGAAAAAAACAATCTGTTCCAAAAATAATATATTGAAAGAATTGCAAAATCATGTTGCAGAAGTGGTAATTACATTAGGAGCAGGTGACATTGACCAGTTAGTTGATCCTATAAAAAAAGCCCTCCTTAAAAAATATAAACTGTGAAATCATGAGATTGAAAAAATTTAAAAACCCAAAAATTAACTGGAAACGGCTATGGTTTATTTCCGGTTGGATCGTTTGTATTTCAACATTGTTTGTCACTCTTGGGTTTGTGGGAAAAGAGAAAAGCAGCATCCGCTGCAAAAGCATTGCTATCAACATCAGCGATGAAAACGGAAATGAATTTATAACAGACAATGATGTACGGGATTTATTGAACAGCAGCGGCAAGCAGCCGGTCGGAAAAAGGATGAATGATATTAACATTGGCTTGTTAGAAAAACTGGTCAACAGCAATCCGTTCGTAGCAAATGCCGAAGTATTTTCAACCATTGATGGAGAGGTCAATATTGACATCCGCCAACGTGTTCCGGTTATCCGTATAATAAACAAAAATGATGAGCATTTCTACATTGATGACCAGGGTGAATTTATGCCGGTTTCTCAAAATTATACAGCGCCCGTAATTGTGGCTAACGGATTTATTTCCGATGGTTATACAGAGTGGAGAGTTCCTCAAATGAATGTTGAAAATAATGATTCAGCTCAAACAAAACCAATCATTGCACAGGTTTATGATCTCGCACAGTTTATTACAAATAATCCATTCTGGAATGCGCAGTTAGAACAAATATATGTTAACGAACAATCAGAAATAGAATTGATACCGCGGGTAGGGAATCACCGGATTATTTTCGGTGACGGGTCACAATTAAATGAAAAATTTAATAAGCTGATGATTTTTTACAGGCAGGGACTGAACAAAACCGGTTGGAACAACTACACTGTTATCAATTTAAAATATAATAACCAGGTAGTATGTACGAAAGCAACCACAGGTGAAAATAAAAAACTAAACAAAACAAATTAATTCACGACTTAATGAGGATGGAAAATTCAGAAATCATTGTAGGATTAGATATAGGAACAACAAAAATCTGCGCGATTGTCGGCAGGAAAAATGAATTTGGCAAAATCGAAATACTCGGTTTGGGAAAGGCCGAATCTATCGGGGTGATGAGAGGGATGGTCGCTAATATTGAAAAAACAGTTGCTTCGATTAAAGAAGCGGTCGCTGAAGCTGAATCAAAATCAGGAGTTGAAATAAATGATGTGCACGTGGGAATTGCCGGGCAGCATATTAAAAGCCTCCAGCATCGCGGCATGATTACACGCGGAAAAATTGATGATGAAATCAGCCAGAAAGATATTGACCTGATTATTGACGACATGTATAAGCTTGCCATGCCACCGGGCGAAGAGATCATCCACGTGATACCGCAGGAATTTATAGTTGACAATGAACAGGGAATTAAAGAGCCCATCGGCATGTCAGGCATACGCCTTGAAGCGAATTGCCACATCATTACCGGTTTGATTACAGCAGCGCATAACATTGAAAAATGCGTTACGAAAGCAGGATTAAAACCTGTTGATCTCATTCTTGAACCTCTGGCTTCGGCAGAAGCAGTGCTTACCGAAGAAGAAAAAGAAGCGGGTGTCGTGTTAGTAGATATAGGAGGCGGAACTTCAGATATTGCCATTTTCCAGGATGGAATTATCCGTCACACTGCCGTTATACCGTTTGGCGGAAATGTAATTACTGATGATATTAAGGAGGGGTGTACTATTATTCGTAACCAGGCAGAACTGCTTAAAATAAAATTCGGTTCAGCATTGGCAAAACAAATGAAGGAAAATGAAATTGTTTCTATTCCCGGCTTGCGCGGACGAGAGCCGAAAGAAATTTCTGTGAAAAATCTTGCAAACATTATCCAGGCAAGAATGGAAGAAATCATTGAGAACGTTTATTATGAAATAAAGAGTTCAGGATATGAAAAAAAGCTCATTGCAGGAATTGTAGTAACCGGTGGAGGCGCGCAGCTAAAGCACGTTACGCAGCTTATTGAATACATAACGGGCATGGATACACGTATCGGTTATCCCAACGAGCATCTTGCAAAAGGAGTGGACGAAGTTAAAAGCCCGATGTATGCAACCGGTGTAGGGCTCGTGATTAAAGGACACCAGGATTTTGAAAAGAGAAAAAGAAATACGAAAGATGAAGTAGTTCTTCAACCTGTAAAACATAAAGGAAAATGGTACGAGTTGATCTTTCAAAAAGTAAAAGATGGCTTGAGTGAAGATGCTGAAGACCGTGAATTGTAAAAAAAATAAATCTATTATATTAATCAAAAAACCTAAAAACAATGATGCAATTTGAAATTCCAAAAGAGAGACCATCAATCATAAAAGTAATCGGGATTGGCGGTGGCGGCAGCAATGCCGTGAATCACATGTTTCACAACGTAATACGGGGTGTTGAATTCCTCGTGTGCAACACCGACCACCAGGCGCTCGAAATAAGTCCCGTGCCGCATAAAATTCAGCTGGGTCCCAGCCTCACAGAAGGGCGGGGTGCCGGTTCGATGCCGGAAGTTGGAAAAAATGCTGCTATCGAAAATCTCGAAGACATCCGTAAAGCATTGAGCGGTCATACGAAAATGGTATTCATCACTGCCGGAATGGGCGGAGGTACCGGAACGGGCGCTGCACCTATCATTGCAGGCGTGGCCCGCGAAATGGGGATCCTTACCGTTGCTATTGTTACCATGCCTTTCAGCTTTGAAGGAAAGAAAAGAAAGCAGCAGGCAGAAGCCGGCATTGAAGAATTGAAAAAAAATGTGGACACACTTCTTGTGATCTGCAATGATAAATTGCGCGAAATACACGGCAACTTAAAATTAGCCGAAGCCTTCAGCTATGCGGATAACGTCCTGGCCACTGCTGCCAAAAGCATTGCCGAAATTATTTCGGTAACGCTGCACATCAATGTGGACTTTGCGGATGTACAGACGGTAATGAAAGAAAGCGGTGTTGCCATCATGGGTTCTGCCACTGCATCTGGCGAAAACAGGGCTTTGCGTGCCGTAGAATTAGCGCTGGACTCTCCGTTGCTGAATGATAATAATATAGAAGGCGCACGGTATATTTTACTGAACATCACCTCGGGCAGTGAAGAAGTAACAATGGACGAAATGGGCGAGATCACAGATTTCATCCAGGAGCAAGCGGGGCAGACAGCCGAAGTAATTATGGGGGTCGGGACGGATTCAAAGCTGGAGAAAAATATTTGTGTCACCATCATTGCAACAGGGTTCAAAACAAAAGAAAAAATCAAAGCGGAAAGACCAGTTGAAAAGAAGGTGTACAAGCTAATAGATTATATGACAGAGGAGAAAAAGGAAAATATTTCAGAACCTGTTGCTGCCTCTCCGCTGGAACCCTATATAATAAACAACGAATCGCCAGAAGAAAAAATAATTGAGGAGGACAGGGTGTATCTCGAAGAAATTCCTGAACCCGTTTTTATTTCGCCATTACCTGTGGAAGATGAAATGGAAGAAGAAATTCTCCCGGTTGATTTTGAAGTGGAAACTCAGCCGAAGGAAAATGTTTTCAAATTTGATCTGAATACTTCCATGCCCATAACAGAAGCTCCGAAAGAGGAAAAAAAGGAAGCGGAAGTGAAAGAAACGATTATTAAGTTTGACTTAAATACTTCAATGCCGGTTTTTGAAATTCCGAAACAGGAGAAAAAAGAACCGGAAATAAAAGAAGCTGTTTTTAAAGTTGATCTGAATACTTCCATGCCGGTGATGGAAGCGCCAAAAGAAGAAATAAAGGAAAAGGAGGAGGTAAAAGAAGAACCGAAGGAAGAAGTGGTAATGAAAACACCATTCGTTCCGGGGAGCGCTGAAATTAAAAATACAGAAGAAAAGAAACCTGTGCAGGAACCTGCTGCGCCTATGGAAGATCCTCATGAGGAGCTTTTCAGGAGGTCACGGGAGCGCATCATGAAATTAAAGGAAATGAATTACCGCCTGAACACTCCGCATGGCTTGTCTGATCTTGAAAAAGAGCCTGCATACAAAAGAAGAAATATTAAGCTGGATGATGTTCCTTCTGCTGCGGAAAATAATATTTCAAAATATTCTCTTGCTGAAGACCAGGATAAAAAGGTAGAGATCAAGCCGAATAATTTTTTGCATGACAGGGTGGATTAGCTGCAGAGGACGGAGGTCAGAGGTCGGAAGTCAGAAGGCAGAAGTCGCAGTATGCAGCAGCAGTGTGGAGTAATATGAAATTGTAATTTGTAATTAGGAAGCTGTAAAAATTCGTAAATTCGTAATTTAATTCGCCTGCCTGCTGGTAGGCAGGTAATTCGTTGATGTCATGTCTTTAGAAACGCAAATACAATCTGATCTTAAAGCTGCCATGCTGGCAAAGGATGAAGCTGCGTTGCGCGCGTTACGTGCAATTAAATCCGCCATTCTTCTCGCAAAAACAAGCGGGGCAGGAGGGGAGCTTTCCGCTGAAGATGAATTAAAAATGCTGCAGAAGCTCGTGAAGCAGCGCAAAGAATCCATTGAAATTTATGAAAAGCAGGGAAGGGATGATCTTGCAAAAAACGAAAAAGAAGAAGTTGCCGTCATTGAAAAATTTCTTCCCGCGCAGATGAGTGAAGCTGATGTAAGAGCAGAAGTGAAAAAAATAATTGAATCAACCGGGGCAAAATCTGCTGCTGAAATGGGAAAGGTGATGGGTGTTGCATCAAAGCAGCTTGCCGGAAAGGCGGATAATAAAATGGTCGCGGCTATAGTAAAGGAATTATTATCGCAGTGACTTATATCAATTGTTATTAGCTGTTTTTCTTTGTTGCCGATAAAGCATATACCATCGGAATTTTATTTTCGAGATGTTTGATGCGATATTTTCCAGGTTCAAATTCTATCGTTTCTTTAAAGCAGTTGTAAGGTGAATAGTCAAACTCATCAAACGAATTTATTTCAAGCCCGTTTTTTATTAAGCTGTTCACCACTTCACTTATTCCATGGTTCCAGCAAACATATTGCTGTGTAATAGACGCTTTCCGGTCTGCATAGGTGCCGGTTTCCGTTTCTGTGATCGGTCCTGCATTAAAGTAGCTGTACCCGATTTTGTCGAAACTGTCATCAAACATCCAGACAACGGGATGAAATTCAACAAAGATTAATTTTCCACCGGGTTTTAAATACGCTGAAATAATTTTTCCCCATTTATCAAGATCAGGAAGCCAGCCTATCGTCCCATAGCTGGTAAACACTATATCAAATTGTTTTTCTAAATTTTTTGGCAGGTCATATAAATCGCAGCATATAAATGAAGTGTCGGTATTCACTTTTTTAGAAAGCTCTTTTGCGCTTTCTATCGCCTTGTCAGACAAATCAATTCCGGTAACATTTGCCCCCATTCTGCTGAGTGAAATGGTGTCCTGTCCGAAATGACACTGAAGGTGCAAAATACTTTTTCCACGGATGTCGCCAAGCAATTTAAGCTCAATCTCCTTGAGAGAAGTGCTGCCTTTTATAAATCCGTCAACGTCATAAAATCCGGATTTCAAGTGCACTGCCACACTGTCATTCCAGGATTGTTTATTTATTTCTAAATAATTTATTTCTGTTGTCATTTTTTTCTTTTAGTTATGAACTTGTTTTACAATTTCCAGGATATGCCGTTCATCCGTTCCGCAACATCCGCCAAATACATTAAGCTGGTTAAATAATTTTTTTAATTTTTTATGCTCAATGCCTAACTCTTCGGGATTGCCGCTGTCCAGCTCTGTGGCCTCGTCCAGCTCAGCATGACTTTTACAGGAAGCATTCGCCCTGATTCCTTTTATCCGGCTGGTCCAGTGTTCCTGACCGCCTTTTTGCAATTCATTAAAAAAATGAGTCGGATGAGCGCAGTTAATCATATAATATAGCGGAGGCCCTGTTGCGCTTTCATCCACTTTTTCAACCGCTTCCTTCAAAGTCATTCCGCCAGGAAGTTTTCCATCTGTTTCCACAGTAAAGGATATGACTGCAGGGAGCTTAACAGCAGCAGCAGCGTTTGCAATACCAATAGCTTCTTCCACATAATTCATGGTAATGGCTGTTATCATATCAGCAGGTGTATGGCTGAAGGCTTCTGCTTGCTCAGCGTGATACGCTGAAGCCTCACTAACGGTCATTTTATTTTCAGCCTTATACCCATCTCCCCGTGGACCGATGCAGCCGCTTATAATAATTTCAGTTAACTGATCTTCAAATTCTTTTCTTAAATCCACCAGGAACTGAATGGCTTTTTTATTGATCTCCGCTATTGCCGAAGCCGGGTAACCCACTTTCTTTATCCAATCCCGGTTAGCCCGCCATGTGGGGCTTTCGAGGATAAATCGTGTTTTAAAATCCCTCGCAATTTTTAAATAGGGCAGGTAATACTCCCTGATTCCATTATATCCTTTCGCATCTTTTAATAAATCAAATGCTGCGAAATAAGGAAGCTCGAAACCATCACGAAAGATTAAAGTAGTTTCAATTCCGCCATCCGTTAAGAATAAATCACCGGTCTGATGAGGAAGGGTTAATTTGTTTATTGTCATAATGAATGTAATTTAGTTAAATATAACGTAGAGGGAGCTATATCACCGTTCGTTTACGGAACAAAGCCCTTCTTTTTTTTATTTCTTTTAATCTGATGTTATCTGCCGTTTTGTTGTCTCTACAGAGCGGTACTGTTTCTAATTTGAAGATGTCGTATTCACAGAATAGGATTGCAAACAATTTTTAAGAAGCTCACAAATTTTATCTCCTATTTTCTTAGCTCTATCTTCACGCCAACCACCAGTGAAATCCTGGGTTATTTTGCAATTAACATACATCTCATATCCTTCGTTTGCTTTTTTATAATATACACCAGCTACAGAATTCCACTCGTTCGCTCTCATTCCCCTTTCTCCGAGTATAGCTCCATGATCTTCGTCAGCAATTTCTATTTTAAATCCTTCGCTCTTCATTGCTCCTGTTATCGCTTGAACAATAACTGAATCATCTGCCACATTTGTTTTTAGATAATATTCAAATCCAGTTTTGACGTTCCAGCCATGATCCTTATCGGTTTTTTTTGAGTTCGCAATTTTATCAAAGTCAAAACCAGTTACACTTTTCGGAAACTCTGATAATTTCGCAGTTGAAAGACAACTTTGAATTAAAATCATTGCTAAAGACAGGAACAAAAAAATAGTTCGGTTATTCATAATTTGTTGTATAATAAAGGTCATTAGCTAAATAGTTTCGAGTTAGCAATACAGTTTGTTCGAAGCGTTTAAATGACAGATAACGAAGAAGGGATTAAAGAAGTAAAAAAGAAGGGTTTAAATGCTCTCATGCTTAATTGCGCTACTCTTTTTGTTACTTGTACTCACTTTGTTTACTTCTCAAAGCCTTTCTTTTTTTATTTATTTTAATTTTTGTGTTATGCGTTCGTTGTATTTTTGTCAACATTATTTTAATGAGATTCTTGCACTCATAATTCTATTTATATTTAGTTCGCTACCGTCATTACCAACCCATATATTCCCTTTTCGTTGGTATGAAAATATTTGAAAGTTTGTTTTTTTTAATAAAGCATTGGTAACAACAAACAGTTTATATTTATCCGACCCACTGTCAAATGACTTAAATTCGTTTGGTGTCAATTCTACAATTAACTGATTTCCGCTTAACCCTTTTACCTCAACTTTTAAGATGACCACACCTGTATTTATTTCCAAGTCCCAACCCACATTATCTTTTTCAACTGATTTGATATTATTAATTCCATACCTGTCGCTGTAATATTTGGTTGCTAAATCTATCGCTCTTTTTTCAACCTTTAATCTTTTATTAATATCATTTTGTCTTGATGATTTACCCACCTTTTTTGTTTTTACAGGATATAATAATGTGCCGTCACTTTCAATATAATTAAGAATTTTGTTTAATGTATTTGCTTTTTCGGGATGATAAGAAAAATAAAATAATGCGCTCCTCCCAAATGTATTTGGTATGTTGCAAAAGCGATTATTAAAATCAATTCTTTTGCTCATTGAATTAACTGCTACGATATGATGTCCCCAAGTAAAAGAATTATCCTGGGGATGTCTAAAAACAGTAGCATTTTTATACCAACCAACAACACGCATTCCTTTTTCCACGGGATGAGTTGCACAAAAAACGACAATTACATTTTTAATATTCTTATCTGATGATTTTGCTCCAAGTTTGTCAATGTCCAAATTACCAATATTGGGAATGTAACCCAAAACTTTTCCGTTGCGACTTTTAAAATTATAAATCTCACCACCAGTTTTGTTTTCCTTTATGTATTTAGCACCTGACATTGGCGGGTCATTATTTGCCCTTCCTTCATAATATTTCATCCAAGCTGTCCTGACCAATAAAATTCGTGGATGGGTTAATTTCATAATTTATTTTCTGTTAGTTTCTTGCAGAATGTTTCAAGTTGCTATGCAGCCAACAATGATGCATAACATTTAAATGTAAGAGGGTTTTCCATTAAAATCTGCCGAATATTTCTCAAATATAGAAATATTTGGAAGGCAGCAGGAATATCCGGCAACTGCTATATTCTTTTGCGGGAACACGCTGCCAATGTTAAATAATAGGGTTTATAATTGTGTTGTAACTTCGGATAATGTGAGGGTTAATAAGAAACCCGCTGTAATAAATCAATGAAGAGTATGTTAACGACAATCATTATTCAGAAATTTTTCTAATGTATTCAGAGCATTAAATTTTGGAAAAGGTTAAAAAACAAAAAAGGCTGTCACATAAGTTTGAGACAGCCTCTTTGATGAATGAATAAAATTATTTAACCTGCCTGTTGTACGTTAACTGCATTTAAACCTTTTTTACCTTGTTCTACATCAAATGTGACTTCGTCACCATCACGAATATCGTCCTTTAAACCGGAAGAATGAACAAAAATGTCTTGTCCTGATTCGTTGTCTGCAATAAATCCAAATCCTTTGGAGCTATTGAAAAATTTTACTTTACCTTTTTTCAT
>DATEMK010000048.1:0-2296 GCA_035275625.1 Bacteroidia bacterium
AGCCTTACCCTCCAAAATACCTTCACCATAATTTTCATCCATAAACTGGGCGGGAATGGCTTTACGCAATTTCATAGTGCCGGTGGAATAAACAAACCCGGCTCCGATGCCTATTTTCTCCGTTATTTTATATGACAGCGTTGGCTGAATAAAAAAAGTTTTCAAATTAATTTCCCGCAGCAAAAATTGTCCTTTCCAGTTTTCTTCATACATCACCTTGCTGCCGAAAGGAGTATTGATTGCCAACCCCGCTGAAAGTTTTTTGTTTTTCAAAAGTTTAAATGTGCCGTAAAAATTAACGGGTGTGCCGGTAGTGTTTTTTGTTTTGGCAGAATAAATGCCGGGAAAAGCCTCGAGATATTGGGTTTTATGAAAAATCAAATTTACTCCGGCTGTAACCGAATTGGCATTTAAAAAACTTATCGTGCCGGGATTAAAAAAAATTCCCGCTGCATCGGTAACCGAACCTATTCCGCAATGCCCCATAGCCGCCTGCTTTTGTCCCTGCAGGTTTACCTGGAAGCCGCCTGCAAAAGAAGGCTCAACGCAAATGAAATTTGCAATCATAATACCGAAGAATACTTTTTTCATAGAGTACAGTGAACAAACCTACAAGATTTTTTTGAAAAACACAGCATACCCGGTTAAAAAATCTGCAGAAGAAATTTCAAAAGAAAATTTTTCTCAAAATAAAACTCTATAATTTTGCAACCGTAACCTATAATCTTTGGACTCCGAACTAAAAACTCATGACTTAAATGCAGGACATTGAACCCTTTTATTCATGGCGCGAACTTTATTCAGCGGAAGAGGATGAATTGTCCCCGTTTTACGGGCGCGAATACAGCGAGTTTGTTTACAGTAATACCATTTATAATTACTACATCCATCCTCAATGGGATGATTTCGGATCAGGTACCTTGTATATGAAGGAACTGTATGCGGATTACGAAAAGGGCCATGCCATACTGGAATTTTTGGGCGAGTGGAATGACGCCATCAATAACGACATCATGATACTGAAGCGTGATGTGATTGATTCAATGATTAAGAATGGGATAAGTAAATTTATTTTAATCGGTGAAAATGTATTGAATTTTCATGCTTCTGATGATTGTTATTATAATGAATGGTTCGAAGATGTGGAAGAAGGCTGGATAGCAGCGGTGAATTTCAGAACACATGTGCTGAAAGAATTCGAACTGAATAATATTGATTTTTATCTTGTTTTCGGAGGAGAATTAAACCAGATGAACTGGAGAAGTTATAACCCCATGCAGTTGGTGCAAAAGGTGGAGGATATAATAAGACACCGGCTTGGATAATCCTGGTGTACCATTACAATTTGAAGCACTGTAATTTTTTGATTTAATTTTCGTTTTTTATTTTTCATAACTTGTTATACTTTTACTCTACAATAAATTTTTATGCTGCAACGGGCAATAATTATATTATTACTTTTTTTATTCTTAAAAAATTCAGGAAATGAAAATAATTCAGCTAAAAAATATTCGGAGGAAGGGTATGCATCTTTTTATGCAGAAGGTTTTCATGGCAAAAAAACGGCAAGCGGTGAATTGTTTAATATGGCTGATTACACAGCCGCACATCGCACGCTCGCTTTCGGAACCTACCTGAGAGTTACAAATCTTAAAAACAATTATACTATTATTGTCCGGGTTAATGACCGCGGACCATTTTCAAAAAACAGGATCATTGATCTTACAGAAGGTGCAGCCCGAAGGATCGGCAGCTATAAGCACGGAGTTGTCCGGGTAAAAGTTGAAGAGATTGATCTGTTGCAGATAACACCTGAATTAGACAGCATCTTTAATTGCAACAGTGTAACGGATTGTTTGGGAAATTCGGAAACGCTTTCGGGGTTTAGTCTTTCATTATGGAGGTCGGAAGATTTGCTGCATACTATCTATATTGCAAATGATCTTTATCTCAAAGAAGATGTGGAAAAAGTTTACATTGTTACAAAAGCATCGGCAGGTTTAAAAAAATATCATGTCGCGATAAGCGGAATTGAAAACCGTGTTTTGGCAAATGAGCTTAAGAATTATTTCGAGAACCAGGGTTACCTTAATGTGAGGCTTATAAAATAAATTCAGCGTTTAAAACTTTTTAAAAAAGAAGCTGCTTTTTTATCAATGGGAAAAGTGAATTCACCTTCCGTTAAATCTTTTACACGGACCCACCGGAAAGTCTGAATATTATTTTTTAATCCAGGAAAATCAAATTTTTTTTCTGTCGTTTTGAAATTTAATTCTCCTTTGGCATTTACGAGGTA
>DATEMK010000049.1:0-2927 GCA_035275625.1 Bacteroidia bacterium
CAATTGAATTATTTGTATAAACCTCCTCTTAAAGGAACGGTTTTTTTATTTCAAAACTTTTTCTGCTGCCTTTTGTAAAACATCTTTTTCTGTATCAAATTCAATGATAAGCGAATCTTTTCCCGGGCGGTAAAAAACTATTGTTCTGAAATTATGAGGTCTGTTCGGATCCCTGAATTCTTCATAGTCATAGGTAATCCCCTCAATAACTAATTTACCTTTTATGGTATTTAGTTTGCCGATTAATTCTTCCATGTTTCAATGAATCTCAGTTACAGTGGTTTCCTGCCCTGAATAATATTTATTAGTATAGCTATAACAGCGATAACCAACAGCAAATGAATCAGCCCTCCGGCAATTTTCAGCATCAACCCTGCTATCCACCCGAGTACCAGGATCACTGCGATCACATACAAGAAATTTTTCATGTGTTTGTTTTTTTAGCAGATAAATATTTCATGTTAAAAAAAACGTGCCAATAAACCAGCAATTTTTGGAATGGAAGAAGTCATTGAGAAGAGTTGCCGTTTTATTTTTTGGTGAATTGAAAAAGAAAAATTACTTTCGCTTGAAGGGACAAATGATTTATAAATTGAAAAAGTTTTGAAAAGTAAAGAAGAAAAATTAGTTTTGCTTTAAGATGACAGGCATCAAAAAAGGAAATTCTACCGGACAATTAGCAATACAAGAATGAAGACGTTGTTGATTTTGATTTTTTCTCTTTTCCTTCAAGCGCTGGTTCCAACCACAGCATCTGCTCATCCCGGCTCGGGTATTGTAGTTGATAAGTATGGACAGATTTACTTTACCGATACAGGCAAAGGAGCCTGGAAGTCTGATAAGCAGGGTAAACTCACCTACATGCCTTCTTCGAGGTTTCACTGGATGGCTATTGACCCGATGGGTTATTTCGCAGAATCACAAAAAAGTTTTGGAGGTTATTTTGAAAGAGTGACACCGCAAGGCAGCAAGCCGGCTCTTATTATGTGCTCCGATTTTAACCTCGTTGTTAGCAGTGACGGAAACATTTACTATGCTGATACCCGTCCTGCTTCTGCAAAAATTATGAGAAGGACACCTGGCGGAAAAGAATCAGTTTTGGTGAGCAATAAAATATTTGAATTCGTCAATGGTATGGCTGCCGGCACTGATGGCTCACTTTATATCTCTGAGGCAAGTAATCCTGATTCGAACACCATCCGGAAGATTACAATGAACGGGACCATGTCCACCATTGCGACATTCGTTGGAAAAAGCGGCAATGATTTGCCGTTGGAAACAGTGCCTTCCTATTGCCGCGGATTGGCTGTTGACTCAACCGGAATAATTTATGCGGCTGCAACAGGAAGCCGGAGCGTTCTCAAAATAACGACCGGAGGTAAAATATCCACCATCCTCCAGGAGACAAGCCCATGGACACCGACAGGCGTTGCAGTGTTTCACGGTGAAGTGTATGTGCTGGAATGGCATGATGTGACACGTGAAAACCTGGAAGCCCGTGAAGCCTGGATACCGAGAATCCGGAAAATCGGGACTGTCGGAAAGGCAACAACTCTTGCTACTGTTTCACGATGATTGAACAGCAATGAACAAAACCCTGCCGTTTTATTTTTTGGTGAGTTGAAAAAGAAAAATTACTTCGGCTTTAAAGTAAAACAACCGGGGCCCTGAAAAGGCAATTCGGTTGGGACGAAAGAAGTTGCAACGTCATTTTGGATTACTTCTTAATAAACTTCCGGAAATAGAAATTATTAGCTGTTTTGACTTTCAGAAAATAAATGCCGCCAGGTAATTGTGAAACATCAATCCTGTTTTGGTTCTGTGTTTGTGAAACAGTCTCGCCAATACTATTTATTATTTCTGCGGTGAAATTATTTGTTGATGTAAGATTGATTTTTATTTCGGTGAGTGCCGGATCAGGATAAAAAGAAAATAATTGCTGATTGTTTCCATTTATGATTCCTGTGGCGGTTGGAGTGAGAAACCAGGGAACAGATGTAGAATCTGTGGTGAAGAAACTAAAAAGAAGGTCGGCAACTTTTTGTCGCCCGGTAACGGAAGGATGTGTTCCATCAGAATTATAATCATCAGGACAAATCCAGCTCAGTCCGTCTGAGCGGGGCGTTGTTCCATCCGCCCATAGACTTGGGCCCCAGGAAAGCCAGGGCGCGCGTATGTTTGCACCCGAATAAGCAAGAGAGGTGTCACCGTTTACCTGGTCTTCAATTAATCTTTTTACGGTCCACCCGGTATACCAGGCAAACGGCTCAGGGTTTAAAGTTGTGGTGGCATACCCTGCATAAATTCTGTCGGAGAGATAGCAAAGCTTTGTATTTGGAAATTTTGTTTTGATGATTTGCATTACAGTGCGATACTTACTTTTAAGCCCATCTGGATAGGTTGCAAATGAGGTATCGCTGGGTTGCGCTTCAGCCTGCTTAAACCACACTGCCTGAACCTGGTCCGGAGTATAACCTGCTGTGGCAAGCCGGTTATTAATTACCTGCCAGAAATTATCGTTTGGATTAATAATTACATTAATGTCTTGCCCGCCCTGCGCCCCGTCAATTAAATCCAGCTTTGGATTTTTATTCTGAAAGGTGTCTGCCATAGGAATAAACACCTGTGTTTCCATAGTAGTATTTGACATTCCTATCGAAAGCCAGATTATTTTTCCGTTTGTTACATCAATATTACCTGAAGCATCAAGGGGTTGAATTTGCGAGGCAATCAATAACCCCTGCTGATTGTGTGACAGAGGGCGATAGTTGGAGCCATTCGGATATAAGCCGCCCTGGGCTCCCTGCCAATACCCCGTACCTAAATCCATGATAGGCGGGTAACCTACGGAGGTGATTGCGCAGTTTTGTGCTTTTGTTTGTAATACTGTTATGCAACACAGCAACAGGAATTGTAAATGTTTTTTC
>DATEMK010000050.1:0-5115 GCA_035275625.1 Bacteroidia bacterium
ATTTTTTCGGAAATTATTTCAGGAAATGGCAAATAAAAAAGTCAAATTGACTGAGAAAGCCATTTTGATAAGTCAACTTGTCGCAGGAAGAAGGAATTACTGAATTTGCTTTTTAAGCAATTTAGCAATTCAGCAGTTTAACAATTTATTTTGAGCCATCCGTGCTCGAAGTATCCTGCGGTTTATTCTTCTGTGGTTTTTCTTTTTTTCTGAAAAGATCACCGACAGTATTAAAATCCTGCCTGTAGTAAATCCCAATACCCTGTGTGTACAGGGAGTTAAAATAATTCAGAAAAGTATTGTTATTAGAGCGGTTGAATGCTTTAAAATGAAAGCGGCCGTTATTGCTGACCTGCACATCGGCATTAAAATCGCCAACGATGCTGCTGGTTTGCTGAGTGGTTTCATTAGTGCCTGTAACTCCCACCACACCATCAAGCGTTAACCGGTCATTAAATAGTTTTGTGGAAAGAGCAACTTCCAGTTCCTGGCTGCTGATTTTGTCAGCAGCTCTGTAATTAATTCCTATATCTACTGCATTTGTCAGTGACTGGGCCCAGTTTGTTAACTGGTTTGATAAAAGCTCACTTGCATTGGCTTCAAAAGAACCGCCTGAATTTGCAGTTCCTTTTGTATTGCGCCCCGGTTGAAAGCGATTCAGGACAAGCAGGCTCAAGGTTTGATTATTTACATCCTCCTGGGTGCTGATATTGCTTTTCACAAGGCTTTCCGTGGTAGGATCAATGTTAGGAATATCAATTCTGAAAATCACATCGGGATTCATCAATTTATTTTTAAGGCTGAGGTTTAAAATTACATCCGTTCGTTTTTTTAAAGAAGTGTCTTCAGGTAAAAGATCATAAAGACTTGCCCTTAACTTATAGTTGGCATTCAAATCAATGATGGCATCAGAAGGTGAACCATTCCATTTAAGAAATCCGCCTTTTGCAACATCAAATCTTTTATTGATGATATTTTGCAGGGTAAATAAATAATCTCCTCTTTCCACTATATATTCCCCGTACATATTAAAAGTACCGAACTGATCAATTATCATGTTGATAGTTCCGGACCCGGTGCCTTTCATAATATCACCGATCTTTTCATCGAACACCAGTTCTATTTCAGCATCCGGTGTGGCTTCAAAGGTGAAATCCATATTGATGCCTGAAAAATCCACAGGCTCCGCTTCAATTTTTTTTGCACTGTCCGCATCGTGAGAGATGAATGTTATAAATCCGCTTTCACCTACTTCTTCCGGGTTAGAAAGCGGTATATATATATGTGTTCCTTTTTCAGAAGTTAATGTTCCGTCAAAACTGAGGTTGTCAAAAAAACCTGATATAGTCACCACCCCGGAAGCAATCGCTGAACCGTAAAACAATTCGTTCTGTGATTTTTTTGTGTTCAGGCACATAAATTTATCAGGGTGAATATCCAGGTGCAATCCGAAGTCCTCAAAATGATTGTGATAAATTCTTCCATTTAAAATCGCTTTTCGGCCATTGTCATCATTTACGGTAATGTTATTAAAAATAAATCCTTCTTCTGTAACGGTCACATTATCCGAAAAACTGTAACGGGTATTGAGGTAATCAATTACAAAACTTGTCTTTTGCAATTTAACAGAGCCGGTAAGAACAGGCTTAGAAGCCGTGCCCTTTAGTTTCAGGTCAGCGCTCAGGTAACCTCTCAGGTCTGAAGCAAAGCTGTTCAGGTAATGCCCGAAGGGCTGCACATTCGTTTTTACAATGTTTACCGAAAAATCCAATTCATCATGAGGCTGTTTTATCAGGTATTTTCCGCTCACTGTGATATTCTTTATATCATTTCTGTTCACAGTTGCATCCACGTCAATTGTTTGTAAGCGGGTGTTGCAGATTACTTTCATTAAAGCTGTCCCAAGCGTGTCATCAAAAAAGGCGAAATCTGCTATCGCCAGGTCCGAAGAAATTTTTGGAACATGAGTAATACCTGCTATAGAAATTTTTCCATCCGCGCTTCCTGCAATATCAACACCATATAGATTCAGTATTTTATTTAATTTATGCAGATCAAATTTTTCCAAAAGAAATTTTAACTGGTCATTTTCATCTGCTGAAATTTTTCCTTCCATTCCAAACTTTTGAATGCCTGATTGAAAGGCGAGATTATTGACCTGTGTAAATGCAGTATCAATAATTATCCGGTTCACATCATTTACTTTCCATGTTTCTCCTTCAATAAGAATATCTGACGGATTGAGATGAATGATTGTCTGGCGGAGCGCAGTAAAATCTAAGTTGCCATTGAGATGAAGATGATTGAATGTGGAATCCTTCCCGGTAAAATCCATGTTAAAAAAAGCAGAATCTTTTCTTGTTTCTCCCGCAATCAGCATTTCGCGAATGGCTATGCTGTCGTGAAAGTTCATTTCATTTACACTCAGGTTCACATCAAACTTATTTGCATTGGTTTTTCCTGATACCACTACTTTATTAAACTTGAAATCACCATACTCAACACGGTCAGAATTTAACCGGAGGCTGAAATCATTTATGAGAGAATTAAAATTTCCTGAAAGAACAGTATTAGAATCTATTTTAAGCGATGGCAAAAACATCCCCAGGACCGGGGAAGTGTTTTTCAGCTTTAAACTATAGGTGAAATTTTGATTTTCGCCTACCGTAACCATTTTTTGTTCAACGCTTGGTAAATACCTGCTTAATAAATTTCCGAATGCTTTAACTGCTGATGATCTCCGGTAGTAACCGCGTATATCAAGATCAGCAAAATCAGAAGTAACCCGGATAGATTTTTCATTTCCGTTTGCATCCGATTCCAGTTTAATTTCATCGGCATCAATTGAATGATTGCCCTCGGTATATTCAAATTGTTTCAGTTTAATATATCCGTCCATATCGTCAATCGTGTTACCCGTGATATGAAATTCAGTAATAACGGACAGGGTTGACGAAGAATCTCTTTTTATCAGATTCAGATTTGCCAGACGCGCATCTTTTATAGCGGCATTAAAATCATACTGGGGAATTTTTTTTGACAGATCAACTTTTCCGTCAAACTTCAGGTGCAGATCATTTTGTTCAATAGCGAGTGAACCGTTAAAAAGTTTTTTTGCAAGATTTCCGTCCAGCGTGATGTTTTTATAGTTGTATTTAAAAAGATCAATGCTGTTTACCGTTCCTTTTACAGACGCTGCAATTTTATCAAGATTGAAATTAGTTCCTTTACATTCAACATTCATGGAAAGCCTGCCAAGAATTTTTTCTGAATTAAAGAGTTTGCCAATGTCAAAATCATACGTTTTAAGATGTCCTGAATAAGAAGGTGTTTTTTCAAATTTCAGGTTCAGGTCAGAAGTGAGATATCCCAATTCAGTATGGATGTTTCCATAAGCTACAAAGTCATTATAGAAACCGGTAAATTTTCCTTTGAAGTTGACGGTTCCAAGCCGCATTATTTCTGCGGGAAGCTTTAATGTAGCATGTTCAGTAAACTTTCCCACCGGGATAGTTGCTATATCCTTGCCTGCAGTGGTAAAGTTATCCGCAACAAGATCAATAAATGTTTCACTCACATCCGGCAGCCCTTCCAGGTTTACGTTTCCTTTGAAAACAGTTTGCTCTCCGTAATTAAGGGTAAGATTTTTAGCTTTAAACTTTTCCACAGTTCCCCGCACCAGTCCTGACAGCAAAATATTCCGGTCAAAGCCAATCAGTTCAGAAGTGAAATAAGCAATATCTTTAGAGGAAACATCTGAAGTCAGAAATTCCGAGTTGAAATTCACCTTTGTTAAAAAATGATTAAAGTCATCGAACGTATTGTAAGAAAAAACAAGATCAGTTTTAACGCTGCTGTTCGCAGTGAGAATATCGAGGTTATCAAAACGCATTTCATCAGGGGCGATTTTTGCATGAGCAATAAATTGTTTTAATGTAAACCCTGATTTCTCTCTGAACGAAATATTTTTAACCTCCGTAAATAATGAATCATCAATGATCTTAATATTAGTAAAATGAGCCTGCAAATTATCTATATCAAGGTCGCTGAAATTCACCACAGGCAGGCAATCGCTATAGCGATGATCATGAAGAGAAAACCGGACATCTGATAACCGGAGGTTCTCCGCTGACAACCCCCATTTCCTGGCAGGGGTGGTGTCGGCTTCAGCGCTGGAAAAATAATCAATGATAAATTGAATGTTTAAACCATCATCTGTTTTGTAGCGCTGCAATTTTATTCTTGCTCTCTGCAGATCAATCCCGCTTAAATTGATTGTGTGTTCCTGCCTGTTAAGTTTGCTGATGTCCGCTTTTAAAAGGTAGGCTGATAACAGCGTATCGTGATGCTGGTCTTCTATATAAATATTTTTCAGGACTATCTTTTTAACCAGCTCCAGGTGAACAGAGCCAATGCTTACTTTTGTTTTTAATTCAGAAGAAAGATATGCGGAAATTTTCTTTACCAGGAGGGTCTGCACTGCAGGCAGGCGAACCATCACAAAAGATGTCAGCAATAAAAACATGATTGCTGAAATTAAACCGACAAATATGTTAAGGGCCTTTTTAATAATATTGAAATTAAAAATTACTCTTTATACAAATAATCAGAGTAACTGTTCATCCGGTATTTTAACGACTGAAAATTAATTCTTTTTATCTGAAGAATGACTGAAAAAGAAGCATTGATATTAGGCATTGAATCGTCCTGCGATGAAACTTCGGCTGCGGTTACCCGGAACAATATTGTTCTTTCAAACATCATTGCCGATCAGAAGGTTCATGAGCTGTATGGCGGTGTTGTCCCTGAACTTGCATCGCGGGCGCACCAGAAGAACATTATCCCTGTGATTGCCCGCGCTTTAAAGGAAGCAAAAGTAGGAAAAAATGACCTGGATGCCGTAGCCTTTACCAATGGCCCCGGCCTGATCGGATCATTGATGGTGGGATCTTCTTTTGCCAGGTCTTTTGCGCTTGCTTTGAACATTCCTGTCATAGAGGTAAATCACATGCAGGCGCATGTGCTTGCACATTTCGCCATCAAAGACAACTTAATTAATTCTTCACCTCCCGGGTTTCCCTTTCTCTGCCTCACAGTATCGGGCGGGCACACACA
>DATEMK010000051.1:0-4345 GCA_035275625.1 Bacteroidia bacterium
TTTATTAGTTAATAATATTATTTATTATTTGGTTAAACTGGTTTATTTCCCTGTATCAGTCTTAATAGTACGGCTATAGCCGCAATAACAAGGAGGATGTGTATAAGACCGCTTGCTACATGAAATGCAACAAAGCTGATAAGCCACACTACTACGAGAATGACTGCGATTGCATATAATATATTTCCCATGATAATTTTTTAGATTTTAATTTTAAAAACAGGATGCCTTTTACGGTCATCCTGTTTTTTTCAGATTCTAACGTCCCCGGTTTCCATCTTGCTTACCGTCATTTCTTTCCTGGTTTGCATCCCGGTTGCTTTCTTGTGCCGTTCCCTGCCTGCCTGCTTCATCACCGGATTTTCCCTGTGACTTGTTTTCCTCCTCTTGTTTCGCTACCGGAGTGCGGGATTCGCGACCCGGCATTTTAGTGCCCTGGCCTTCTTCGGTACCAACTTTTCTTTCCCCGGAATTACCTGCCTGATCTTGGTTTCCGGCTTGACTTCCGGTGGTTTGCTGATTTTTTTGATTTTCTGCCATTTTGATTTTGATTTTTAAATGTTAAAATATTTGTATAATGATTCGTTCATTAATTTCTCCTGAGAATTAAATAAATATGCCACATTGAAAAATGGAATCTTTAAAAGATGAAATGAAAGAACATAGAATAATGGAGGAAAAGGATATATAATAAATATAGGAATTCTTTGCTATAGACTAAAACTAACAAATGTTTATCGTTCTGAAAAAATTGAGAACATTTTTCCTCAAAGCAGGAAATAATTAATTTTTAATTACAGCGAAAGCCTCAAATTTTAGCTGAACCGGGAGAGTATCATAATCAGTTTCACAGATATGCGCAGGGAATTAAAATATCAAAATGTTTCGATCACCCGGAAAAATATTGTTGTTTGAGAGAAAAACGGATTGCAGGTGAAAAATGGGATTGGCTGGTTGAATGAATAAAGGCTCCTTTTAAAAAATTAGTATTCTTCTATAAAATACCCTCTTGCCTGTATTAAAATATTTCCATTTATAATAATTTCTTTTAAGTAGCCATGCTTATCTGTGCAATGGGGAATTCTGTGCCCTTCCCCTAAATCATGCGTATGGCGTGCTCCGCAAAACGGGCATTCATCAATTTTCAAGTTGCCTTTTCTTCTTTTTACCACAGGATAAATAAAATTTCCCCATTGTTTTAATTCAAAAAAAGATTTAACGCTGTTCTCCATTAAAATAATTTTTGAAAAATATAATTAGTTTCAATCAATGTGTTTAAAACAATGTGCCATATAAGGATTCATGAAACCAGGAACTTTAATGCTGAATTTTAATATTTAACCGGCTTAAAAATTTCTGTTTTTTAAAAATCAAAAACCAGGCTATACAAAACTTTTCTTCCGGGGAAGGTTAAAAAAGTTTTAGCTGCCTGGGTAAAAGCAATAACCAATTTTATTTTGTAAATAAAAATGCAACGGGAAAAAAGTATGGAACTTCTGGTGAAGATGACTGACAGAAGCCGAATGAAAGCTGGCTGAAAAATTGCAGGTCGAAAACATGCCAGTCGAAAATACATTACATTTACAAATTAAAACTTAATTGAATGGAGCAGAATAAAGAATGGAAAGAATGTAACGCCCAGGTATTTTGGGGAGAAATTGCTTCAACCGATCATCTCGTTCAGATTTATGATGATGTAAACACTTTTCTTAATACGCTCGGACGTTTCGCGGCAAGCGGATTTGTAGCCGGTGATGCGGTAATTATTATTGCGACTGCCGAACATCTTAAGGCGCTTGAAATGCGTTTGCAGTTAACAGGCCTGGATATAAATACCCTGAAAATGATCAATCAGTATATTCCTGTTAATGCAAAAGATGCTCTTGCAAAATTTATGGTGAATGATGTTCCTGATGAAACACTTTTTAAAGAGTTTGTGTCTTCTCTTATCAGCCGTGCCCGCAAGAATTCAGGAAGGGTGAGGGCTTTTGGTGAAATGGTTGCTATTCTCTGGGACCAGGGTAATAAGAACGCAACTATAGAATTGGAGCAATTGTGGAACAGGTTCTGCCAGACAGAGGCTTTTTGTCTCTTTTGTGCATATCCGAAAAAAGGCTTTTCAGAAGATGCCAGTGATTCTTTGCAGGATATCTGTACCTCGCATTCAAAAGTACTCGGAGGTTGGAATAATTCTTCAACGAAAATTTTTTATAAGCAGTCCGTGTAAGACTATCCTTTACTGGCGCCTCCGTTTGAAAAATAATTTTTACAGGTAACTCAAATTTTTTTCCTAACGGGAAATGAGCGCTTTTTTTGCAACATGGATGTTGTCAGCATCTATTTTGAGAAAATAAATTCCACCGGCAATATTTGAAATTTGAAATTGTTCCTTCACAGTTCCGCTGAAGATTTTCTTCTGTTCTGTAAAGATGGTTTCTCCCAAAAGATTTACAAGCGAAAATGTCATGTTTGAATTTTTCGTCATCGTGAACGAAACGTTCAGGTGCCCTTTCCCCTCATCCTGGAATATTTTGATTCCATTCAAGCTCATTTCATTTTCCGCAACTGAAGATATGACCATCGTCAGGTTATCAATAAAAATATATTCTCCGCAGGCGTTGTTGAACTGGCATCCTACCGACATGCCAATCATATCAAACGCAGCCGGGGCAGTAAATGTAACATCATAGGGCTGCCATAAAGTATTTATAACCGAATCCGTGCAGCCAAGCAATACTCCGCCTGAATCCTCCGGGCAAATGCCGGAAGCCCCGGTGAGGAATGGGTTACCCGTCCATCCGTAAAAACATACTCCACCGCAATTGTTAACATAATTAGGTCCGGTAGTTTTTTTTGCATATAAGAAAATATTATAGGTATTCCCTGCAACAAGTGGCGAACTCAATTCCTGTGCAATGGCTTCTGTCGCATGAGGAGCGTCATAGCTTGCAAAGCCCATATAACCTGTTCCGCTTTGGGCTCCTATAATAGTTTGACCTGTCCAGCAGGTATAGTTGCAGTTCATATAATCGGAACTATGAATGATGTTAAACCAGTCAATGCATTTATACACCTCATCCTGGTCAAGAGGGCAGCTTGAGTACAATTCAAAATCAGGATTGGTAAACAGGTTCTGGGATCTCAGGCCGGTTATACTTGCAAAAATTGTGGTGATCAGGAGTAAAGATTTTTTCATAAGCTGTGTATTTTAATTTCTCTTTCAAAAATAATAATTTTTTCACATTTCGGGGACACACGGAAGAACTTTTATCCCGGGTTAATAAGAAAAATTTTTAAACGGAAAATTGTTTACCTGAAAACGAAATTTGCTGCCCCGGAATTTTTCTATACCGCAAAGGGCAATGTCAGTAAGCTAAGCCCGTTAAATGAAATTCGATCATACGCGTCAGCATCCCTCCCCTCCGGAGAGGTTAGGTGGGGCCTGATTGGTGAACCGTAAACTAAAATATTCCTTAACTTAATGACATTGCCGCGAAGGGGATACCCGCATGAACGGCCGTGGCATGCTTTTTTAGGATTAGCAATTTGGTTAAAAATTTAAACAATATGAAATATCTTAAAAACACGCTTGCATTTTCATTACTGGTATCTTTTCTTCTCTCGTGCGGTCCCACAAATAAAATGAGCAAACAGGATAAAGGAGTCGCAATTGGTGCCGGTTCCGGAGCGGTTACGGGCGGTGTAATTGGCCATGCAGCAGGAAATACCGCATTAGGAGCTGTAATTGGCGGAGTAGTGGGCGGAGTTGCCGGTGGTTTAATCGGTCATAAAATGGACAAACAGGAAAAAGAATTAGCAGCAATCAAAGAAGCCAAAGTTGAAAAGATTAATAACGGTGAAGGTTTAAAAGTCACGTTTGATGCCGGCATTTTATTTGAAACCAATTCCAGCACGCTTAGCGCGCAATCGCAGGATGCACTTTCAAAGTTTTCGCAATCGCTTCAGAATAATGCTGAAACCAAAATTGTAATTTCAGGTCACACGGATAATACCGGAACCGATGCCATCAATGAACCGTTATCCGGGAAACGTGCTGAAAGTGTTGCTAATTATCTTATTTCAAAAGGTGTTTCGCGCGACCGGATGACTACCGTGGGAAACGGCTCTAAGCAACCCGTGGCGGATAACAGCACCGATGAAGGCAGAACAAAGAACAGGCGCGTGGAAATTGTTATTGTCGCCAATGAGAAGATGATTAATGATGCAAAGGAAGGAAACCTGAAATAGAATATTTTATTTAGAAAGATAAAACTCAATTTTTCAAACAACTTTTGCAGGTTATTAAGAGAAGCATGCTTTTGTTTTATTAAAATTGAATATTTAA
>DATEMK010000052.1:0-2851 GCA_035275625.1 Bacteroidia bacterium
TTGTACAAAATAATTTCAACTGTCAATCTTTCAGAAAAATTAAAACAGCATTATCCCCTGTTCCATTTTGTACCGGTATATTGGATGGCTTCCGAAGACAATGATTTTGAAGAGATCAATCATTTTCATCTTTTCGGAAAAAAAATTCTGTGGAACCAGGATCAGGAAGGAGCCTGCGGAAAAATTGCCACTGATTCACTCGCTCCTGTTTTTGAAGAATTAAAATCATTAATTGCCGGAAGCGAAAATGGTGTAAAAATTTTAAGCGTATTTGAAAACGCGTATTTAAAAAACAAAAAACTTTCTGATGCCACGCGCTTTCTTGTTCATCATTTGTTTTCAAAATTCGGATTGGTGATTTTGGATGGCGCTGACAGGAAATTAAAAGCCGAATTTTCTGAAATCATGGGAGATGATTTGAAAAATAATTCTTCTTTCAAAAAAATAAGTGAAACGATTTCCCTGCTTGACAGAAAATATAAGCTGCAGGTGAACCCGAGAGAGATTAATTTGTTTTACCTGCAGGAAAATTCAAGAAAGAGAATTGAAAAGAATGATTCACAATTCACAATTCACAATTCACAATTGGTGTTTTCCGAAACAGAAATTTTAAATGAATTAAAGAAGTATCCGGAGAATTTCAGCCCGAATGTTGTTTTGCGCCCGCTTTACCAGGAAAAAATATTACCCAACCTCGCTTATGTCGGGGGACCAGGAGAAATCAGTTATTGGCTGGAGTATAAAGGAATGTTTGATTTTTATAAAATTAATTTTCCGGTGCTGATGTTACGCAATTCTGTTTTATTGATTGATGAACACGCCTCTTCAAAAATGAATAAATTGAATGTAACTGTTGCTGATTTAATGCAAGAGGAAGACGCTATGATCAAAAATTTTATTACAAAGAAATTTACGGAAGCAATTTCTCTTGAAAAAGAGATGAATGAAATTGCAAGTATTTTTGAAAACCTAAAACAAAAAGCCGATCCGTCTGATCCTCCGTTATTAGCTTCTATAGAAGGGGAAAAGCAGAAAACCCTAAACAGCTTTAAAAATTTAGAAACAAGGCTCATCAGGGCGGAGAAGAAAAAGCAGGAAGTAAATATTAACCAGTTAAAAAAACTAAGAGAAAAAATATTTCCGGGAAATACTTTCCAGGAACGGTATGAAAATTTTATTCCTTACTATTTGCAATATGGTGATAATTTTTTTAAGTCACTGAAAGAAAACCTTGACCCTTTTGATTCCAGGTTGATTGTATTAACCATTTCCGCGGCAGACTAACTCCTGTCTTCACGCCTGTTCCTCTCATTGGATGCAGAACCAGCCAGTTTACCGGTAGTAATGCCCATCCAGATATGTTTGCTATTTTTGAAGTATCCATGAATCATAAAAATAAATCCGGGCTATTTTTCAGACAACAACCTGCCGGTCTGATCAGACAGGTAATGTTGTTTGCATTGTTGCTTTTCTCAGGATATGCTGCTGGTCAAAATATAACATATAGCTATAGTAATTTATATAGCTATGAATTCATGGTAAAAACCTTTGATGGAAATTTGGTTTTTATGGCAAAAGACATGAACACTTCCACCAGTAAGAACTTCAGCCTGGTTAAGACGGATAGCTCCGGCACTGTTTTGTGGGCAAAAAATATTTACCGGCATGCCAATGATTTTGTAATCCGGATTATTTACCTGCCTGATTCTTCATTTGCATATACACTTGCAAGCGATACCAATTCTACTGTCGGAAAAATAGATGCAAATGGAAACTTGCTTTGGTCGCGCCTTATTATGAACCCGCTGTTCCCATTCAATGTTCAGTTAGGAGGGTTGTTTGATGCAGGCGGAGGGAATATTATTGTAAGGACAACGCGAAACGAATATTTTAAGCTGGATGCGGCCGGTAATATGTGCTGGAAAAAAAGATTAATCGCACTAAATGCACCAGAAAAATTTGAGTTCAGCAGGGGACTTTTAAATGGCGATAAAATTTTCATGACAGGAACAAACACTGACCTTCCGATAACGTACTTCAGAATAGCATTTTGCCAGGCGGATACAGCCGGGAATTTTTCAACTGTTAAAAGATACCACGCGGCTCCCGGTATCAAACTTGAGTATGTTAATAAAATGATAAAATTCGGGACGGATAAGTATATTCTTGCCGGGGCTGCAGGTCCATTAGTTTCCGGGAATGCTTACCCCATGCTGATGTGTATTGATACATCAGGAAACCCGGTATGGGAGCGCACAATCGGTGGCATTGTTTCAAGCTTTTATGATTTGGAAATTGATGCATCACTTAACATTTATGCGTTGTTTGCCCCAAGTAACTTTGTTAATAACATTGTTAAGTTACAGGCAAACGGATCTATAACGGATGGTATTGTAATAAATCATGCTATAGATAATTTGCTATATGACAACAATAAATTTTACCTGCAGGAAAGAACTCCGTTCTGGGAGACTTTATTTTCTATTGCTGATGACAGCATTGGAAACAGTTGCGGCAGCCAATATGCTATACCGGCAATAGATACTATAGTTGCGCCTGCAATTGATACTATACCATACATCATTGATACCACTGCATTTATTTTTATGGTTGATACCGAAACGGTGGTTACCGGTTTTAACTTATCAAAAAACATTTTTTGTGTCACAGGCATGGAAGAAGTTAAAGACGATGAGGATATCTCTGTTTATCCCAACCCTGTCAGTGACCGCATCCATATCCATTGCAGGGAAGCGCTTAAAAAAGATGTGAAGGCAGAAATTTTCAGCTACGATAAGAAAATCGCAGCGTATGATTGCTGCGATATTGATTTAAGAAGCCTGCCGCAAGG
>DATEMK010000053.1:0-16492 GCA_035275625.1 Bacteroidia bacterium
CAACAAACTAGAAGTTTATCCGTGAGATCAAAATTTTGCCTGAGTCTTTTTTTTAATTCGGATGATATCCGGTTGATTGCTGAAGCAGGATTATTTAATTCATGTGCAATGCCGGCAGAAAGTTTTCCCAACGCACTCACCTTTTCATGCTGCAATTGCATGGTGGCAAAATGCCTGGCCCGCTCCGTCATGTAACCAATAAGCCGTTGAATAAAATCAGGATTGAGCTTTTCAAGCTCCGGAAAATATTTTTTGTGAATGTTCAGAGCCCGAATTTTACCTTTTGCATAAGCATATCCAAGTGAAGTTTTCATTCTTGAATAAGGAAGCATCCCTCCTACTCCACCGGTCATTCCATCATTTTCAAAGCTAAAATAGAAAACCTGCCGCCCGTTAATATCCATGTAGAAAGGAATGCTCCCTTCAAGCAAAATCCACATTACATCTACCGGGTCCCCGGTTTTCATCAGGAGCGTTCCATCCTCGTGTTCATGGTATTCAGAATGGTCTAAAATCCATTGCAGATGCTCATCCGGAAGATCGCTGAGAGCGATTACTTTTTTTAAATCATGGATAGTTGGCTGATGCATGAGAACATAAAATTCGCTGAATGGTGAATGTCAAATTGGTTAAGAACCAATGGACAAAAATAAGAAATCAGGGATGAATTATTGATTTAAGAGATGTCCTTAAACAAAAAACCAGCCTTACGTAGCTGGTCTATTTTTTCTTTGAAACCTATTACCGGGCTGGTTTTTACATTAGAGCTTTACGGTTTTTTTTGGTCACGATGTCCTGGGGTTACGGAGCTGTTATTCAGCAATTCATGGGGGTTTTTATTGCTGTTTTGACTGGCTGAGATCTTCCTTCTTTGTTTTGCCGGTATTTTTTTCTGCCTTTTTCTCTAACTTTTGTTTCAGCTTATCGCACTCTTCAATGCTTCCGTTTGTATTCACGCATTGCCCCTCTTTCAGAAAAACACGGGTTCCGTTTTTTTCAAATATCTCTCCTTTATAAGAAAGTGTTTTCCCGTTCCGGAGCGAAATATCAGCCGTCATCGTATCTGCTTTGCCTTCCGCTTTATAGTGGATAAGATAATCATCCTGCATCATATAATATCCATACTTTGATAGCTTTTCATTGGTTTCGGGGGATTCCTTTTCATCCTGGGCAAATGCAACCGAAGCTATTGTAATAGCTGAAAAAGTAAAAATAATTTTTTTCAATGGTTCCATAATAAATAGCAGGAACATCCATCGAAAATTTCATACCATTATTTCAATTTGTAAGAAAATAGGACATATTGTTGCGTTTTGCCAAATTTTCATAGTACTAAAGTATGATTTTTCAGGCAAGATCAGCCCGGTGTCAGGGTTTGGTTCTGAAGTGCAATAACCTTACTTTTGCCGATTATCAGCAACCTAAAACTAAAAATTTATCATATGAAACAGATGAACAGACAGCTAATTTCAATTACCGCATTTTTATTTATTTTTTTGTTAACAATAAATAGTGTGTATGCAGGTGTTGGCGATACCACGGTGGTGCAAACCCTTCGATTTGATACAACCATGCGTGCAGGTGTTTTTTTATTTCCAAACGACACTACCAAAACGTATGAAAAAATAATTATGCTGTACAGCATGCGTTGCAAAAACGGATTGGTTTCAAATTCCAACTTTCCCAACCAGGGATGCGGTGAGTGGGATTATAATTGCTATACGTATGTTACAGATTCTTCGCAAACGGACTCGTTGCTCTCACAACACAGTGATTACACCATCGGCAATTTTTCTGATACCATTTTCAATTATACCACTACCCCTGTCTGGTCTTATATTCAATATGTGCAGCAGGAAATAACCTACACTACCATTATCTCTGAAGATTCGGCAACTATCGGAACCGGCACAACTTCATTAATTCAGCCGTTTGCAGCTTCCAATTCGGTTTCGCGCACACAAAATTTATGGACTGCCGGTGAACTAACGTCAGCCGGGCTCACTGCCGGGGATATTACCGGGCTGAGGCTGGATGTGCAATCACTCGGAAGCAGCATTGATAATTTACGAATAAGAATTAAGCATACTTCCCAAAATGTTTTGGATGCAAACAGTCCTGAAACAGACGGATTTACTGAAACATATTTTCTTAATACATCCCTTACAAATACAGGAATGCACAGCTTCAATTTTCATACACCCTTTACCTGGGATGGTACATCAAACATTATTGTAGAATTTTGTTATACGAATGCATCTCCAGGAACAGATAATGAAGTGCAGGGGCATGATGCCGGTTTTAATGCAACTCTTGTTTCCATCCAACCTGATTCATACCTGAATGGAGACGGTTCACTTTCATTTATTAAAATAAATCCGGCTTCATTTTCTTCCATTACTGACCAGGTTACCGCTGCATTCTGGGTGTACGGTGATTCTCTTAATCTGCCTGCCAATACTTCCATCCTTGAAGGGAACGACAATAACAACAACCGTCAATTAAATATCCACCTGCCCTGGAGCGATTCGAATATTTACTGGGATTGCGGAGGTGACGCCTCCGGTGGTAATGACCGTATCAGCAAGGCTGCAACTGATCAAGAAATTAAAGGCCAATGGAATTTTTGGGCGTTTACAAAAAATGCGACAACCGGAATTATGAATATTTACCTGAACGGAGCACTCTGGCACACGGGAACTGGAAAAACAAAAATGATTGATATTGAGAGTATGGTTGCCGGAATGGGTATTAGCGGATCGAATATTTACCCCGGCAATTATGATGAGCTTAGTATCTGGAATAAGGATTTAAGCTTAACATCCATACAGGAAATAATGTTCAATGACATCACCGCTTCACATCCTGATTATGCCAACCTGCTTGCTTATTATAAGCTGAATGAAAATGCAGGAAACACTGCGTTTGATTCTTCACCTAATTTATTTGACAGTGAACTCATAAACCCTTCGTGGCGCACTCACCGCGGGAATACATTGTTCAGAAATTTCAGCACAGGCACTTTCCGTCCGAACACCACTTTTGTAAAAGGTCTATATACAACTAATGTACAATCGTACCCGGTTCTTGATTCCGTCTTGAATAATGCCACCTCCGTTATCTCATACAACGTCATCAACAATGACCTGAATGTGATTGATACCATTTATGTTTGGCAGGCAGGTTACTCATATATTTATGATGAGTTTGGAAATACGATTGATTCAATTCCGGTTGCAGCACAAAACACTTTAAATATTACGCAGTTAACTTATTTTCAAAAACGAGCCATGAGAATGGAGCTGATCAATTTTATAACGCCTTATGGGCTTGGTTTGAATATGAACGGGCTTATCGGGAAGACATGGCAGTTTGATGTAACGGATTATGCACCCTTCTTAAAAGGTGCGCGTTTTCTCGCAATGGAAGACGGCAAATACCAGGAAGACAATGATATTAAATTTGTTTTTTATGAAGGCACGCCTCCGCGCAATGTACTGGCTGTGTCACAGGTATGGCCCAGCGGAACATGGGTTTCTCCCTCTTACAATGACATTTACAACGACAAATATTTTGAGCCGCGCGACATAAATTTATCAGCAAACGGAGCGGGATTTAAAGTCCGGTCTGCTATCAGCGGGCACGGGCAGCAGGGTGAGTTTATACCCCGCCTTCACACTATTACATTGGATAATTCAGTGAACTATACAAGGCAGGTCTGGAAGGAATGTGCCACCAATCCTATCTATCCGCAGGGAGGTACCTGGGTGTATGACCGCGCAGGGTGGTGTCCCGGTGCTGTGGTGGATGTGGCAGAATTTGAACTGACATCTAACGTTACTCCCGGCACTACAGTAAATCTTGACTATAGCCTGCCTTTTAATGCCAATCCCGGCAGCAGCAATTACAGGGTAAATAATCAATTAGTGACGTATGGCCCTGCAAATTTTGTATTGGATGCGGCCGTTAATTATATAAAAACTCCTTCACAGCGTACTGAATATTTTCGATTGAACCCTATTTGCAATTCGCCTGTTATTTCTATAAAAAATACAGGGTCAACAACACTTACCTCGCTTGATATTATTTATGGGAGAGTCGGGGGAACGATGTCAACTTATCAATGGACAGGCACGCTTGATTTCCTGGAAACTGCTGAAGTTACTTTACCCGCCCCCGCCTGGTTGACGAGCATCACCAATACTTTTATTGCCATAGTCAGCAACCCTAATGCCGGCACTGATCAGTATGCGGGTAATGATACATTGTATTCAGACTTTAATATTCCGGTTACCTATCCTTCGGGTTTAGTCTTTGAATTGAAAACAAATAATTTAGGAGGACAGACCAGCTATACGTTAAAAGATGCCGCAGGAAATACAATTATAAACCGCACCGGGCTTGGAAATAATATTATATACCTCGACACTGTCAACCTGAATAATGAATGTTACACTGTACATCTTAATGACGGAGGTGATGACGGGTTAAGCTGGTGGGCAAACACTGCGCAGGGTACGGGATATTTCAGGATAAAAAATGCCGGTAGCGGTTCCGTACTTAAAACTTTCAATTCTGATTTTGGCGACAACATCTATCAACAGTTTACAGTAAATTATTCACTTCCTGTTAATGAAGTTACTGCAGATGCGATTGAAAATTTAAAAGTTTATCCCAATCCTGCCGGTGATATTTTTACGGCTGAGTTTTCGTTACCCTTGCAAGCCACAGCAAAAATTAAATTGATCAATGTTCTTGGCAAAGAACTTTTAAGCGAAACGATAGTAGTATCTGAAACAGTTGAAAAAATAAGAATGGATATAACCACCATTGAAACCGGGATTTATTTTGTGGTAGTTGAAACAGGTAATCAACAAAAAATGCAAAAGTTAGTTATTGCAAGATAGCATAAGTTGCCTGAAAAAAGCCTTTCTGAATTCATTGTTATTGTGCCGTTTTTACTTCCGGTTTAATTTGTAAGTGAAATTCACTTCTTGCAATATAAAAAAAGCCTTCCTTATATAACGGAAGGCTTTCTTTTTTACGATCGAATTATCAGAAATAGAAAAACAAATTAAGCGCTCCGGAAGCATTATCCGAATCTATTCTAAAGCTTGATGATTTACCCACAGCGTCAAAATATCCGGGAACTCTTTGCCTGTTTACCCCGCCTGCCCCGCTGTTTAAGCTTACATCCCAATACTCGATGCTTGAACTGGGTTCGCCATTAGATGCATAGCTGATTCCCCAGCCTAATTCAAGCGCTATAGAAGCTTTAGCCATGAAGAAATACTCGACACCACCAAAAGCTCTGATCCCTATATTAAACTGAGACCCGCTTTTTGACTCGGTTATTCGTGCATTATTTGGCTGAATAATAAAAGCAGGAGATATAGAAGGAACCTGGTTCTCCGATGTGATTTGATTAGCGTAGTTAATAGTTGCTTTTTCTGACAAAAAACCAACCCTGACTTCGGGACCATAGTAGCCCTGCACTCTTCCTTTTCCTCTCCGTTTTTCAATTCCAAAACCAAGTGTAATACCCTGTCCTGATAACTTAACCACATCATTGCCATATTGAGGAGTTAAAAAAGAAGATCCATCCGAAGAATCCAATGATGTAACAAAGTTTCTTTTATCAGAACCGAACTGAAGATTCGCGCTGAGACGCCAGATTGTTTGAGGGCTTCTTACTAACTTTCCATAAATTGTCAGCGGATGGTCTTTGGTAAACTTTGTGTAATCAGAGCCGCTGGAATCGGCATTGCTGAATACTCCTTTGATAACATCAAAAAATGGTGAAGCATCAAAGCCGATAGCCCAGTCTTTTTCTTCCGGCAAAATTGGCGTTCCGTTTTTTGATAAGAGCGGCTCGTTCTGAGCACCAGCGATCCGGGTAATACATGCAAGCACAGCAATGATTAGTATTTTTTTCATATTTTACAGGTTATATTTTGTTTGAGTCAAATAAAGAGTAAAGAATTGAATAAAGCAAACTTTAAAGAAAAAGAAAATTCAAATACAGCAGGATCAATTAAGGTTACTTTTGCAGAAACGCAAAAAATAAAACTTTAGTCTGTCAATTCAAAGATTTTATTCCTAATAAAAAAGCTGCCTCAGTTTAAGAAGCAGCTTTTTTCGTTTTACATCGGAAACAGATGGAATGATGGTTTAGAACAGCCAGCCGAGTTTTAACTGAGCCACTACACCAGGGCCAAATCCGGAGGAACTCGCTTTTTTAATGTCGGGCTTGCTTACTACTACATTTGTAGTGGTGGCAGTGTAAGTAGTGACAGAAGTATTAGGATTCAAACTTGAAGTTGTAGTTGGTGAACTTTCATTTAATTGCTCAACTTCAATATCTGAATAACTTGTTGAGGCATAGCCAAAATTCAATTCAGCGCCAAGCGATAAATTCTTTGCAAAGTAAAAATCAAAACCTGCTATTACATTAATGCCGAATGTGGTGCTGCTCTCTTTATAATTCAATGTATAAATAGTGTATGGAGCCTGAACAATTGGATTTACAGTAGTAGTATCATAATAAACTGCGGTATAATTTGCTTTACCGATCTGGTCTGTTTCTCTTGTGAAAGATGATTTAGTGAAAACCAGCTCAGCCCCCCAGTATGGAGAAAGACGGTCGGTTCCTGCCATGTGCATTTCATAACCCGGACGAATGCTGAATGAAAAAGTTTTATTGGTTTCATCAGCTTGCGGATTAACTCCATAACGCAAGGTATAAGTACCTAAACCCACAAGCTCTAATGGATAAGAAGAAGTTGGCGCAGAAACTCCTGTATCAGCAGCCGTGACAAGCACGCTGGTGCTTTTGCTTGAACCAACAGAGAATCCTATACGGAATGCACTTGTTCCGCCTCCAAAGAATTTTCTGTACATGATGGTTCCGTTTTGGTTTAGTGAAACCGGGTTGCTGCTTAAAGGAGCAAACAAAAGCTGGAGATTGTTTTCTCCGCCCGCTTGTTTAAATGCTTGTGTGTCCTGTGCTTCAGCAGTTGCTATGAACATGCAAGCACCAAATACAAATAATACTGTTTTTTTCATGTTTTTGATTTTAGGTTTAACTGTTTTTTATTCAAGGCAAAATTATACCGAAAGTCAATGTTTATACTACTTTCTTTAGCAGTTTTAAACAAGAGATTGTTAATTGTTTAGAGTATATTTTGGTAATTGGTTGATTAAGTTATGTTGATTAGAAATGAAAAATGTTTTACCAATCAACATAATTAACTAATCAGCTAATTTCATTTGACCTTGTTTTCCAGCATAGGTACAAATCTGAATTTATCCAGCTCAATAATTTCATGATTTGCATCATCTTTCTTAATAACAATTGTCATTATTTGTTCATTTAATGAGCCTATTGGGGCCACCATAATGCCTCCGTGCTTCAATTGTTTTAAGATTTCAGAAGGTATGGTGGCTGCACCGCAGGTGATAATAATTTTATCAAAAGGAGCAAATGCCGGAAGTCCTTTAAAGCCGTCACCATAAAAAAGCTTAGCCTGGTATCCCATTTCGGTTAAAAGTTTTTTTGTTTTGTCAAAAAGTAATTTTTGTCTTTCAATGGAAAAAATTTTTGCATTCAGTTCACAAAGAATGCAGGTTTGATACCCTGACCCTGTTCCTATTTCCAAAACTTTCTGACCTTTTTCTATTCCAAGAAGCTGGGTTTGATAAGCAACAGTATAAGGCTGTGAAATGGTTTGCCCGGCTTCGATCGGGAATGCTTTATCCTGGTAAGCAAATTCAAGAAAAGCCTTATCCATAAAAAAATGCCTGGGAACCGCAGCAATTGCACTGAGCACTTTTTCATCCTTAATGCCTTTTTTCTTTATTCCTTCAACTAATTGTCTTCTTAATCCCTGGTGTTTGAATGTATCTTCAAATTTCATTGGGCAAAGTTAGATAAGTTAATTGTGCTGATTATGTTAATTGGTCAAATTTGTTAACTCTGCCAATAGCATAAAGTGGTAAAAATCATTTCGTTTCCAATCAGCATATTTGACACAATCAACACAATTAACTAAATCAACCAACCCCAAAAATCCGTACGTTTGCAAAAATTTTTTTTAAATGTTGAGGATAGGAGTGTCCGGAGCCGGGCACTTAGGAAAAATTCATTTGAATCTTATTAAGGAAATTCCTGGTTTTCAACTTATGGGTTTTTTTGATACAGATCCTTTGACGGCAAAACAAGTTGCTGAAGAATTTAACATACGATGTTTTGACAATTACAGCGATCTGTTAAACAGCGTTGATGCAGTTGACATTGTAACCCCGACCAGCGCACATTTTGCTGATGCAGCCGAAGCGATAAAAAAAGGCAAGCATGTTTTTATTGAAAAGCCCATGACCAATACAGTGGAAGAGGCTGAAAATATTGTTGCGCTTTCACGTAAGGCGAATGTGAGAGTGCAGGCCGGGCATGTTGAAAGATTTAACCCGGCTTTTATTGCTGCGCAGCCTTATATTAATTCGCCCATGTTTATTGAAACACATCGTTTGGCACAGTTCAATCCCCGCGGAACAGATGTTTCTGTGGTACTCGACCTTATGATTCATGATATTGACATTGTATTGAGCCTGGTTAAATCGCCATTAAAAAAAATTCATGCGAGCGGAGTAGCCGTGATAAGCGATTCGCCTGACATTGCAAATGCCCGGATGGAATTTGAAAATGGCTGCGTTGCCAATTTAACTGCAAGCCGCATTTCAATGAAAAAAATGCGCAAGTCAAGATTTTTTCAGCGTGATGCTTACATTGCTGTTGACTTTCTTAAAAGAAAAACAGAAGTCATCCGTTTAAAAGAATTAATTGGTCAGGCTGACCCGCTTTCTGTGATTATTGATCTTGGAAAAAATAAAGGGCAGAAAATTATTTACTTTGAAAACCCGCAGGTAACAGAAAGCAATGCCATTAAAAGCGAGCTGGAATCATTTGCATTATCCATATTAGACAATAAAGAACCAATGGTCAGCGCTATAGATGGATTAAATGCATTAAAAGTTGCTCACCAGGTTCTGGAAAGTCTCAACATGTCTTTATTATTCTCATCCTGATTAAATAAAATGAGAAAAAGAAACTCTTTATTATACCTTTATTCTATTCTTCCATCATTTCTTATCCTGCTGTTTCTGCAGGGTTGCAATATCATCAATCCTGCCGAACCCGTTCCCGGTTATATCAGGATTGAAAAATTCAGCATCACCCCTACCCCGGCTCTTGGAACCGATTCCAGTAAAATCACAGATGTTTTTGTGTATATTGATGCAAAGTTCCAGGGCTCTTACCAGCTTCCTGCCCAGTTTCCGGTCATCGAAAACGGAGAGCACGAAATGATTTTTTTTGCAGGCATTATTGTAAACGGCATTTCAAACACAAGAACTGATTATCCATTTTATGACCCCCATCAGCAAACTGTAACACTTGAACCGGGAAAAATTATTACAATTAACCCGGTAGTACAATATGCAGACAATGTGGTGGCGCCCTGGCTTGAAAGTTTTGAAACTGCCGCTTTAAGTCTCGTCAAAGGTTCCGGGACTGCTATTGAAATTGTAAAACTGCCTTCCGGTGATGCCAATAATTTTGAAGGCATTAGCGGAGCGGTTTACCTTGATGGATCACAAACACACTTCCAGGTGGTTACCGATACAAGTTATATTTTACCCAAAGGTAACAGTGGAGTTTTTCTTGAACTAAATTACAAATGCAACAACTCATTTACAGTGGGCCTGGTTGCTGTAAGTTCTTCATCCCCTTATTCGATTCCGATTGTCACATTGAAATCAAAAGCGACCTGGAATAAAGTTTATATTGAATTAGAATCAACAATAATGGCGGTTGCCGATGCTAATTATTTTAAAATTTATCTTGAAGCATATAAGGAAAGCGGAGTGACTAATGCGGAATTTTATTTCGATAACTTCAAGCTTTTGCATAACTGACCCATGAATAAGACAAGGCAGATATTAAAATATGTGATAGCCGATTTTTTTGCTGCATCTGTGGCATGGGCTGCGTTTTATGCCTACCGTAAATTATATATTGAAGCCGAAAAATTCGGCTATACAATTCCATTGCATATTGATAAAAAATTTTATTTCGGGATTTTTATAATTCCTTTCTTGTGGATCCTGCTGTATGCATTTACAGGAACATACAATAACATCTACAGGAAAGCGCGGTTAAAAGAATTAGGGCAAACCTTTTATCTTTCTTTCGTTGGAGTTATGATCATTTTTTTTACTTTACTCTTAGATGACGTGATCGTTAATTATAAAAGTTACTACCATATCTTTTTCACTTTGTTCCTGCTCCACTTCGGGTTCACAGCAACATTCCGCTATATGCTGACTTCCACCACAGGAAGAAAAATCAAAACGCGCAAACTGGGTTTCAATTCGCTGCTGGTGGGAAGCAATCAGAATGCCCTCAAACTTTTCCAGGAGATGGAAACACAGCCCATCAGCCAGGGAAATAAATTTATTGGTTTTATTCACGTGGATAACAACAACGGGAAACTTCTTGGAGCACACCTGGCGCATTATGGCGGGATCAAGGATCTTCGCAAAACCATTAATGAACGTTCAATTGAAGAAGTCATCATTGCAATTGAATCATCCGAGCATGAAAATATCGGCAACATCCTCAACGAACTGGAAGACACTGATGTGATCATCAAAATTATTCCTGACATGTATGATATTTTATCGGGCTCGGTTAAGATGACAGGCATCTTCGGTGCGCCTCTCATAGAAATACATCCCTACCTGATGCCTGTCTGGCAGCACTATGTGAAGCGTATTGTAGATATCAGTGTTTCATTTTTATTTATACTCATTTTTTCTCCTGTATATATCATTACAGCTCTTATTATTAAGCTTACCAGCAGGGGACCGGTGTTTTTCAGCCAGGAGCGCATAGGATGGCACGGTTTGCCTTTCAATATTTATAAGTTCAGATCCATGTATTCTGATGCCGAAAAAGAAGGCACTCCCCTTTTGTCCAGTTCCAATGATGAACGCGTCACCCCTTTCGGGAAATGGATGCGCGCTATAAGGCTCGATGAAATTCCGCAGTTCTGGAATGTGCTCAAAGGTGATATGTCTTTGGTGGGACCCCGTCCTGAAAGGCAGTATTTTATTGACCTGATTATGGATATTGCCCCTCACTACCGTCATCTGCATAAAGTCCGCCCGGGAATAACGTCATGGGGCCAGGTGAAATTTGGCTATGCAGAAAATGTGGAGCAAATGGTTCAGCGGCTTAAATACGATGTCATCTATATTGAAAACATGAGCCTTGCTCTCGATTTCAAAATTTTATTTTATACAGTAAGAACAATAATGAAAGGAAGCGGAAAATAGATTTAAGGTTTAAACTTTTAACAAATGAAAATCTCAGTAATCGGATCAGGAACGATGGGCAATGGAATTGCCCATGTATTTGCACAGGCCGGAAATACTGTTGTGCTTATTGATATTGCACAGCAGGCACTGGACAAAGCCATTCAAACTATTTCGGGTAACCTTGACCGGCAGGTAAGCAAAGGAATTTTAAAGCCTGAAGATAAAGAAGCCACGCTGAAAAATATCAGCATCAATACTTCCATTGGTGATGGTGTAAAAGATGCTGATCTTGTTGTGGAAGCCGCTACAGAAAATTCAGAATTAAAACTGAATATTTTTCGTGAGATGGATAAATTCTGTAAACCGCAGGCTATTCTTGCCACGAACACTTCTTCCATTTCTATTACACAAATCGCTGCTGTCACCAAAAGAAGCGATAAAGTGATCGGCATGCATTTTATGAACCCGGTTCCTGTTATGAAGTTAGTGGAAGTAATTCGCGGATATAACACATCGGATGAAGTAACCAAATCAATATTTGATCTTTCAAAAAAGTTAGGAAAAATTCCTGTTGAGGTAAATGACTATCCGGGATTTGTCGCTAACCGTATTCTCATGCCGATGATCAATGAAGCCATTTATGCTTTGCACGAAGGCGTAGCCGGGGTGGAAGAAATTGATACTGTAATGAAGCTTGGCATGGCGCACCCGATGGGGCCTTTGCAGCTTGCAGATTTTGTCGGGCTCGATGTTTGCCTTTCCATTTTAAAAGTGCTGTATAACGGCTTCGGCAACCCGAAATATGCTCCCTGCCCTTTGCTTGTAAACATGGTTGTTTCAGGCAACCTGGGTAAAAAATCAGGAAAAGGATTTTATGATTACAGCTCCGGGGGAAAAGATTTAGTGGCAGCTGAAGTTTTTAAAAAATAATTCAGCAAGCGATTTTTATATGCTGATTAAAACTTCCTGCCTTAAAAAACTGTTGCGCCCTCTGCAAAAGTCTAATGTCTATCAATTTTAATTTTCCACAAAGTACATGTCTATCTCTCCCTTGTTTTTGGCTTTTACTTTTCCCCGGTGCACGCAATTGAATTTTTCCTTCACTAATTCATACGTAGCTCCGCTGATATTCACTTTACCGATTTCGCCTGACGATTCCATTCGTGAAGCAGTGTTCACAGTATCACCCCATATATCGTAAGCGAATTTTTTTATTCCAACAATTCCAGCCACCACAGGCCCTGTATGAATGCCGAGACGCAGTTCAAAAAAGGGCTGGTCTTTAGCAATGCGTTCCTGTTTATTTTTTTCAATGAACGCAACCATCTCCAACCCGGCAGAAACAACATCAAAGGGGTGAGTTGAATTGCTCACAGGCAATCCGCCTGCACACATATATGCATCGCCAATAGTTTTTATTTTTTCTATTCCATGCTTTGTAATAATTTTATCAAACTCACTATAGCAGTGATTGATTTCCTGGACAAGCTCTTCGGGGCTTAGCTTTTCACTTGCCTGGGTGAAATTTTTAAAATCCGTAAACAGCACGCTGACCAGATCAAAACTTTTTGCTTTAGCGCTTCCGGTTGCTTTCAATTCTTCTGCAGTCTCTTCCGGCAAAATATTTAATAACAATTCATCACTGCGTTTTTTCTCTTTTGAAATGCGGTTACGTTGTGTAAAAAATACTCCGGCAAATAACAGCACCACTGCAAAACCACCGATGAACCCATTTCTCACAAGTCTTTGACGCTTGATTTCCTGCTCCTGTATTTCTTTATCTTTTGTAAGAAGGCTTATCTGGCTTTGTTTCTTATCAATCTCGTATCCAAAAAGTAATGTACCCAGCTTTCTGTCAGTATCAATATTGTAGAGAGTGTCTTTAATTCCAATCAGGAGATTCTGATAGTTAAATGCATTGCTGAAATCTTTTTTTACAGAATAGCAGAAGGTTAATCCCTCGTAAGCTTTCTTTAATTCAAGGTTGGCTCCTGTTTCTTTAGCTAATGATTCAGCCAGATGATAATTGGATATTGCCAGATCAATATCTTTTTTCTCTCTGTAGGTGTCTGCCATTCCAATCAATGATTTGGTCATGTCCAGTTTGGCATCCAGTTTTCCGGCTATATCAAATGCGTTCTTCTGAAATTCGAGCGCTTTTGAAAATTCTTTTCGCTTGGCATAAACCTGCCCGATCAGGTTCAATGAATAAGGAAGATTTTCTGTTCCTTCATAGGCCTTGTGCGATTTTTCGAGATAAAAAAGAGCGAGCGAATCCTCATTTATCTTTAAATAAATTTCACCCAGGTTGGCTGTTATGGTTCCGATGGCATCATTGTCACCCATTGCTTCTGCGTAAGGCAATGCTTTTTTATCGTAGTCAATTGCTTTAATTTTTTCGCTTTTCTGATTTTTTTCTCCGTAAATAGCTCCGATATTTATAAGCACAGTCATAATGCGGCTGCTGTCTTTTATTTCTTCTGCAATTTTCAGCGCCTGCAAATACAATTCCAGCGCTTTCTCGCTATCGGCCTGGTCAAGGTAAATTACTCCCAGGTTGCTGAGCATATTGGCAACACCCTGCTTATCCCCCATGCTTTCAAATATTTTTTTTGACTCATTCCAGTCATTTAATGCTTCCACATATTTTCCCTGTTTATAATATGCCAGTCCAGTATTTTTTAAAGCAAGTGCAACTCCTTTTTTGTAATTTATTTTTTCTGATAATTCTTTTGCCAGCATTCCGATCTTCACCGCTTCATTAGGATCCGTACCGAAATAACTTTTGCTCATGGCAAGAAGAATATTCACCTTGCTTGTATCATCTCCCGAGGTTTCTAAAATTGCTTTTAAACTATCTGATGGCGCATTTTGAGCCTGGCAGATAATGCTGTAAAAAATCAAAAGAATTCCTGAGATTATTTTTTGCATGACAATAAAAAAATTCCTGTTACAAACCTACATGATTTTTTCAAAAGCGGCACCGGGAAATAAAATTTCTATTAACAATTGATAAAATAAAAAGCCATCCCCGTACAGATGAAGATGGTTTTATAAAATAAAAATTTTTAACTGGCTGCTATTACTGTAGTTTTCGGCTAAACCCTTTCCATCTCCTCAACAAAGTACATGTCTATTTCACCTTTATTTTTCGCTTTTACTTTTCCGCGGTGGGTGCATGTGAATTTATTTTTGACCAGCTCGTAAGTAGCTCCGCTGATATTCACTCTTCCGATTTCACCGGATGATTCCATCCGTGAAGCAGTGTTTACAGTATCTCCCCAGATATCATAAGCGAATTTTTTGATTCCCACTATTCCTGCCACCACAGGACCGGTATGGATACCCAACCGCAATTCGAAAAACGGCTGGCTTTTAGCAATTCGTTCCTGTTTGTTTTTTTCAATGAAGTTGACCATCTCCAATCCTGCAGAAACCACATCAAACGGGTGCGTGGAATTTGAAACAGGCAATCCGCCAGCGCACATATAAGCATCACCAATCGTCTTAATTTTTTCTATCCCAAACCTGGTAATTATTTTATCAAATTCGCTGTAACAATAATTTATTTCAGCCACTAATTCTTCAGGCGTCAGTTTTTCACTTGCCTGGGTAAAGTTTTTAAAATCTGTAAACAGCACACTCACCAGGTCAAAACTTTTTGCTTTGGCTGTTCCGGTTGCCTTCAGCTCTTCAGCCGTTTCTTCCGGAAGGATATTCAACAGCAGTTCATCACTGCGTTTCTTCTCCTTTGCAATGCGATTTCGCTGGGTAAAAAATACTCCGGCAAATAAAAACACAATTGCAAACCCGCCAATAAAACCGTTGCGGACTAATTTTTGCCTTTTTATTTCCTGTACTTGTATTTCTTTATCCTTGTTTAACAAATTTATTTGAGACTCTTTTTTTTCAAGATCAAACGTAAATTGAAGAGTCCCTAATTTTTTATCTGTTTCAATATTGTAAATTGTATCTTTTATTGCCAGTAAAAGATTCTGATAGTTAAAAGCACTTGAAAAGTCCTTTTTTCGTGCATAGGCGCGGGTTAATCCTTCGTAAGCATCTTTTATTTCAGTAACGGCTTTCAGTGGCATGCCGACATCAATGGCCTCTTTGTATGAATCAATGGCTAAAGAAATATCCCCTTTTGCAACATATGCCTGTGCTAATGCCACAAGGGATTGCGTCATGTCTAATTTTGTATCCAGCTTCCTGGAGATTTCAAGCGCCTGCCGGTGCTTTTCTAATGCAAGGTCAAATTCTTTTTCCCTTACGTAAACACGCCCTAAATAATTCAAAGCATACGGAACATCTTCTGTACCTTCATAAGCTGTCAGCGCCTGTGCAAGGTAATTCAGCGCAGCAGTGTCATTATCCATTTTGTAATAAATCTCGCCTAAATTGACGGAAGCCGTTCCAATTAAATACTGATCATTAATTATTTTACTTAATGCGTAAGATCTTAAAAAGTTATCAAGCGCTTTTTTATAGGTTGCCTTTTTGTTTAAATATACGGCTCCGATATTGTTCAGCGAAGTAACCATCCGCAACGTATCCTGAATTTCTTCAGATATTTTAAGGGATTGAAAATGGAGTTCCAGTGACTTAGGATCATCTCCCTGGTTGAAATAAACAGCACCCTGGTTGCTGAGCATATTGGCAACACCCTTTTTATCCCCAATCAATTTGTAAGTTTCTAAAGCCTCCTGCCATGTTTTAACCGCATCAATATATTTTCCCTGCAAATAGTATCCAATCCCCATATTTTTTAAGGCAAGCGCCAGACCGCTGTTGAATTTAATTTTTTCGGCTATACTTTTCGCGCTTAAAGCGATTGCTACCGAAGTATCGGGATTATCATTAAAATAGCTTTTACATAAAACATTCAGCAGGTTTACTTTTGCAGTATCTGATGTAGTAACGGATAATAATTTTTTCAGGCTGTCCGCATCATTTGAATAAACAAAAAGTGGAAGGAAAAGAACAAAGAAAAAGTTATACAGGATGCATTTGCGAAAATCAATTATCATCTCGCTGAGTATTGAATATCTGTATTCCTCATAAGATTTCAAAAGTAAAAAAAGAAGAGATACGCGTATCTCTTCTTTTTTATCAC
>DATEMK010000054.1:0-7849 GCA_035275625.1 Bacteroidia bacterium
CTCTTTTTTTTAACTGAAGATATTCCAAAGAACTGAAATCAAAAAAATAAGCTGCAACAAAAGCAGGAAAAATAAATAACCCGATACCGCCTGAAAGAACCTGCAGTAATTTCATGCTGCTGATCACTACAGGATTATTAAAATCATCAAGCATATTTGCATCAGAAAATAAATTGATGCCGTAATGAAATTTGATAATCGCAAAACTTATCACCAAAAAAACAAAGCTTGAAAGAAACATCATCCCAATCGCAAAAAGGAGTTTTTGAAAAGGCGGCAAATTTGAGAGCATTCCCTTGAAAGACATAAAATCGTAAATTTGCAGGCGAAATTAGTTATTAGTTATTGGGTTATTAGGTTAAAGGGAAGAAGCTCTTTAATAACTTAAATAACCCAATAACTCCATAACCCAATAACTTAATAAGTTAATAACCACTTGGTAAAAATCGGCAACATACAGCTCGGAGAATTTCCTTTGCTTCTCGCCCCAATGGAAGATGTTAGCGATCCGCCTTTTCGTGCGGTTTGCAAAGAAAACGGTGCGGATATGATGTACACCGAATTTATTTCTTCCGAAGGCTTGATTCGTGAGGCTGTAAAAAGCACAAAAAAGCTTGACATTTTTGAATACGAACGCCCGATAGGAATTCAGCTTTACGGAAGTGAAATTAAATCCATGCGGGAAGCTGCTTTGATTGCTGAAAAAGCAAATCCTGATTTGATAGATATTAATTATGGATGCCCTGTAAAGGGTGTTGCCTGCAGGGGAGCAGGTGCAGGGTTGTTGCAGGATATTCCGAAGATGGTGAAGATGACGGAAGAAATTGTAAAGTCAACACATCTCCCGGTCACGGTCAAAACACGGTTGGGCTGGGACGATAAAACAAAAAATGTAAATGAAGTTGCAGAACGTTTGCAGGACATCGGTATCAAAGCTTTATCCGTTCACGGACGCACACGCGCACAATTATATAAAGGACCTGCAGACTGGACGTTGATAGGTGAAATAAAAAACAATCCACGGATTCATATTCCTATTTTCGGTAATGGTGATGTTGACTCCATTGAAAAAGCTATAGAAATGCGCAGCCGTTATGGTGTGGATGGAGTGATGATTGGCAGGGCAAGCATCGGTTATCCCTGGATTTTTAACGAGATTAAACATTTTATCAAATATGGAGAATATCTGCCAAAACCTTCCATTGAGCAGCGGATAGATGTTTGCAGAAAACATCTTGATTTTTCAATTCGATGGAAAGGTGAAAAATTAGGAATACTGGAAATGCGCAGGCACTATGCAAATTATTTTAAAGGAATAGATCATTTTAAGGAATTCCGTATGAGATTGGTTACGCTTTTTGAAATAGCCGCTATTCATTCTGTATTGGATGAAGTGCTTGATTTTTACACGGAAAGCATTCCCGCCTGAAACAATGCAGCTTTTTCCCTTTTAGTAAGAAAAATCAGCTTTTAACCTGCTTTTACCTCTAATTTGTATGGGGTTTGTATTAATAACAATAAAAAATACAGCTATGAAAAAATTATTTTTATTGATGCTCCTTGGAAGTTTCCTGTTCTCTTCCTGTTATAACAGGCGGCATGGCAGAACACTCTGGTCAAAAACAAATCATGCTCCTGTTGAAAAAGTAAGACCATCTTAGTCACATTTATTACAACAGGCAATGAAGCTCCCGCTTATTTATTAAGCAGGAGCTTTTTGGCTTTAAAAACGACTGGTGATTTTAGTTGCAGGAAATGTAGTTACTGAATCACAATTTTTTCCATTCGCATTTTTTGCGCTGAATAAATTTTCAGAAAATAAATTCCTTTCGGGGAACCGGTAATATCAATTTCAACTGATGTTTGCTGCTTTGATTCAGTGAAATGAATTTTCTCACCAACCGCATTATAAATTTCCAGGTTATAATTTGCAAAACCGGCATCGTAATTTTTAATAGTGAATTTTCCGTTTGACGGATTAGGAGAAATATTTGGAGTTACTATGTTGTTATCGGCTATACCTGTTGTTGAGCCGGGAATAGGCTGATACCGTAAGACAGGAGTTTGTGGAGTTCCGTCAACAGTGGTAACCCCGGAAATGATAATGGGTTGTAAAATGGTATCTTCAAACCAATAATAATAATCGTCAGATACTAAATAATCAATAAGAGGAACCCCTATCAAATATACTTTAATACGAAAATTTTCAAGGACATGCAATCTGAGAACATCTGTAAAAGCTCCGGTGGGTAAAATCATGGTTCCCTGCATGTCGGCATTAATTGTAACGGTGCCGCTTTCAATTGTTACAGAATCCTCACCTAAATTAAACGGGGCATACCTGCCATGATATGCTGAAGTAACAGTTTGTCCCGCAGTAATCGGGAAATGAAATTCAGTGGCAACCGTCATGTCTTCATATATCCCATAATTGCTGGTACTGCCAAACCATCCAATTCTGTTAATATTGTTAATTGTATTCTGATAATAAAAATAGCCTGTTGCACCACTTTCGCCTCTTGCCATGTTAGCAAAAGGAAAAGAATCTATACCATTGCCGGCAATTGATCCGGGGTCAACGTAAAAAAAATCGTACGTAGTGCCTGCGTTTAATAAAGCAGAATTATCCCAAATTTTTGCAGTCACAGGCCCTGTTCCGGTAGGATCAAAACCGAATGAATTGGCATCAACATAATGAATGGTGTCTCCGTAAGCCGGTAATTGATGTGTTTCGGAAATGGTAACTAATTGTGCGTTTGCATTAAAAGCATTAAATACTGTGGTTGTAATAAATAGAATTGAAGTTAAAGCAAGTAATTTTTTTTTCATGTGAAAATGATTTGAAGAATGAATTTCATTTTATTTAGCGAATATTACGGTTTTATTTTGCAAATATGAAAATCTTTTCGACATGCAAATGGTTTATTTCAAAATGGTTTGTTATTTTCCTTTTATGTGGTACCACTTTTAAAACTCATGCCAACCTGATTGCAGGCAGAGTGACCAATAAAGAAGGCGAACCATTGCCTTTTGCAAATGTTTATTTAAAAGGAACTTCAAAGGGAACTACAACAAATCTTGATGGAAATTACAGGATTGAAGTGCAACAGGGAAATTATGAAATTGTATTCAGGTTTATTGGTTATAAAACTTTGACGAATGAAATTACAATAAATCAGGAGCAGGTTATTCTAAATGTCTCATTGGATAAAGAACAATATTCGCTGAAGGAAGTTATCATTACCGCGGGCGAAGATCCGGCTTATGCAATCATGAGGAATGCAATCAATAAAAGAAAATTTTATCTGGAACAGGTGAACGAATATTCCACTGATGTTTACATAAAAGGACTGCAGCGTTTAATTAAATGGCCTAAAAAGTTTTTAGGTCAGAAAGTTGAATTAAATGATTTTGTGGATTCTGTTTCGCATATAATTTATTTATCTGAATCAGTTTCAAAATTTAATTTCAAGCAACCCGACCAGGTTCGGGAGGAAATGATTTCTTCAAAAGTAAGCGGTAACAGCAAAGCATTTAGCTGGAACCAGGCTTCGGACATGCTGTTTAACTTTTATGAGAACCTGATGGAAACTGCTGTAAGCCCGCGCGGTGTGGTTTCTCCCGTTTCAAACAATGCTTTATTTTATTACAGGTACAGGCTGGAAGGAACTTATTTTGAAAACAATGTGATGATAAATAAAATTTCGGTAATCCCGAAAAGAAATAACGATCCTGTTTTTCGCGGAACCATTTATATACAAGACAGCACCTGGCGAATTCATTCGCTTGATTTATTTCTTACTAAAAATGCACAGATTCTTTTTGTGGATACTCTTTCGATTAAACAAATATTTGTTCCGGTGATTGCCGACAACTCTGTCTGGATGCCTGCTTCCAACCAGTTTACTTTTCATTTCAGCCTGCTTGGGTTTGAAGGTAACGGTAATTATGTTGGAATTTTTTCAAATTATAATCTGCAGCCTGCTTTCGCGGAAAATTTTTTCAAAGGCGAAGTGATGAAAGTAAATGAGGATGCGAATAAAAAAGATACTGCATACTGGTCATCCGCAAGACCTGTTCCGATAACGGCAGAGGAACAGCAGGATTATATAAAAAAAGACAGCGCCCAGGCACGGAAAGAATCTAAACCTTTTCTTGATTCATTAGACAGGAAAACAAATAAATTAGGTTTCGGAAAAATTTTGTTAACCGGCTATAATTACCGGCAGCGTTATAAAAAGCAAGCCTTCGATTTTTCTCCTCTTATTCAGAATGTGCAGTTCAATACAGTAGAAGGATTAAATTTCGGTCTTGTTCCGGAGTACACAAAAACGTATGAGAACAAGCGGAAAGTTATTCTCACACCTTTTCTGAAATACGGAATCGCAAATAAAACGTTCAGCGGAACGATTCGCACGCAGTTTAATTATGATCGCGAACATTTTTCTTCCATTGCAATTGAAGGCGGAAGAAATGCTGTCCAGTTTAATGATATGAATCCGATCAGCCCGATAATTAATACTTCCTATTCGCTTCTTGGTGAAAAAAATTACATGAAAATTTATTCTAAAATGTATGGGCTTATTAATTACAGCACTGAAATCATTAACGGTATTAATATTAACGGCATTGTTGAATATGCTGAACGAACAGCATTAAGGAATCACACAGATTATACTTTTAAGAACATACACGATCGTGAGTATTCTTCTAACAATCCTCTGAATCCTGTAAACGATCAGCCTGCGTTTGAAAAAAATCAATCGTTAAGCGCAGCAATAAATTTCCGTTTCAGGATCAGTCAAAAATTTATTTCGCGTCCTGACCGGAAAATAATTATCGGCTCAAAATACCCGACATTTATTTTGAATTATAAAACAGGGATGCATAAAATTTTTGGAAGTGATGTAAATTATAATTTGATAAAGTGCGGTGTGGATGATGAAATGAATTTGGGATTGCCTGGAACTTCAAAATATGAACTGACTTATGGAAAATTTCTTACCCATAGGTCACTTTATTTTATGGACTATCAGCATTTTAACGGCAACCAAACCATTTTTTCTTCTTTTGGTTTACGCAAGTTCAACATACTTGATTATTACGTTTACAGCACAACCGATGAATTTGTTGAAGGACATTTTGAACACGATTTCGGTGGATTTATTTTCAACAAGATCCCGTTGCTTCGCAAATTAAAGCTGAATGAAATTGCAGGGTTTGATTACCTCCGCGTTCCCGGTTTTGACGATCATTTTGAAATTTCTTTCGGATTGTCAAAACTGGGCATTATCAAAGCTGAATTTGTGGCAGGGTTTACGAAAAAAAGCAAAACACAAACGGGTATCAGGATTAGTTTAACAGGATTGTAAAAAGTCCTGCGTTTTTGTTCCTCATTTTTTAAAATGCAGAGGCGCAAAGGTGCAGAGCTATAAACAGATTTTAATTAAAATGAGGCACTACCAAAAATGCAGAAGTATCATTAATTGCAGCTGCTTTTTATTCTGCCACCAGCTTGCGGTAAAGTGAACCTTCTTTCATCCGGCATTCAATAATATAAATTCCATTTTCAATATGCATGATATTTAATCTGACGCTTTTATTTCCCGGTAAAATCATATTCGATTTTGAAATCATAATTTCTTTTCCTGCAATATCTCTCAGGATAAAATCAGCTTCAGTTTTCTTATCTGATTCGATAGTCAATGTAATTTCTTCTTTCGCAGGATTGGGCGACACCGCAAATGATTTTACAAAACCTAATTCCTTCACACTTCCGCAAATGTTCCAGTAATTGCATGAATCAGCAAATTGCAAACATGAATTAGTCATCGCTATCTGGAGGCAGCATGAGTCCAAATATATTTTTGGAATATGTTCGAAGCATGTTAGAATTTGAACAAAGTCATAGGGAAATTGCATGGGAAAAGTAGTTGCGCAACTCGAAAAATACCCGAAACTCTGAAAATTAGCAGAATGAGTGTAAATCAAATCACCCTGATTGCCGATGCTCTCCACCCATATCAAAGGCATGCTGCCTGTGCATGTATGACAGCTGAGATAAAAAACATTACGATTTCCGGCAGTAAATGGCTTTACAACAATGCTGTCAACCGTATAAACTCCGTTTTGCCAATAATTTGGAAAAAGAAAGTTTAAAGAAATAGTGCTGCCAACCTGCATTGAAAAGTCATACAGCAAAATTTCAGGTGAAAAAACATTATCCATAAAATATATTTTCTTCGAGGCAGTATCTTCCCGTAAATAACCATAAGTGCAACCACCGGTTGAAAAATAATTATCAAACATCAGTTGATGATAATTTAAACTGTTAATCACCGTGTCTCCCTGAGTATAGTGTTTTACAGAAGGGCTAAAACCAAATCCTCCGTAAAAGCAAGGGAGCCCATTAACAGGAGAGTTGATTGGCGAAACCGGGAAAATATTAAATGTATAATACCAGATATTTACCGCTGAATCAAGCATCGGGTAATAACTCTGTGCTTTGCATGAGAGAGAATACATAAAAATAATAATTAGTGTGTAGAGTTTTTTCATAGGCTTTTAATTTTAAGTTAAACATAATGGAATTATTGAACTATAAAGGTTAGCAGAAAAAGCCGGAATAACAAGAAAAAACAATTAATTATTTGCTGTAACAAATCGCTGGACCCGGCCGTCTCATTTAAAGAAATTATAATTTTGAACTAAAATTACTTGACCTGTAGTGACGGCTTCTGAATATAATAAGTGTGTGGATATGCATTCTGATGGAGTGTACCGGTTTATCCTGCATAATTGTAAAGACAAAGATGACGCGAAAGATATTGTCCAGGATACGTATGAAAAATTATGGGTAACGCATCCGAATGTCAATTTTGAAAAAGCGAAGTCTTATATTTTCACCACAGCCTATCGCACCATGATTGATAAAATAAGACGCGATAAAAAGAAAGGCGCTTTTGATGAAGTGAATTTTAATGCGCATTCGCACAACGATCAATATTCAGATGTGAAATCACATTTGAGAGAAGCCGTAAAAAAATTACCGGAAATTCAAAGGAGTGTTATTACCCTCCGCGATTATGAAGGATACAGCTATGAAGAAATCGGAGAAATAACAGGGTTAAATGAATCGCAGGTTAAGGTATACATTTACCGCGCGAGAATTTTTTTGAAAGAATACATCGGAAGCATGAGCAATTTGATTTGAGAAATGAGTACCAAGTATCAAGAAAAAATAAAAGTACAATTCGTTAATTCGTAAAAATTCGTATTCTTTGATGAGCCAGATAAACAGAAATAACTACGAAATATATTTTCTCGATTATCACGAAGGGAATTTATCTGCCCCGCAGCAGGCTGAATTATTCTTATTTCTCGAGCAGCATCCTGATTTGAAAAATGAATTTGAAAATTTTGATTTGGTAAAACTGCCTGGTGACAATATTTCTTTTGAAGAAAAAAATAGTTTAAAAAGAGAATTAATCACCAGGGAAAATTATCAGCAATATTTAATTGCAAACCTGGAAGGTGATTTAAGTAAAGACGAAAAGCATGAGCTGAATAAATTTCTATTTCAGCATCCCGAATTTAAAAAAGAAGAACAGCTATTTTCCTATACAAAGCTGGCTCCTGATGATGCAATTATTTTTCCGGATAAATTAAAATTGAAACATGCAATTCCTGTTACAGGAAAAAACAAGAAAGCATTTTATTTTTCTGTTGCGGCTGCAGCGTGTTTATTGTTAATGGCTGGAGTTTATTTCTTCAGGCAGAATAATAATGAAGCCATCCGGGCAAATAATGAAACGAAAAAAGAAATTTCTCCTATAGCAAAAAATAATAA
>DATEMK010000055.1:0-4858 GCA_035275625.1 Bacteroidia bacterium
CGCCAACAACGAGTAAAACTCCCATCAGCAATAATACAATTACCATAGGAGCAAGCCACCATTTTTTCCTATCTTTTAAAAAGTTCCAAAGGTCGGTGAGGAGTTCCATTTTTGTTATCAAAAAGTTTGCTTATTCTGCAAGAACTGCTTCACCCACCAACTGCCGGACTGCATTCATAATTGCAGTTGCATCAAAATCACATTCGCGGTACAGTTCTTTTTGTTCTCCATGTTCAATGAAGCGGTCAGGAATGCCGAGGCGTTTGATGCGGCTATTGTATCCGTTATCCACCATAAATTCCGCCACAGCGCTTCCGAAACCTCCCAGGATGGCTGCATCTTCAACGGTAATTACTTTTTTATAATTTGTAAATACTTCATGCAGCAATTCGGCATCCAGCGGTTTTACAAAACGCAGGTCATAATGTGCAGGATAAAATCCTTCTTTCGATAATTGGTTACAGGCATCCACAGCAAAATTTCCGGGATGACCGATAGTGAGGATCGCCACTTCTTCACCGTCCCTGATTTTTCTTCCCTGCCCGATAGGAATTTCCCGGAAAGGTTTTCTCCAGTCAACCATTACACCATTTCCCCTGGGATAGCGGATCGAAAAGGGCCCGGTGTTCCTCAACTGGGCAGTGTACATGAGGTTTCGCAATTCTTCTTCGTTCATCGGTGCGGTCACAATCATGTTGGGCAAACACCGCAGGTAGGCGTAATCAAATGCACCATGATGTGTGGGTCCGTCAGCCCCGGCAAGTCCGCCACGGTCTAAGCAGAAAATTACGTGCAGGTTTTGCAATGTGACATCATGCACCACCTGGTCGTAACCACGCTGCATAAACGAAGAATAAATATTACAGAACGGAATCATTCCCTGCGTGGCAAGCCCTGCGGAGAATGTCACCGCATGCTGCTCTGCAATTCCCACATCAAAAGCACGGTCGGGCATGGCTTTCATCATAATGGAAAGTGAGCACCCGGAAGGCATGGCAGGAGTGATGCCGACAATTTTAGGATTTTTTTCCGCTAATTCTACAATGGTGTGTCCGAATACATCCTGGTATTTCGGAGGTGCGGGACCGTTATCTTTCGGCTTATGAATTTCACCGGTAATTTTATCAAACAAGCCGGGAGCGTGCCACTTGGTCTGATCTTTTTCAGCCTTGTCAAATCCTTTACCTTTTACGGTGAGGCAATGGAGGATTTTTGGCCCGGGAATGTTTTTCAAATCATTTAATACATCCACGAGGTGGTTCACATTATGCCCGTCAATAGGCCCGAAATAACGGAACCGCAGGGATTCAAAAAGATTGCTCTGTTTGAGCAAAGCCGATTTTAAACCTGTTTCCATTTTAGAAACAATTGCCTGGGCATTGGGCCCGAACTTGCTGATCTTTCCAAGTATATTCCATACTTCATCTTTGACTTTGTTATAAGCGCGCGAGGTTGCAATGTCGGTGAGGTATTCTTTTAATGCGCCCACATTGGGGTCAATGCTCATGCAGTTGTCATTGAGAATTACAATGAGGTTGGAGTTTTCAACCCCGGCATGGTTCAAAGCTTCAAAAGCAAGGCCGGCAGTCATGGCTCCGTCACCAATCACTGCAATGTGCTGTCGCTCTTTTTCACCTTTTAACCGCGAAGCCACTGCCATTCCGAGCGCTGCTGAAATGGATGTGGAAGAATGGCCGACACCAAAGGTATCATACTCGCTTTCCGAACGTTTTGGAAAACCGCTGATACCTTTATATATGCGGTTGGTATGAAAAACATTTCTTCTCCCTGTTAAAATCTTATGCCCGTAAGCCTGGTGCCCCACATCCCACACTAACTGGTCATAAGGGGTTTTGAAAACATAGTGTAACGCAACCGTAAGCTCAATCACTCCGAGGCTGGCGCCAAAATGACCACCATTTACTGAAACAACATCAATAATATATTCGCGCAGTTCTTTACATGCCTGCTTGAGCTCATTCTTCTTGAGCCTGCGCAAATCCTCAGGGTAATTGATTTTGGAAAGTAACTTGCCGGTTTTAAATTCCATTAAATGGCTATTAATTTATGGAAAACAAAGTTACTGATTTTTGAAATGCTGACAAAGAAAGAATGAGAAATTGCCTGTTACTGGACGACAATTTTTTTTGTAAGCGTATTTTTTCTATCATTAATCTTTAAAAAATAAATTCCATTTGGAGAATTTGAAAAATCAATTTCACAGGATGTTGGGTTTTTACGAGAAGGCAAATAAATTTTTTCACCGAGATAATTATAAACTTCCGCTTCAGCTAAATTATTGTTATTGATTATAACTTTTCCATGAGTCGGATTCGGATAAATATTTAGGCTGAGATTTTTTTCCGGTTCGGAAATAAAATTAGGCGATTGCGAAAGATCGTATCCGTACCATGTGCCAACAGCATAATTTCCGTCCCTGGCAACAAAAAGATAATGACTTGCTATGGAAAGAGAATGCCCGTTGTCGCCTGAATCAAGAGGCATTGTCTGAATAAATGTTCCTGCAGTATCATAAACATACACTGTTTTTATAGTTGCATCCCATGTATAAATATGATTTGAATCAACTGCCACTGCTGCATCTCCTCCAAAGTTACCGGAGCCATAAGAAAGCCCTGTAATGGTGTTAATTACCGCTCCTGTATTGAAATTATGAATTAACAGCGTTCCGGAATAAAAATCATAAAATTTGGTTCCATCAACTGAAATGGCAAAAGAGGCCTGATCATTCTGCATGGCACCTGGAAACAGCGTAGTATAAGTTCCCGTATTCAAATCGGTTATTTTTATAACATCGCCTCCATATATTGAAGCATATAAAAATCCATCCGGGTAATTATAAGAAATGCCCCTGCCGGAAATCTGAATAGGGTAAGTTTGAATCAACGTTCCTGTCAAATCAAATTTATTTATCTGACCCGTTGAAGAACTGCCTCCATTGACGGTGTAAAAATAATTTCCGTCAGAAGTGATGTGCATGTTATGGGTGACAGGATGTTCATCAAACCAGATTGCAGGAACCATTGCCTGGATTTTTAAAGGCGCTCTGTATTTGTTTTTCTCTTCATTCTCAGAAGGCTTTGATGAATCGTCTTTCTGATTATGATGGATGGTAAAGTTTGAATTATTAAAATTTTCTACTTGCGATAACGCGCTTGCGGATGCCAGCAGTGTAAATAATAAACAGGTAAAGAATGTTTTCATTTTTTTCGAATTTGCTTGTGAAAGGATTTATTTAAAACGCTTATTCAATATTAAAATTCATAAACAAATATCCTGAATATTTTAATACAAATCAACTTTCAGCGGGTCCGTTATTGGGGTCAATAAAAAATTTCATATTCAACATGTAACCTTTAAATACAATTTGCGTAAACCAGGAAACAAAACTTAGAATGTCCCTGCCTTAGCATACATATTCATTTTTCACAATGAAAAAAACCCCTGCAGCAATGCGGGGGTTTTTATTTTTGGCCCCACTGACCTCCCCGGAGGGGAGGAATGCTGACGCAGTTTGTGGCTTGGCATTCCTCCCCTCCGGGGAGGTCAGGTGGGGCTCCTAGTTATAGATATGCACGGTGTTGCCGTCCGAATAAGTGCGGTACTGGATCATCTGCTGTGAGGCGGGCCCTTTTGTGACTGTACCGTAAGGGAGGTTGAATTGTGAACCGCAGCAGGAATCCACTACTGTGAGGCCCGAAGCGACCTGCAAAATGGAACAGGCTGCATTCGGATCATAGGTGCATTGCCTGTCAAAAGCCGCATATTCATTGTTGGATTTGCGGTAAACGATGAGCCCTTTTGCCCCGCCTGTATGATAGATCCAGCCTCCGATTGCATTCAGCTGTATTGCACTGGGTTCGCTGAGGTAAATGTAAGTGTCCACATAGGTTCCCGGCACCGTTTTATCGTCACCGCATGAAATAAAAAAAAATATGGAAATGATGAAAATGAATACAGCTTTCATTCTTTTGTTTACGTTAATTGCAAAGGTAATTTATGTTATGCAATAACAGGAAACGTTTTTTTGATCGTTCTTATTTCCTTTCCCGGACATACAACCTGAAAATCTTATAAGGATCGGCTTTGGGATCGGAGGAGGTGTATAAAATAAAAGGTTCCTGCGGGTTTACAAAAACATTTTTGCCGCCCAGGGTTTGCAGGCTGATCCTGTTGTCATTTTCTTCGATGAGATTGAAAATAAATTTTTCATAATAACCGGCAATATCCGCGTCCGCCATTATAACACCGTTAAGATTTTTTTTAGCTGAAAGGTATTTTCCATTATAAGCCTGTAAAGCAATGGTGTCGCCATTAAAACGGACAAGGTGAAATAAATTACTGGTGTTGTACGCTGTTTTTGCACAATTAATAACTCCGTTTTGTTTTTCATTTTCTGCAATAAAAAATAAATTATAGCCTCTCAGGTAAATCAATTCATTTTTGCCGATGGCGTCAAAATATTTTTTTGAATATTCAATTTGGGGCAAACCCTTTTTATGTCTTTCCCAGTCAAACTGGCTGAGCAAATCATACCATTCAAGGCTGGCTTCTGCCTGGAAAAACCCTTTGAAATAGGCTTTGCGCGTCATGTAATCAAAATGAATCAGGCCATTTTTATACTGCCATGACTGGAACAGGTTGAGCATTATCAACAATGCAATAACAGTGATTATACACCACGAATAAATTTTTTTCCTTGAAAAAATAAAACTGAAAAATGCCGCCATCGGGAAGCTTAAAAAACTGTAGGAATCAATCATGGGCCTCATGCCGAAACAAAAACCGTAGCTCCATGCCCACCAGGAGGAAAAAATATAAATGGTGATCAATGTTG
>DATEMK010000056.1:0-17035 GCA_035275625.1 Bacteroidia bacterium
TTTGTTGAACTAACTAATGCCTGCCTGCCGGACAGGCAGGGAAAAGAAAAAGACGTGAAGAAATTTGTAAAAGAATAATCATCAATTTAACTATTAAACAATTAACCATAAAAACTTCTTAACTCATGAAAAAACTATTTACACTCTTTATTGCATTTCACTTAACGTTTACCGCTTATCAGGCTAAAGCCGATTACTGGACACAGAAGGCGGATTTTGCGGGAGGAGATCGCAAAATGATGGTCGGGTTTTCCATTGGCACAAAAGGATATTTGGGAACCGGATATAGCACCACCGATCATAATGATTTATGGGAATGGGACCAGGCAACTAATATATGGACTCAAAAAGCTACTCTGCCCGGTGCCGTAAGGCGTTTGGCAGTGAGATTTTCAATAGGCGCGAAAGGATACATAGGAACCGGCTATAATGGTATATATCTGAACGACTTATGGGAGTGGGATCAGGCAACCAATTCGTGGATGCAAAAAGCAAACATGGGCGCCAGCCTGAGCCATGCAGTAGCTCTTGTTATAGGCACCAAAGCTTATGTTGCCACAGGTTACGATGGCACACAGAAAGCTGATTTATGGGAATGGGATCAGGCTACTGATACATGGTCACAGAAAACACCCTTGCCGGGACCGCCACGAGCCGGTGCATCAGGTTTTGCCATGGGAAACAAAATTTATGTTGCTAATGGAGATGGCGGTGTCTTTGATCTCTGGGAATGGAATCAGCTTAGCGACTCGTGGACACAAAAAGCAAATTTTGGAGGTAATCCTGTTTACATGTCCCGTGGATTTAACATCGGCAACTGGGGATGTACCGGTACAGGAACCGTTGCATCCGGATATACAGCTGATTTCTGGCTTTGGGACCAGGCGTCAGATACATGGATTCAAAAAGCCATGGTGGGAGGGCCTGGAAGGAGCTACGCCAGTTCATTTTCAATTGGCAATAACGGGTACATCGGAACCGGAGGCTCCTCAAGTGCGGTTAATATTTCGGATTTTTGGGAATACACTGCTGACAGCACAACAGATATTGAAGAACAATTTACCAATTTCAATTTACAATTTACAATTACACCTAATCCTGCAAAAGATTTTATAACCATTGATATTCCAAATCTTCAGGATTCAAAATATATAACCATCACCGGTGCACAAGGCAAAAAGGTTTATGAAAAACCCCTGACCCCTAAAGGGGAACCCACCATTAATATTCCACTCTTAAAATTAAGCGCAGGGGTTTACTTTGTTGAACTGTCATATGGAAAACAAAAAGCAGTAAAGAAGTTTTTGAAAGAATAACGCTGAATCCGTTATTCGTAAATTCGTAACGATTCGTTATTCGTACTTCGTATCTTTGCACCATGTCCGATATCATCAGGCACGAGTGCGGAATTGCAGTAATAAGATTGCTCAAACCCCTGCCTTATTACCAGGAAAAATACGGAACAGCCCTTTACGGGATCAACAAGCTGTACCTGCTCATGGAAAAGCAGCACAACCGCGGGCAGGACGGAGCCGGAGTGGCAAACATTAAATTAAACACCGATCCCGGAACCCCTTACATTTCACAGCATCGTTCCATTTCAAAGCAGGCTATCCAGGAAATTTTTGAAAAGATCAACCATCCCTTAATTGATCTGCAAAAGCGTGATCCTGAAAAGCTGAATGATGCGGAATTTCTGAAAAGGCATTTTGCCTTTACCGGTGAATTGTTTCTCGGCCATCTTCGTTACGCGACTTATGGAAAAAGCGGACTGGAAAATTGCCACCCGATCATGAGGCAAAACAACTGGAAGTCGCGCAACCTGGTTATTGCCGGGAATTTTAATCTTACCAATGTCAGTGAGCTGCTCGAACAGCTGGTTGATCTCGGTCAGCATCCCAAAGAAAAATCTGATACCGTGACAGTGCTTGAAAAGATCGGGCATTTCTTAGATGAGGAAAATGAATTGCTGTTCCGGAAGTTCAAGCAGGAAGGATTAAGCAATAAAGAAATTTCAGAACAGATTGCACAGGAGCTTGACATCAGGCGCATACTTATGCGTGCTGCAAAAAACTGGGATGGCGGTTACACGATTGCAGGAATGATCGGGCATGGTGACGCATTCGTAATGCGTGATCCGAATGGAATTCGTCCTGCTTATTTTTATGCTGATGATGAAATTGCTGTAGTAGCATCGGAACGTCCCGCCATACAAACAGCATTTAATCTTCCGGTGGAGGCGATCCATGAAATTTCTCCCGGTCATGCGCTGGTAATAAAGAAAGACGGAAAAGTGAGCGAAGAAAAATTCCGCGAACCGCTTGAAAAAAAATCCTGCTCGTTTGAGCGCATTTATTTTTCAAGAGGAAGCGATGTGGATATTTATAAAGAGCGAAAAGAATTGGGAAGATTGCTTTGCCCGGCTATTCTTGAAACGGTGGATTATGATCTGAAGAATACTGTTTTTTCATTTATTCCCAATACGGCAGAAGTTGCTTTTTACGGAATGGTAAAAGGCATGGAAGATTATCTGCGCGATGTGAAGAAGAAAAAAATAGTAAAAGCGGGAAATGCGCTTACCGAAGAACAATTGGATGATATACTTTCCATAAAACCACGCATAGAAAAAATCGCCATCAAAGATGCAAAGCTGCGTACATTTATTACGGATGACATTCATCGTGATGAACTGGTTGCACACGTATATGATATAACGTATGGAACCATCCGAAAAGGAATTGACAGTCTGGTGGTGATTGATGACTCAATAGTAAGAGGAACCACTTTGAAGAAAAGCATTATCAAAATGCTGGATCGTTTAGGCCCCAAAAAGATTGTAGTGGTTTCTTCTGCTCCTCAAATCCGTTATCCCGATTGTTACGGAATAGATATGGCAAAGCTCGGTGACTTTGTTGCATTCAATGCTGCCATTCAATTATTAGAGGAAAATAACCTTGATCATATTATTGATGAAGTTTATCACAAATGCCTCGATGAACTGAAAACTTCTTCATCCTACATAAAAAATCATGTTAAAGAAATTTATAAGCCATTTACAGCTGAACAAATTTCCGGCAAGGTTGCACAAATCATCAAGACAAAAGAAATACACGCGGAAGTAGAAGTTATTTTTCAGAAGATTGAGGGCCTTCATTCCGCCTGTCCCGGTCATACCGGTGACTGGTATTTTTCAGGCGACTACCCCACTCCCGGAGGAAACAAAGTGGCTTGCCGCTCTTTTGTAAATTATATGGAAGGATTAAATCAAAGAGCATATTGAATTTTTCAGATTAATTAAACTTTCATTGTTTATATCCTTATTATTTTTTCAAAAAAACACTTTTGCAATTCATTTATCTTTACCGCAGCTGCAAAAAACTCTGTTTGTAATTCGTAAATTCGTAATCCCGATAGCTATCGGGACATATTCGTAGATGAAGAATCTCTTCTTGTTTTTATACCGGAATAATTATACAATTATTTTTATCCTTATCGAAATTCTTTGCCTGACCCTGATCATACGCAACAATAATTTTCAGAATGCATCAGCCTTTAATTCATCCAATAAAATTGTGGGAGCCGTGATGGAGGTGGTCAATTATGTGAATGAATACATTGATCTGAAAGCGACCAATAAGAATGTTGTACAGGAAAATGCCCGGCTTCGCTCCCTGCTTCCTGATGCTTATTACGAAAGCAACATCTTAAAAAATACGGTGAACGATACACTCAGGCATAAGCAATATTCTTTTTTTGTGGCAAAAGTGATTAATAACTCCATGACAAGACGCAATAATTATCTTACGCTTGATAAAGGCGCCTTGCAGGGAGTGAAGCCTGAAATGGGAGTTATTACGAGCCAGGGAGTGGTGGGCATTGTAAAAAATGTTTCCTGGCATTATTGCACCGTCATGTCAATGCTTCATAAAGATATGCGCATCAGCGCCAAGTTTAAGAACAATAATTATTTCGGGTCCCTTGCATGGGAAGGATCGGATCCTACCATTGCAGTGCTTAAGGATATTGCCAAGCATGTTGTTTTCCAAAAAGGCGATACCGTGGTGACCACGAGTTACTCGGCAGTCTTTCCCGAAAATATTTTAATAGGAACTGTAGCAGGCGCTGACATAAAACCAGGAGAAAATTTTTATAGCATTCAAATTAAATTGTCCACCAACTTCAGCAATCTCACTTATGTTTACGTGGTGGATAACATGCTCAAATCCGAGCAAAGGAAACTGGAAGATGAAACGGTAAACAATGATCACTGATATTCTCATATTATTATTGCGCTTTATCGCATTGGTTGGCTTGCAGGTAACCATCCTGAATAACATTCAGCTTAGCGGCTATATCAATCCTTATTTATATGTGCTGTTTATCCTGCTCTTGCCTGTAAAGTTTCCTAAAATCCCAGCCATGGTTTTTGCATTTTTTATCGGGCTGACGATTGATATGTTTACGAACACCATGGGTATCCATGCGGGAGCTTCGGTATTCATGGCTTACGCACGGCCTGTTGTTTTAAAAATATTTTCGCCCCGTGACGGTTATGAAACAGATGCCACACCTAATATCAAAGATCTTGGTTTGCAATGGTGGCTGGCTTACTCTTCGGTGCTGGTTTTGATTCATCACTTTGCATTGTTTTACCTGGAGGCTTTTCGCCTGAGCGAGTTTTTTAGCACCTTCATGCGTGTATTGCTAAGCGGAGCTTCCACATTAATTTTAATTCTTATTACCCAATTTTTATTTGGTAAATCGAAAAAGGAAAGATGAATTACTCACCATCCAACCAGCGATGGGTCATACTTGGTATTTTTACCATTGTTCTTCTCATTTACCTGATGAGGCTTTTTTACATCCAGGTGATTGAAGAGAGCTACAAAGCGTCTGCTGAAAACAATGTTTTGCGTTATGTAACGGAATATCCTGCCCGGGGACTTATTTACGACCGCAAAGGAAAACTCATTGTTTACAATGAAGCCGTATATGATCTTATGGTTACTCCAAAGCAGGTAAAAAATTTAGACACAGTTGAGTTTTGCACTCTTTTAGGAATCACAAAAGTTGATTTTATAAGAAAGATGATTAAAGCAAGACAGTTTTCACCCGTCAAAAGTTCCATTTTTGAAAAGCAAATCTCTGCAGAGAACTATGCAACATTCCAGGAAAAGCTGTATAAATTCAACGGCTTTTACGTACTGCCGCGAACGTTGCGTAAATATCCCTCAAAAGTCGCTGCACATGCTTTAGGTTATATAGGCGAAGCGGATGAACGAACAATTGCCAAAGATGCTTCTTACCAGATGGGAGATTATATCGGCATCAGCGGTATTGAGCAATCCTATGAAAAAGAATTAAGGGGAAAGCGCGGATTGCGCGTGATGATGGTGGATGTTTTTAACCGCGAAAAAGGAAGTTTCCAGGATGGAAAATTTGATTCGGCTGCTGTTGCAGGATTGAATTTGACTTCCACTTTGGATGACGGCTTGCAGGATTACGCAGAAAAACTTTTGCAAAATAAAGCAGGAACCATTGTAGCCATTGAACCGGAAACCGGAGAGATCCTTGCCATGGCAAGCTGTCCTTCTTACGACCCGAACCTATTGGTAGGACGGGTGCGATCTAAAAATTACGGAATGCTTTTATCGCAGCCCAATAATATTTTGTTTAACCGTGCTTTGCAATCCTATTATCCTCCCGGCTCAACGTTCAAACCTGTTGAAGCGCTTATCGGTCAGCAGGAAGGAGTTTTGTTTAATCATACCTCTTTTTATTGCCCCGGAGCATTTATACTTGGCGGACTTCGTGTGAAATGCGATGCAACGCATGGATCCATTAGCCTGCTGCCGGCAATTCAACATTCATGTAATACTTATTTCTGTCACACGTTCAGGGCAATAACAGATCAGCGAAAATTTAAAAACTTTAATGAGGCATTTGAAAACTGGAGGAAGCATGTACTGTCATTTGGTATTGGAATAAAGCTGGATATTGATCTTCCTCATGTGCTGAGCGGTAATGTGCCGACTATAAAATATTACGATAAATATTTCGGAGCGGGAAGATGGAAATCATCTACGATTATTTCACTTTCTATTGGCCAGGGTGAATTGGGAGTGAATCCTCTTCAGCTTGCAAATATTTCAGCTACCATTGCTAACAGGGGATATTATTACACGCCTCATATTATTAAATATATTGGCGATAATAAAATGCAGTACAAAAAATACATTACAAAAAATTATACTACGGTTGATTCAAAATATTTTGAGATCGTAGTGGAGGGGATGGCAAATGTGGTGGAAGCAGGAACTGCGGCAGCATCGCGGCTGAAGAACATAATTATCTGCGGTAAAACAGGCACCGCACAAAATCCAAACGGACCCGACAACTCGCTATTCATTGCTTTTGCGCCAAAAGAAAATCCGAAAATCGCCATAGCGGTCGTCATTGAAAAAGGAGGATGGGGGGCACGATGGGCAGCGCCCATGGCAAGCCTGCTCATTGAAAAATATCTTACTGACAGCATCAGTCGTCCCGATGTGGAAAAGCGAATGTTTGAAGGTAATTTACTTTCACTTTATGAAACTGACTGGAAGAAAGATTCCATTGCAAAAAAACAAATTGCAAAAAAAGATTCTCTGATGAATACTCAAAAAATAAAAAAGGATTCAGCCGGTGCAATCTTAAACCTTAAACCTTAAACTTTAAACTTTAAACCCCAGGTGAGAGAGCAAAAAAGCATATTTCAAAACATTGACTGGCTGCTTGTCAGTTTGTATTTCATTTTTGTGATTATGGGATGGTTTAATATTTATTCTGCTGTGTATAATGAAAACCATAAAAGCATATTTGATATAACGCAGAATTACGGCAAGCAAATGATCTGGATCATTACCTCATTAGTGCTTGTTGTTTTTATTCTCGTTATTGACGGAAAATTTTATGAAGCATTTTCTTATGTTATTTATGGGGTATTAATAGTATTATTAATTGCAGCAATTTTTTTGTCCCGCGATATAAAAGGATCACACGGATGGATTGACATCGGAAGCTTTAAGCTGCAACCGGCAGAGTTTGCAAAATTTGCAACCTGCATGGCGCTTGCAAAATTTCTCAGCACAATAGACATAAGGATAAAAGATTTCAAGGCAAAAATTATTTCTGCCATTATTATTCTTATACCGGCAGTAATCATTCTTCTTCAAAACGATACCGGTTCCGCACTTGTTTTTGCAGCATTCATTTTTGTTTTATACCGTGAAGGGCTTTCACAAAATGTGCTGATCATCGGCTTTATTGCAACGGTACTTTTTGTTCTCGCTCTTATGGTTTCTAAAATAATGTTGATGGGCATCATCGCAGGCTTAGCGGTAATTTCAATCCTGGTAATGCGCAAAACACGAAAGAATATTGTGAACATTGTGGTTATTGCAGCCTGTGCCGCCTCGGTGGTTTACAGCGTAAATTATGTTTACAGCAAAGTGCTGCAGCAGCATCAGCGTCAGCGAATAGATGTATTGCTGGGAAAACAAACCGATCTCAAAGGAGCCGGGTACAATGTGAACCAGAGCCTTATTGCAATTGGCTCAGGAGGATGGACGGGCAAAGGATTTCTTAAAGGCACACAAACAAAATATGAATTTGTGCCTGAGCAAAGCACCGATTTTATTTTCTGTACCGTGGGAGAAGAATGGGGATTTGCAGGAACATTTGTAGTAACTATTTTATTTTTATTATTGCTTTACCGTATCATTTTTATTGCGGAACGACAGAAATCAACTTTCACGCGCATTTATGCTTATGGGGTAGCGTCCATAATTTTCTTTCACCTGCTGATTAATATAGGAATGACTATCGGGCTGGCTCCGGTTATCGGGATTCCGCTTCCTTTTTTCAGTTACGGAGGATCTTCCTTGTGGTCATTTACAATTTTGCTTTTTATCCTGATAAAATTGGATAGCTACCGGACATTTATTTTGAAATAACTAAATAGTATGTTTGAAAAAGCTGTCATGATATTTCTACATTTGTACACTTAAAAGAATAAGCATCAAAATTGTATGGCCGGTGAGGATGCTCAAATAAATTATGAATAAAAATTTTCTTAAAAGAGCAAAATTTGCATGTATGCTTTTTACGGTTTTTGCCGGTTATCAGGGCTTCTCCCAGGGAAGTATTCGTGACTCTGCAATTGCCATGCACATTGTAGGAATTGGTTACAGTTTCCAGGTTCCCGGAGGCGATTTGGCTGACCGGTTTGGAAACAGTTCAATGGTGGGATTAAATTATGCATATAAATTAAAAAGTAATTTTATTTTTTCACTGAATGGCGGGTATATTTTCGGAGGTGACTTAAAAGAAGACGCTATCTTAACGGGAATTGCCTCTGAAGATGGTTCTATTCTCGGAAATGACGGAAGATTTGCTGACATACGGCTATACGAAAGGGGGCATCATATTTCACTGACCTTTGGAAAAGTTTTCAGGTTTAAAAAGCCAAATCCGAATTCAGGAATAGTGCTGATGGCAGGCCCGGGTTTTCTCCAGCACAAAATCAGGATTGAAACTATTGGCAATACAGTGCCTCAATTAAATAAGGAATATAAAAAAGGATATGACAGGCTCACCAACGGAATGGAAATTAACGAGTCAATTGCTTATTATTATTTCGGCAACCGCTACCTTGTTAATTTTTATTTTGGATTTGAATTCATACAGGCATTTACACAGAACAGGAGAAATTACAATTTTGACACGATGATGCAGGATGACAAGAAAAGAGTAGATTTGTTATTCGGGATAAAAGCAGGATGGATGCTGCCCATTTATAGAAAAGCTCCAAACAAATATTACTTCAATTAATTGATGGAATTCATTTACCTTGCCGGGGTTAAAATTTATGGTGCAGGTATCCTGGCAGTTTCTTTTTTCAATGAAAAGGCAAAAAAATGGGTGGAAGGAAGAAAAAATATTTTTCAAACCATTCAAAACTCGTTTGGCGGAAAAAATGAAAAGAGGATATGGTTTCATTGTGCATCGTTAGGTGAATTTGAGCAGGGAAAACCAATTATTGAATCCATTAAAAAAAATTATACTGAATTTAAAATAGTTGTTTCATTTTTTTCCCCTTCAGGATTCGAAGCAAGGAAAAATGATCCCGTTGCGGATTATGTTTTCTACCTGCCGCTTGACGGACCGCGGAATGCAAAAAAATTTTTGGACATGGTTCAGCCCACAATGGTGTTTTTTGTGAAATATGATTTCTGGCATTTTTATATCAGGGAAATGAAAAAACGGAAAATTCCGCTTTATTTTATTTCTGCAAACTTCAGGCCTTCCCAGATATTTTTCCAATGGTACGGAACTTTTTTTGATAAAATGCTCAGAAGGGTAACGCATTTATTTGTGCAAAACCAGCAATCACTTGAATTGCTCTACAGGCACAGTATTCCGCAGGTAACTGTGAGCGGTGATACGCGTTTTGACAGGGTATATGAAAACAGCCTGAGTGTAAAATCATTTCCGGAAATTGAAAAATTTTGCGGGGGTGAAAAAATTTTTATCGCGGGAAGCACCTGGCAGGAGGATGAAGCAGTAATCGCTGAATTTATCAATCAATCAGATCAAAATTTCAAATTCATAATTGTTCCTCATGAAATTAAAGAAGCACAGATACACAATTTTATTAAAAGTGTTTTCAAAAAAAGCATTCGTTATTCAGAATTAAATAAATCCGGAAACACAGACCCGCAAGTGCTTATCATTGATAATATCGGCATGCTTTCATCGCTTTACCGGTATGCTGATTTTGCTTACATAGGCGGAGCTTTTGGAAAAGGGCTGCATAACATTCTTGAAGCTGTTGTCTTCGGCAAGCCGGTTTTCTTCGGACCGAATTATCAGAAATTTCCTGAAGCCGGTGAATTGATAAAAAGCAAAACGGCTTTCAGCATTTCCTCTGCAGCGGAATTGAAAACTAAAATTGATGAACTTCTTTCCTCTGATGAGGAAAAGAAAAAGATAGAAGTTGCCGGTAAAAATTATATTGAAAAAAACAAAGGAGCAACAAATCTCGTAATGAATTACCTTAAATTTAATTTCGGGGAAAACCCGGGATGAGCGCCAATTTGGTTTTTAGTAAAGTAAATTCCCAAAACTATTTTTGAAAAAGAAGGTGAATAGCTTTTTGATGTGTCAGGTATACGTTCAGCAGCAAAATCATCGCACAGGCTGCCAACAATGAAAACGCCAGGCTGCCGATCAGGATCATATTTGTGTTGGAATGATAATCCGGCATGGCGATATTGATTATTGTAATTGTATCCATGTGCTCCTTTTCAAGAGTATTAAGCATAACGGAATATAGCTGCTTCATTTTTATAAATTCTTCCCGTTTATTCTTAAGGCTGTTCGTAAGATCAATCAATGAAAATTTGAGGGTTTCAACATCCGATTTGTTTCTCTCAAGAGTCATCATAATGTTTTTATAATCGCTGAGCGTGCGGTCCATTTTATTTTCATGTGCCTCCAGTTCATTTTTAGCATCAATATAAATTGCTTCATATAACTTAACCTTCCTTCTCAGCTGGCTCTTAATATAATTCTCATTAAGTGTGTTTAACATTGTGGCTATTTCATTTGCAATGGAAGCTGCCTGGAAACGATCTCTGTCGGTTACTTCAATATCAATAATGCTTTGTTCAACCTTTTTAAGACTGATCCGGCCTGATAATCTTCCAACGACTCTTTCATAAGCAAATTCAGAAGCCGGGTCAACCTGGTAATATTCATACAACCGAAACGTTTTTATCAGGTGATTCATCATTTCGCTTGAATATACCAATTTGAAAAGCCTGTTTACGCTTGTCGCGCTCGCATTTACATAATCCCCGATAAACTCGCTGGGGCCGTGCAAATCGGTTACATCTGTTTCATTTACGATAATGCTTGAAGATGCATGGAAGGTTTGCAGCACCCTGTATTGAAGGAAAAAAGTACTGAGAAAAATTAAAACTGTGGCAATAATAATCGGGAATTTTTTTTTCTTGACTTCAATTATCAGTTGTTCAGATGTCATAACTTCAAAAAATTAAATTATTTTCACACGGCAAAACTAATCCTGTTTTCCTACTTTAATATGATTTGGCAATAAAATATAAGGGAAAGAAATGAAAAAACTTTCAATAAATAAAATATTACCTGCATTTATTTTTTCATTTCTTGTTTTTGCTGTGATGCCGTTCGTCTATTCCCTCCGGCTTTTAGATCCTGAATTATCATTCCGCTTTATATTCATCTCGCTGCTTGTATTTTTCTTTTTTCTTTATTTTTTCTTAAAAAGGAGCGCTGTTCATTTACCCCCCGTTAATCAAAAACTGACGTTAATTTTTATAAGTTACATTCTTCTGAATAGTATCACGTTACTTTTTGCAACTGACAAAAATGAATCATTTTATGAGTGGATCCGGCTTTTAATATTCCTGTTTTTTTATGTATGCCTGCTTATTATTCTCCAAAAAAATGACGAAGCGCTGCCGGTTATTATTAAGAATATTAATGTTTGTATCCTGGTTTTTTCTGCCATTGCTTTACTTCAGTTGTACCCGTTTGTAATCAATTATTTTGAAACAGGAAAACCATTTACCTTAAGTCTTTCCATAGCATCTTCTCTCGGAAATAAAAATTTTTACTCTGAAGTTCTTTTAATGTCCCTGCCATTGGTACTGTATGGAATTTACATCTTTAAAAAAACCTGGAAAGGAATCTCTGTTTTTAATGCTGTTCTCATCCTGGTAACAATTTTTTTTCTGCAAACACTGTCTGTATGGATCGGGATGCTGACCGGTGTTTTACTATTTGCTTTTTTTTACCGTAATACATTATTTCAGAATAAAAAAATAAGAACAAGCGTCATTATCACCTCTGTTTTTATCATAGTTCTTGCAGGTGCGATTATTTTTTTAAAACCGGTTTTTTTCAAATCAATTATTTCAAAATACAACGTTGCCCTGAGATACATAACGGATCCGCGTGCCTTGGAAACATTTTCATTGGAAAATAACAACAGCACGTACGAGCGGATTATCCTCTGGAGAAATTCTTTCAGAATGATTAAGGAGCATCCCTTCTTTGGAGTGGGATTAGGCGAATGGAAAATTTATTTTCCGAAATACGGCATGGGGCAGGCGCCATACATGAATACAGGAATGATCCGTTTTGAAAAACCTCACAATGATTTTCTGTTAATATGGTGTGAATCCGGTTTGCCTGGCCTGGCCAGTTATGTATCGTTATTCATTGTCTCCTTTATTTATTGCAGAAAAATAATTAAGGGGAAGCAAATGGAAAAAGATAAATTGCTGATGCGTTTAGTTTCAGCGGGACTTGCAGCTTTTCTTGTGATTTCATTTTTGGGATATCCAAACCAGCGTCCGTTTACGATGATCTTTTTAATGCTCCTGTTTGCAGTAGTGCAATCAGAATATTTGAAACTATTCCCTGCAAAGAAAAATTTGAATGTAAAAAAATTTTATGCCATATTTTTTATTTCCGGCATTCTTATTTCAGGTTATGGTGTGAATATCGGGATAAAGCGTTTGAAATCTGAAATGCACCTGTCAAATGCGTTAAGAGCTCAGAAATATAAAAACTGGGGTATCATGTTCAGAGAAGCTGAAAAGGCTAAGTCTGATTTTTTCCGGATGGATTACACTTCAACCCCTATAAACTGGTATATGGGTTTTGCAAGTTTTTATGCCGGTAACCGGGAACAGGCATTCATAAATTTTAAAGAGGCGGAAAAAATGAATCCTTATCATTTTAACCTGTTAAATGATATTGGCACCTGTTATGATCTGCAGGGAAATTCTGAAATGGCAAAATTGTATTATCATAGAGCCATCGGGATTTCTCCGCTTTTTCCTGATGCCAATGTAAATCTCAGCGTCATCTATTACAATGCCGGAAATATTGATTCGGCTTATGCCTACATCTCCAAAAATAATCTTGGCACTAATCCCAACTATGTAAAAGATCTCAAAGTCATTCTCCGTGCAAAAGCGCAGCAAATCATTCAGCAGGTTAGTGATTCAGCCACAAAAGCCAATCTCTCCGAAAAAATCAAGGATGAAAATTGGTTGCTCTCCCTCCATAAAGACGCTCAAAAAACAAATAATAAATTAGAAAATCTTTTAACCGGAATTAAACCATAAATCTTAACCTGCCCCGCTATCGGGCATTTTCTGCCAAATACAGCCTCCCTCACTGTCACTTTTCTATCTCCGACAAAATTTCCTCCGCCATCGGGTTTGTTTTTGCAGGGAAAAAAGCAACCAGCTCACCTTTTTCATCAATCAAATATTTTGCAAAATTCCAGTTAGGCTGGTTTTCATTCCACCCGTTTTTCGATTTATCGGTAAGCCATTGGTAAAGCGGTGCAATATCATCTCCCTTAACTGAAATTTTTTCAAACAGTGTAAACTTCACGCCATAATTTTTTTTGCAGAAGGTCTTGATTTCCTCACTGCTTCCCGGCTCCTGCTTCCCGAAATTATTAGCCGGAAATCCAAGCACTGTAACTTTGTCTCCATACTGTTCATGCAGCTTTTCCAGGTCAGCATACTGCGGAGTATTGCCGCATTCCGATGCAACATTTACAAGCAGCGCTTTCTTCCCTTTATACTGGCTGAAATCAATTTCATTCCCGTCAATGTCTTTCATTTTAAAGCTGTAAAAAGATACAGGTGACGTATTTTGTACATTTAACGGCTTCACCACAGGCTGCGAACACGCAGTAAATACCCATGCCATCCCTGCACTGAGCAATGAATTAATTTTAGATATCATTTTGTTTTTTATTTATGCAAAATAACAAACTTAAATCTTATTATAATTCGCTTCAATAAAAAAATCTGTAAAAATTCAGAATGCAAAATATTTTAATAATAAATAACTATTCCAATTTTCCCGCAACATTCGTACTTTCGAGCATTCGTATTTATTTCTATTCGTTTCCTGATGAATTACGCCATCGTTGATATCGAAACCACCGGCTCTCACGGTTCCGCTCATTCAATCACCGAAATTGCCATTATCCTGCATGACGGAAATAAAATAATTGATTCTTTCCAGTCACTCATAAATCCGGAAGCCTTCATTAACCCTTACGTTTCACGCATGACAGGCATTACCAACGAAATGCTTCGTGATGCTCCCAAATTTCACGAAGTCGCAAAGCAGGTCTGGAACTTAACAGATGATGCAGCATTCATTGCCCATTCCGTTAACTTTGATTATTCCTATATCCGTGATGAATTTAAAAGCCTGGGCGCTGATTTCAGGCGCAAAAAGCTGTGCACAGTCCGGTTAAGCCGTAAAATATTTCCCGGTTATCCCTCTTACAGCCTCGGAAATATCTGCGCTCATCTCGGCATCAAAATCGAAAACCGCCACCGTGCAATGGGCGATGCAGCCGCTACCGTTAAACTCCTTGAGCTCTGCATGAAACACGATAAAGATGAGTTCATAAATAGATCTTTAAAGAAAAATTCAAAAGAAGCCATCCTTCCTCCGCACCTTCCCCAAGAAGTGTTTGAAGCCCTCCCTGAAAAAACCGGTGTGTACTATTTTCATGACCAAAGCGGAAAAATAATCTATGTCGGAAAAGCCGTAAACATTAAGAACCGCGTTTATTCACATTTCACAGGGGCAGGATCAGCCAGGCTTTCGTTCACTTCGGCTATAGCCAACATCAGTTACACTTTATGCGGAACAGAACTGATCGCTTTGCTTTTCGAATCAAATGAAATAAAACGCCTGTATCCCCGCTATAACCAGGCGCAAAAGACCAGCCGCGAAAACTATATTCTGAGTGAGTATTTGGACCAGAAAGGGATACACCACCTCATGTTCACTAAAAACCATAAATCATTAATCCCGCTCACTACGTTTAAAAGTTTTGATGCGGGAAGAGAGTTTATGTACGGTTTTATCGAAGCCTACCAGCTTTGTCCAAAATATTGCGGCATGCAATCAGCCCCGGGAGCCTGTTTTGATTACCAGGTTAAAAAATGCAAAGGTATTTGCGCAGGCTCAGAACCTATTGATCAATATAACGAACGCGTCCGGCTTGCACTGGAGAATTTTAAAAGTTCTCTCGAAACAAAAATGATCATTGACGAAGGAAGGACATGGAATGAAAAATCACTCATCCTTATCGAAAAAGGGGTTTACAAAGGCTTCGGATATTTTGATGCAACTGTTAAAATTGACAGCCCCGAAACAGCAAAAACCATCATCACGCCCTTTAAGCACACCCCTGATGTGCAAAAGATATTGAACGCAATGACCTGAATCTTTGGAGCAGTTTCAAAAATTCATCATTCATAAGAGGGATTTTTTTATATTTGCTAAACTCAGATCAAACCGCGCTTGCTAAAAGCTAAACATTCATTTTATTTTTTTGTAAAAAGAAAGTTTTCCAGTATAACTTTTTTTCAAAACATTGCCCGTAAGGTCTTTGCAGCGCTTCTTTTTTTAACTCCGTCATCACTTCTTTTTGCAGACGGATTGGGTGACGGATCAGATGGTTCACCAAATATTTCGGGAATAATAAATACTTATACCCCGGTTATTGCCATTACCCCTTCAACCTGTTTGTCATCCATTACTGTGTTGTCATCGGCTGGTTTTGCAGCAGGAGATCTTATTCTCGTTATTCAAATGGAAAATGCTGTAATTAATACCACCAATACCGCTTCATACGGTACCATTTTAAATTATAACAATTCCGGAAATTTTGAATATGCAAAAATATTTTCAGTTGCCGGAACTACCATCCAAACCATAGCCCCCCTTGTTAATAATTATGATATCCTGGGAGTTGTGCAATTAGTCAGAGTTCCACAATATGCGAGTCCAACTATCACAGGCACAATCTCCTGCCCTCCATGGAACGGCATAACAGGAGGAATTATAGCACTTGACGCAACCGGAACCATTACTATGAATGCCGATATTGATGCAAGCAAAAAAGGATTCAGAGGCGGGTTTTATCAGGCATCTGCTGATATTGGTATGCACGGAGTCAACTATATGGCATTAAACAATCCTGACACATTTTCATTAAAAGGCGAAGGTATTGCTTCTTATAATCTTGCTCCGTTTATTTCTGGCAGAGGTGCTGCAGCAAACGGAGGAGGGGGAGGCAATAGTCATAATGCCGGTGGCGGTGGCGGTTCAAATGCAGGATGTGGCGGCAATGGAGGCTATGCTTATACCGATTTGGGTTATGGCGCTAACTATGCTTCAGCGCAGGGGATAGGCGGGTATGCACTTTCAAATACGGGTTCTTCATTCAAAATCTTTATGGGCGGTGGCGGTGGTGCAGGCCATTCAAATAATCTGAGTAATTCCTCCGGAGGAAATGGCGGAGGAATTGTTTTAATCACAGCAAATAATTTAGGAGGTAATTCTAAATATATAAAATCATCAGGAGATTCTTCGCGCACAACGATAGGTGATGGTGCCGGGGGTGGTGGTGCTGGTGGAACAATTGTTTTTAATTGTGCCAATGTAACTTCAATTCTTAATATAGATGTTCAGGGAGGGAATGGCGGCAACATAATTGCTGTTGGCATCACTTTTCCTCATGGTCCGGGAGGAGGCGGAGGGGGTGGGCTTGCTGTTTTTACAAATGCTGCCTTACCGGCAAATGTTATCATAAATTCAATTAACGGAGGATCTGGAGGTTTGTATGACGCTACAATAGCTAATGGCGCATTAAGCGGATGTGCAGGAACTACAAAGTTTAATTTGGTTCTGGTAAAGCAACTTACAAATCCGACATTTACTTCTGCAAAGGATACTGCATTTTGCGATAACGGATCATTGACATTGACAGCGACAGCAGGTACATCATATTCATGGAGTCCGGCAGCCGGATTGAGTTGTACTAATTGCCAGGTTCCTTCCGCGACAGTTAGTGCAACAACCGTTTATGTAGCTACAGTTAATCTTTCTTCTTGCA
>DATEMK010000057.1:0-4573 GCA_035275625.1 Bacteroidia bacterium
GTTATTAAGCGATCAGGAAATTTGTTTATACTCCGCGTACTGAAATAACTTTATTTCACGGTAACGGCCTGGATTCGGTTTCGACCAATCCCTTTAAAAAAGGACTTTATTTTAATTGCAACAGATTATTTTTGCATAAAATGCTAAACAAAAGAAATACTTTTATTACCCTTTTATTGATTTTTATTGTTGCCGGCAGATTTGCCCTGGCACAGGATGATTCAACAGGAAATGATCGTCCAAAACAATTAAATGAATACTTGCAGGAAGCCACTGAACTTTACAATGGTTTTAAAAACTGGCCTGCATTTGAAGTTTTGCAAAAATACGGGGAGCTGAAAGAAAAAGAATTGAACAAACAAAAAGAAGAAACACTTAACCAGCTGGAATCAAAATTCAAAACAGATTATTCAAGACGCAAGCAGGAACTTACGGATACACAAACAGCGGTGGATGAACTTAAAAAGGAGAATGATTCTCTTGAAAAAGAAAAGCAAAAGTTAACAAGAAATACTTTTTTGTTTTTTGTCATCCTGATCTCCCTGCTCACAGGAATTTTGATTTCCCGTACAAGGCTTGCAAAAAAAGCAAAGGCGCTGGCTGATATTTCTTCCGTTCAGTTAAACCGCACAATAAAGCTGGCTGATATATCCGGCAATATCAGTAAAATGAATGCTGATCTTAAATTCGGATTCAGGTCTGTATGGGAACTTTCCGGTAAATCTATCCCTTTGATTTCAAAATTAAAATCCATTGCAGTCAATCAAAAAAAGAAGATGGAAGATTTTCAAAAGCTGGAAGAGTCCATCAATCTTGTCTATGAAGATTCAGAGCAGGCTGTTTCATCTTTATCCTACAATGAACGGACAGTGAGCGATATCAAAGAGGAAAAAGTCATCACTAATTTAAACAGCCTGATCAATGAAGTTTTTGATATTTCCTTTCACTGGATAAAATCTTATGATGATTCTTTTGATTGCAGCAAGGTAAAAGACCTTGAAAAAATACTTCCTGAAATCAGTATTATGCCTGTTGCTATCCGCACTGCATTGTTTCACTTTTTTAACAATGCATTTTATTCTGTATATGAAAAGAAAAAATCGGCCGGTAAAAGCTATGAGCCGAAAATAAGTGTGACCTCCAGGAAACTGCCGCGTTTTGTACAGATCAGGATTAAAGACAATGGTTCCGGTATAGAAGATAAAATCCTCTCCAGGATTTACGACCCGTTCTTTACCAGCAAGCCTCCTGACAAAGCCAGCGGCTTAGGATTAACACATGCGGCAGAGATTATAAAAAAGAAACATGGCGGAGAAATCATTATCGAATCTGAGCCCGGGAAAGGATCTGATTTTATTATTCGTTTCCCGATAAATACTCCAATGTAATGACAGTGAAAAAAATAATTATTCCATTCTTAGCGGTGATGCTGGTTTTTACATTTACCATACAGGCAACTGCCCAGGATGATGACATTGGAAAAATTATTGAGCAGATAAAAGTTTCGTATGAAATGGATAAGTTAAATGACTGCCGTATCAGGCTGCGGGCAATTGATTTTTCCAAATTGAATGCAAAAGAAAAGGAACAATATGCTGAAGCTTACAAACAATTGGCTTTAGCTTTCAGGAACCATCGTTACAGCCGCCCGGCTTATGATATTTACGAAAAATATCTTGCGCTGAGAGAGACAATTCTGATAGAAGAAAAAAACAGGATGGTTGCTGAATCTCTCAAGAAACATGCGGATCTGAATGCTTCTGTCCTTGAAGAGACGGCCGCTTCCGAAAAGGAAAGGAAAATGCTTTTGGCAGAAAAGTCAACTCTTGACGGGATTAAAAAAAATAATTTCCGGTATTCAGTAATTTTTACAATAGCGCTTTTGGGAATATTTTTTTATATTGTGACAAAGTATAATAGCAAATTAAAAGCTGCAAAAAGTTTGCTCCATAGCAACCGCAGAAATATCTTTGAAAAAAGCGATGAAGTTACAAGGGGGCAAATGTCACTCGGTGTGGTAAACCGGTTAAAGTTTCTCAATGAAGAAATTACGGACAAAATAAAAGCTGCATCAGTAATGTATGATAATTTAGATAAGGAACTAAAAGGTGTTAAGGAAGCAGAACAACACCTGGCCGCTCTCAGGGAAAATATTTCGCAAACAAAGCAGCTTTCCGAAATTTCTTCGGGAGCAATAACAAATGTATTGCGAAAAATTTCGGGAACTTAATACTAAGGACAATAAAAATTAACTAAGTTTCAGTTATCATCTTAACAGCCTTCTTAGCTCAGCTGGTAGAGCAGCTCATTCGTAATGAGCAGGTCGCAGGTTCGAATCCCGTAGAAGGCTCCGTCAAACGAATCCGCCTTAGGCGGACGAATTTACGAATTACGAATCTCCGCTTCCGATTTTATTTTTCGATTTCTTTTAAAATTCTTTTTGCCCGTGATTGAAATCCGGCAGTAGAGTAGGGAAGTTGCTGTTCAATTATAAGGCGTAATTCATTTTTCAATTCCGTTGCACCCGTACAGATTTTTGCAAGCACTGTCATCGAAAAAACTTTTACCGCAACAGGTTCCTTTTTTGATTGCAGCAAATCAAAACAAACGCTGGCAACTTTTCCTGTCAAATTTTTCGGAATATCAATGAACTGAAGAATGCGCACAGTGTTTCTTCTCACTGCATCATGTACAGGTTTTTGAAGATAGTCAATCATTTTTTCGAGGTAAGGTTTTATTAATTCGGGATGATTTTCCGCGCACATATTAACTGCCCACGCTGAGCGTTGGACTACGCGGTATTCATCATTGAAAAATAAATCCATCAGATCCTTAAATTTTTTCGCATCATTACCAATGAACTTTACAATTTTCATTGTCTGCGCTTTAGAATGTTCTTTCAGAATTGCCGAACGCAAATTCATTTCACTGCAATTTAGTCAGAAAAAAATTTTTTAAGATACATTTTTACGCAGCTTATGGCCTTTAAGCGAATAATACAGAATGAAAAGATAGCATGGAATCATTATGAAATAGGCTTTTTGCGGGCCGATGGAAGGGATATCTGATAACCTTCCGTACAGGGGCGGAATCAATGCGCCACCGGCAATTGCCATGATTAATAAAGCAGAAGCAGTTTTAGTAAACTTTCCTAACCCGTCTAAGGCCAGGGGCCATATTGCGGGCCACATCAATGCATTTGCCAATCCCAGCAATGCAATAAACATTACTGATACATACCCGGATGTTGTTAACGTGACAAGGGTAAACAGTACACCAACAACTGCAGAAATTGCCAGCGCTTTATCCTGCTTAATATATTTAGGTATTAAAATAATTCCTAAAATGTACCCGATAACCATTGCAGAGAGGGTATAAGAGGTAAAATTTTTTGAAACTGATAAAGCAATTCCCTGGTGTTGTCCATAAGGGCCGATGGTATCGCCTGCCATTACTTCAACACCAACATACAGAAAAAGAGCAATCACACCAAGAACAAGATTCGGAAATTGAAAAACATTTGTCTTAACAATTATTTCCGCCTGGCTATTTCCATTTTCTTCTTCATTTTCAATCTCGGGAATATTTGAAAAACCAATCATCATAGCAAGTCCTGCTAAAACAATTGCCATGATTGTATAAGGAAAGATAACACGGGAAGCAAGTTCATTAAGCTTTATGATTTTATCTTCTGCGTTCATTTGCTGCAATGCATTAACGAGCGTATCAGCGTCACTCAAAACAATTGCACCTAAAATAATCGGAGCGAGAGTACCGGCAACTTTATTGCAAATTCCCATAATGCTGATTCGCTTTGCTGCGCTTTCTAAAGGACCAAGAATGGTGATATAAGGATTAGATGCAGTTTGAAGAATAGATAACCCGGTGCCGATAATGAAAAGTCCTGCCAGGAATAATCCGTACGTTCTTGTCTGCGCTGCGGGAATAAAAACAAGCGCACCGCCTGCCATTACCAATAATCCAACCATCATTCCTTTTTTGAAACCTGTTTTTTTTAAAATCCATGAGGAAGGAAGAGCAGTGAAGAAATACGATATGTAAAATGCAAATGCAACAAGATAAGATTCAAAATTGTTAAGCTCACAGGCAATTTTAAGATAGGGAATGAGTGTTCCGTTTAGCCAGGTGACAAATCCGAAAATGAAAAACAATGTCCCGAGAATAAAAATGGAAAATGCATAATTTGATTTTACTGTGGAAGTTGAATTCATGTGATTTTATTTTGCACCGAACTTAGATAAATTTTTCTTTCATCTCGAGAGTTTTTGCGAACAGTTACAAAACAGGTTATTAACATAGGAGGTTATTGTTAAAATGTCCCGAAGGGATGCCCTCGACATTAAATTGTTGTTTGTGTTGATTGGTATTTATGATTCCAAAAAGTTTCGCATCTTTCAGGCATAAATTAGTCTTATGAAAAAAATATTTGCAGCATTCTTCCTCCTTGTAATTTCTGTTTCCGTTTATGCTGCTCCTCCGGATTCTGTTTTAGCAATTATTCCAAAACCTGTACATATTATAAAAGGAAAGGGATTTGCGAATATAACTCAGG
>DATEMK010000058.1:0-7601 GCA_035275625.1 Bacteroidia bacterium
TTACAGATAAAAACGTGAGGCGTGCTATTGCTTTATCAGTACCTGTTGACGAAATGAACAGGATTTTGAACAAAGGAAAAAACAAAAGGTCAGTTGGACCGGTGTCTTTTTTAAAACCTGATTTTAATTCCCATCTCCAGCCATTGCCTTATGATATAGAGCAGGCTAAAAAACTTCTGGCAGATGCCGGTTGGAAAGATACCGATGGTGATAACATTCTTGATAAAACAATTGAAGGTAAAAAAATTAAAATGGAATTCAATCTGAATTACCTTCTCACAACGCCAGACTGGAAAGATATGGCAACTATGATTGCAGGCGCCCTTGGTAAAATCAATATCAAAGCAAATCTGAACCCATTGGATTTTCCCGTTTTTTTTTCAAATGAACGCATGCACGATTTTGACATGGCTCTTGCATCATGGGGACAATCTTCCACTCCTGAAGACTTTACACAGATATGGCATACCGGCAGCTGGACAAACATGGGATCGAATTTTACAGGATTCGGAAATTCACAAACTGATGCCTTGATTGATTCTATTAAACATACGCTGAATGATTCTGTAAGAAACGAGATGTCAAAAAGATTTCAGCAAATTGTTTATGATGAACAGCCTTATGTCTTCCTGTTTGCATCGTTGCGAAGAAATATCATCCACAAACGTTTCGGAAACCAGGAGCTTTATTTTGAACGACCGGGTTTAATGCTGAACAACCTTAAACTGCTCCAGGGTGCTGGTGTCGCTGCTAATGCAAATCCTACTCAATAATTTTTAGAAAGACATCGAACACGAATGTCAAAATATATCATCCGCAGGATTTTTATTTTTATTCCCACGCTTTTTATAATTACTCTCCTTGCTTTTATTATAAGCGTAAATGCACCAGGCAATCCTGTTGACAGAATGATGTCGTCAGCGCAAACAGGAGAGCCGTTTGGAAAAAATACCAATACAAATGAAATGCAATTGTATTGGAGGAAAAAATTAGGGCTTGATCTTCCGTTGTTTTATGTCTCGCTTCGGAGCATGGCGGCACCAGACACGCTTTATAAAATTTATGACAAACCGGAAAAGGAAGCGCTTGAAAGATTAATTGACAAATATGGAAATTGGAAAGAGATCAGCAACTACGCTCATTCTTTAGTGAATTTGCAAAACGCGATGAATACTACTGCCGGAATTTCTCTTTCGAATGCTGATGAACTGAAACGCCTGAAATATGAAATTTCTTCATTGAAGTATGAGTACGATGATGAGGTGATTATTTTCAAATTCAATTCAATTGAAAAGTTTAATGCAATTAAAGATTTTGATTTTAATGATGTGAAAAAAAAATATGACGCAGTAAAATTATCTTCTTCCGAATGGAAAAATTTTATTCCTGCAATCAGCTTTCATAAAAGCAATCAATATCATCGCTGGTTGTTTGGTGACGGAGTATATTCAAAAGGAATTCTCAGAGGAGATTTTGGAATTTCTTATGTTACAAAACAGCCGGTGTCACAGGTAATCGGGGAAAAAATAAGGTGGTCTATGTTTTTTGTAATTATTTCCGTTATCCTTTCCTATATCGTCAGCATTCCTCTTGGAGCAAAAGCCGGATCGAAAAAAGATTCCGCTTTTGATAAGGTTTCGTCCGTTGCACTTTTTATTCTTTATTCATTGCCTGTGTTCTGGATAGCTACTTTGCTGCTAATGACCTTTGCAAATCCTGATGCTTTGCTAATTTTTCCCGCATCAGGAGTCAAGCCCGCAAACGGAATCCCGGAGAGTTTTTCATTGTTTGAAAAAATTAAATTAATCCTTCCTTATCTTATTCTGCCAATTATCTGCTATACATATAACAATTTAGCTTTTTTATCGCGCTCCATGCGTGTTTCCATGCTGGAAGAAATCAACCGCGATTACATTCGTACCGCAAGGGCGAAAGGGTTGCCAGAATCAAAAGTCATCTATAAACATGCCTTGCGCAATGCCTTGTTGCCGGCCATCACTGTATTTGCAAATTTTTTTCCATTGGTCATAAGCGGGGCGGTAATAATCGAAACTATCTTCACCATTCCGGGAATGGGTTTTGAAACTTTGATTGCTGTACAGAATCAAAATTACCCGATGATTATTGCCATCTTCACTATCACAGGCATTCTCACGCTGATCGGATATCTTATTTCTGATATTTTGTATTCCATGGTGAATCCGAGAATTTCGTTTTCGACCTAAATAAAATCAGCGGCAATGGCAGAAGTTTCTTCACATTTTGATTTCAAAACATATACCCTGAAAAAACTCAGAAGCAACAAACCTGTTTTAATAAGTTTTTATATTTTGATTGTCTTAGCGCTTATTGCTTTGCTTGCACCCGTGATAGCTAATGAAAAGCCGCTGTATGTTTCGTATAAAGGCTATTCACTTTTTCCGGCTTTCAGCTTTAAAACGAATTTGCTGCTAAAAATAAATGATACGGAGGAGCACTTACAATACGATCTTGTTGAATGGAAAAAATTAAAGTGCGATAAAATAATTTTTGCTCCTGTTGCTTATTCTCCCTCAAAAACCGATTATACAAATGCAGATTATGTTTCGCCAAACGGTGAACAGGTTTTTATCAATGAAAAAGGCGTGCCTGAAAAAATGCCGGTTCAATTCAAACATTGGCTGGGAACTGACAAACTCGGAAGAGATGTTTTAGCAGGACTTATTTACGGAACAAGAATTTCGCTCACCATAGGTATCTTCAGCATGGCGATTGCTGCTTTCATCGGGATTATGCTTGGTGCAATGGCCGGGTATTTCGGAGATACTCAATTGAAAATTTCAAGAGGAGTTTCCTGGATGCTGATGGCGGGATTAATAATCGGATTTTTTTATGCTTTCCAATTGCGCAGCTTTACAATAAAAGACAGCCTTCAAAATTCAATAATAACTTTTTTATTTCAGTTTCTGCTAAGCCTGGTGATTTTTGCGTTTGTATTAACGCTTTTTTATTTTGCAGGAAAATTATTGAATGTGTTTTCTTTTTTTAATAAACAGGTTTTTATCAAAGCGGATTCTGCAGTCTGCAGGCTTATTGAAATCCTTTCTTCGTTGCCGGTTTTAATACTCATTATTTCCATTGCTGCTATTACCCGCCCATCTTTAATCAACCTGGTTCTGCTTATCGGGTTCACTTTCTGGACGGATATTGCACGGCTCACGCGTGCTGAGTTTCTCAGGCTTCGGAATCTTGAATTTATTGAAGCTGCCCGTGTATTAGGGTTTAAGCGGAGAAGAATCATTTTACGTCATGCTTTGCCTAACGGTGTGGCACCTGCCCTCATTGCCATTGCATTCGGAATTGCATCAGCCATACTCTCTGAATCGGCTTTGTCATTTCTCGGAATCGGTGTGCCGCAGGATGTTGTGACGTGGGGTTCACTGCTTGCCAGCGGGCGGGAAAACTTCAGCGCCTGGTGGATGGTGGTTTTTCCCGGTTGCGCAATATTTATTACGGTAACTGTGTTTAATATTTTTGGAGAAGGGTTGAGGGATGCGCTGGACCCGAAACTTAGAAGTTAGAAGTCAGAGGCCGGATGTCTGAAGCAAAAGAATGAAAAAACATACGCATTAATTTTGTTTTCGTAAATTTGATAGCCGGTAAAAATTCAGATGCAATTATAAATGCTCAAAGTCATGAAAAAAGTAATATTATTATCCATCGTTTTTTTGCTTACTATTTCAAAAGTATATTCACAAAACTCAGACTTAAAGAAAGATGAAAAACCGGAAGAACCAAAATACGAGCTTCACCAATTTTATTTAAAGGACCCTGCAATAAAAATTTTAGATATTCAATATGACAATGATTGCACACCAGTAAAAGGAAAACTTTCAGAAGATGGCAAAACTGTTTTCATAAAAGATTACACAGAACATTCACGCATCTATCTTAAATTTTTGAAAGCTGATGGCAAAGCAGAAGAAATTACAAAAAGCCCCTGCTTTATTGACCCGGTGGTGAATGCGCTTTAACTTATTTTATTGTTACCAAAAAGCATAGCGCTTTAATCCGGGATCACGGTTCCAAATAAATCAAACTCTTCAACTGAATCAATTTTCACATTTGCAAAATCACCGGTACGGACATAATCTTTCTTTGCTTCAACCAGCACTTCGTTATCCACTTCAGGTGAATCAAATTCTGTTCTGCCGACAAAATAATTTCCTTCTTTACGATCAAACAACACTTTAAAAATTTTATCAATCTTATTTTCATTGATATTTTTTGAAATGATTTGCTGTATTTGCATAACTGCTGCGGCACGTTCCTGTTTGGTTTTTTCCGGAACATCATCAATCAAATTAAATGCATGTGTATTTTCTTCGTGAGAATACGTAAAAACACCAAGCCGGTCGAATTTTGTTTCTTCAACAAATCTCAAAAGTTCATCATGATCATTTTGTGTTTCTCCGGGATAACCTGCAATCAGGGTGGTCCGGAGTGCAATACCGGGAATTTTTTCACGGATCGTATTAATAAGCCTCGTTGTTTTTTCTTTGGTGGTTCCTCTCCGCATGGATTTTAACATGTTGTCTGAAATATGCTGAAGCGGGATGTCAAGGTAATTGCAAATATTTTTCTTTTCACGAATTACATCCAGCACATCCAGTGGAAAACCTGAAGGGAATGCATAATGCAAACGAATCCATTCTATGCCTTCCACATCTGACAGCATAGAAAGCAGCTCTGCTAATTTTCTTTCATTATAAATGTCAAGGCCATAGTAAGTTGAATCCTGGGCTATGATTAATAATTCTTTCGTTCCGTTTTTTGCGAGATGTTTTGCTTCTTTGACCAATTCCTCTATCGGTCTCGAAATATGATTTCCACGCATCAGCGGAATGGCACAAAAAGAACAGGGACGGTCACAGCCCTCCGAAATTTTCATATAAGCATAATGGTTGGGAGTAGTGAGCAAACGCTCTCCAATCAATTCATGCTTGTAATCAGCGCCAAGAGTTTTAAGCAATCGCGGTAAATCACGCGTACCGAAAAAATGATCAACATCGGGAATTTCCTTTTGTAATTCGGGTTTGTACCTCTCCGATAAACATCCTGTGACAATCAGCTTTTCTATATTTCCTTTTTCTTTTTGTTTTGCATAATGCAAAATAGTATCAATAGATTCCTGTTTTGCATTATCAATAAATCCACAAGTATTAATAATTACTATTTCAGAATTATTTTTTTCAGACTCATGTGCAACATCAAAAGCATTTGCTTTCAACTGTCCCATCAGCACCTCAGAGTCCACAATGTTTTTTGAACATCCGAGTGTGACGATGTTGATTTTATTTTTCTTTAATGTTTTGGTTTTCATTTTTCACCCCTCTCCTTTGGAGAGGGGAAGGAGGTGAGGTCAATAAAAAGCATTAAAATCTTCTTTCTTAAACTTAATTCTTACTTCGGGTGGAAAAAGCGGGTTAAGAAAATCAAAAAGATCGGCTGCCTTATAGACATAGCAGTTGGTCATTTTTGTTTTATATTTTTTCTCTTTGTATTCGAACTTAATTTCAATTACTCTTGGAAAATGCTCAGGGCTGATGTATTCCATGTTATTATACTCACTGAAATAAGTTTCCCAGAGAGAATCTGCGGGAAATGTTTTCATAAACTTTTCAAGATTTTTCTTTTCAGTTTTAGTGAGCGCCCGGCTCATGTAATTTACTTTTGTCCTGCCATAATCAGAATCACCTTTTATTATAATGCTGTCTTTTGTAACAAGATAATCATTGGAAATAAACTGCATATTCACGTTATCACTGATAGTAAGGCTCAGAAATTTTTTATTCTGAGCCGCTGCAGAAAAACAAATTGAAATAAATAAAACGATTATTAAAATCTGCTTATACATATTTTCAATTCTCATGAAACAACGAATCCACAAATTCAAATTTATTAAACACCTGCAAATCTTCCATCTTCTCCCCTACTCCAATATATTTAACAGGAATTTTAAACTGATCCGAAATTCCTATTACTACTCCGCCTTTTGCTGTGCCGTCAAGCTTTGTAAGAGCAAGTGCATTCACTTCGGTGGCAGCAGTAAATTGTTTTGCCTGTTCAATGGCATTTTGTCCTGTTGATGCATCCAGCACAAGCAATATTTCATGCGGGGCATCAGGAATCACTTTCTGCATCACTCTTTTTATTTTTGAAAGTTCACTCATCAGGTTTATTTTATTGTGCAGCCTTCCTGCTGTATCAATGATGATTACATCCACCTCCTGCGCCACACCAGATTTGACAGTATCAAAAGCGACTGAAGCAGGGTCGGCCCCCATACCCTGTGTTACTAACGGCACACCCACCCGCTTTGACCAGACAGTCAGCTGATCAACTGCAGCCGCACGAAAAGTATCAGCGGCACCCAGTAAAATTGTCTTGCCTTCTTCTTTTAACTGGTAAGCAAGCTTCCCGATAGTAGTTGTTTTGCCAACGCCATTTACGCCCACTACCATAATCACATAAGGCTTGCTTTTAATGTCAACCAGCTCACCGTTTTTAGAGTTGATTTCATTTTCAGTAAGCAAACCTGTTATTTCATCCTTCAGCAGTTTATTTAATTCGGCAGTGGTCACAAATTTATCTTTAGCAACTCTTTGCTGCAAACGGTCAATTATCTTTAATGTGGTATTCACCCCGATATCCGCTGAGAGTAAAATCTCTTCCAGCTTATCCAGCACTTCATCATCAACTTTTGATTTTCCGATGACTGCTTTGGTAACTTTCGAAAAAAAACTTTCCCGGGTCTTTGATAAGCCTTCGTCAAGACTTTGCTTTTTTTCTTTGGAGAATATTTTAAACATCAGCGAATGTGAATCTGTACTGGTTACTAATACCTAACTTATATTTTGCTCATTGATTATTTCTTCGATTTGCATTTTGAATACAGGTAAATGGACAGAGATAATTCGAAAAATAATATCAGGTTCAATACCGTAATATTCATGAACAAGAGTATGTCTTAAAGCAGAAATTACATCCCAGGAAACCTCTGCATGTTTTTCTTTAAGCTGACTAGTTAAATGATAAACAGCTTCGCCAATAATTTCCAATTGCTTGATACTTGCAAACCTTGTTTTAGAATCAAAACGGAAATCTTCTATTGAAATACCTGCTGTATATTTTTCAATTTCGCTGATGGCTTCCTTTATGTGTTGAAGCCTTGCATAATCCTTAGGCTTTTCTTTCATAAAAAAGCTTTCTTTCACTAAGAACAAAAGGCAAAACATATTTTGATACAGAATCCATTGTCAGAAGATCAATTTCTTTACCGGTAATTTTTTTTAGATCTACATACATCTGAATAAATTCAATACCTATTGGTTTAGATTTATCAAGTTCTATTAATAAATCAATATCGCTTGAGGAATTTTCTTCGTGCCTCGCATAGGAACCAAACAAATAAGCTTTCAAAACTGGTTTCGTTTTAAAATAATCTGAAATCTTATTTATAAATTCTTCTCTATACATTTTTTTTTAAAATTATTAATGATGCTTTAAAAACAAAAAGCTTCCTTCAAAAAGAAAGAAGCTTTTATTTCATTTTTATTTTA
>DATEMK010000059.1:0-14745 GCA_035275625.1 Bacteroidia bacterium
CCTCCAAACACTCCGCGGTCAGTTCCATCGGTGCCATTGAGCAGGCCGGGCGAACCTGCGGCAAGGCGGTAGTCATGGGCATAATCAAATGTGGCGCCTGCAAGCGGAAAGGAGACAAACAACGGATTAACATTCACTAAATTATTGACTCCGGGTGCAGAAAAAGTATTATTTGCGCAGGAAAAGCTGATGTTATTATTCATCACATTATTTGGAGCTCCCCCGGTAGCGCCTTGCGGAGATGAGCGATAAAAAATATTGTTGTTTATTATTGCCTGGTTGATGTTTGCAAAACTGGCCGGCATTAATCCCAGGAAAATATTATTCTCAATAAAAAATGTCAGCGGTGTAGTTCCGGGACTATTGCTAATTAGTTGTGTGCTGAAAACATTATTTCTAATAAAGGTATTGTTAGTGAGTGAATTGTTAAAGTTAATGTTGGCTGGTGAACCGCTTACAGGCTGCAGAAATACACATGCCTCAACTGTTAAGTTTGTTGTGCCAATGCACGAAATTCCCACCGTGCCAAAAAGGGCGGAGTATTCAATAAACTTGCATCTTTTTACAGTAGTGCCGGTGCTTGCATTAATAGTTAAGAACTGCATGGTTAATCCTATCAGCTGGCAATTATTAATGCCGGGATTTACAGTAACTGTTGTAAAGGAGGATGGCAGCGGAGCCTGCTTGTTAGGATTGTGCCCCGCACCAATTATTACAATGCCGGTTTTGTTTATTGTTATTGCTCCGTAATTTACAGATGAGCCATGTACATAAATAGTATCGTTTGGAATAGCGGCAAGAAGGGCCGCTGCAAAGGTGGTAAATTGTCCGGGTGTGTAAGGCATATTGCAGAGCGTACGGATGGTTGCTTGTGACGGCTGGCTGAAAAAAAGCACCCATGTTAATAAGACGCAAATTTTTTTCATACATTTCAGAGAGATCGTTTTCGAATGCATCTTTTTGTGGAGCATGGTATATGATTTTTTATGATCCCAAAACTACCATGAGTTTTAGCGGAAAAAATACTGCATATGTGGTAATTGGAGTACCTTCAAAGTCTTCCTCCCGATAGCTTAAAACAGTGTTGATTTGATCAGTTGTCCGGGTACACCCGGTTGCAAAATATTTTAATTGCCTGAACTCTCAATAACACGGCACAATGGCCTTTTCATCAGAAGAGCTGGAGGGTTTTTCAAATTTATTTTTCATATATTCGATCACTGACCTTCGCATTTTTACTTCCATCCCGCGATTTATTATCTCAAAGTCCGGGGAATTTTTTAAAAAATACATATGCTCCTGCCTGCCTGCAGCAAGATAATCTGTCATGGCAATAGTATATAACGTATCAGGCTGTATAGCCTGGTTATTGATCATCCATAGCGAACTGTCAACATTTGTTGAAATTCCATATTGCTGAAGAAAGCATCCATTGCCCGGATGACCTTTACTTACGTTAAGTAATGAGTCAAGCAGCCAGCCTTTCATCTTCCTGGTGACTATTTTGGAGTCATAAGGAAGTGTACGGATAATATCATATACCCTTATTATATTTTTAATCGAATCATCAATGCGAATGCTTCCGCTGTTATAAATAAAGGCATCTATACTTTCACTCTTCCCGGGAAATTTATTAACCGCTTCGAATACTGCTTTAGCAATATCCCGGGTTAAATTGGTCTGTTTGAACCGGACACTTTTTTCCGTTCCATCATACATAATGGTACTATCTTTCCCCAGGATCAAACAGGGGGGATTTAATGAATCCTCCTTTATCCAGTATTTTGTAGCTAAAGTATTCCATTTGCCAGCGCGCGCACGGATATCTGCATCTTCTTCATATTTCTTGTCATTAGTAATAGTATCCAGCTTTGACGTTATGGTCAATTCTTTTGTCCTTTTATTATACTCCAATGAATGCACATAAACAGTTTTCACATTCGCATCGGCTTTTGTGACGTAATTCATTCCGTTATCAGTTGCCCTGATTGTGTCAATTGAATTGGTATGATCATGTCCACCCATGATTAATTTTACCTGTGGAAAACGCTTTGCCATCAGCTTATCTTCATCACGGTTAAGATGCGTGAGGGCGACAATAAAATCACATTTATTTTCCAACTCCATAATTGCTCTTCCGGCAGATTTATAGTAATCTTCATAAATAACATAATCTGTAACAGTTGAATTTACAGTTACTCCGAATATTCCAATTTTAATTTCGGTTCCGTCCGAATCTTTAAAAGGAAGAATTCTTGTTTCAGGAATAGGAACGTTTTCATTGTTCTCTTTTTGCGTAAACCGGCAGCACGAAGAAGCATTCATAACATTTGTGCTCACCCATTTGAAACAGGATTGATTTATCCTGTCCTTCAGATCTTTCTCTTTCAGATCGAATTCATGATTGCCGAAAGTCACAAGGTCAACTCCCAATGAATTGAGCACATCCACCATTTGTCGCCCATCAATTTTTTCACCTAAGCTATCAATAAGTTTCCATGAATCTTTTTCATAGCTTAATTGCCGTCCGTCAATTTTTTTACCTGTAATATCTTTTGCAGTACCGATGGCTGAAGGAGAAAGAAAATCACCGCATACAACCGTATAAGTATTGTGATTGGATTTACACAGTTCACGTTTTAAAGCGGCTACTCTTCCAAGTCCTCCTACCGTTCCGTTATCAAGCGGGGAAATTTCATAAACATCATTTATTTGAAGAAACGTGACTGTGATTTTGTCATCATCATTGGCAGAATTTAGATTAAGGCAGTTGCAATAAAATAAAAATACAAAACCAAATAAAATACATGAAATAACTAAGAATATTATTCTCCATCTTTTATCATTCGTTTTCTTTTTTTCTGAACTATCATCATCATTAGTATTATTTTCCTTTTCACGAATTTTATTAATATTAAAAATAGCTATTATTACCAAAGAAATTATAGCAAGAAAAAGAAATAATAACGGCAGTTTTGCAATAAGAATTTTTGAAAATTCTGTTTCAGGATCCCACTGAAATTGTCCCGTAATCCAGAAAAGAAATAAAAGAATCACCGCTATTATGAATATTGAATAACTATATTTCAGATTCTCGTTTTTCCTCTCTTTGATAATACCACTATTTTTTTTCGGCATTTTTATTACATTGGTCCGGGTATTTTTTTACATATTCTCCTCGTATACTCTCTATTAGGATATCGTTGGATTTATCGATTTTCATTATACAGTGCACAGCTATTAAAATAAGTGCTGTGGAAATTGTCAGCATTGCATACAACTGTAGAGAACTTCCATTTTCTTTTATAAATAGAAAGAATGCAAATTCAGCAACGATAACCAGGACACAGATTACAAAGAAATAATAGTGCTTTACAGTTTCAGGCATAATAGATGGGTTCGGTTTATGGATCATCTTTATGCGGATTGGAGGCAACCAGTTGCCGTAATTGAATTCAAGTTTCATACCTTCAATAAAAACTTTAAGCAGCAGGCGATGATAGACATTGGCATCCAGGTGCCATAATAAGCCAATTCCTATTGAAGACAACCCGCATAGTACAATAATTAAAAGATATCCCATGTTTTGAATATTATCCTGGTGAGCAGCTATATACCCGGTGCCTATCAATGCCGAAAGCAGCCAATAGGAAGCCAGCCTGCGATAATTCATTTCAAGAGTATTGAAATGTTGCTCCATAGACTGGATATTTGCAATTTGCTGTAAGACCATCCCGTATTCTACTTTTTTAATTTGATCTGAAGAATCCTCGGTGTTAATGGGTATCACCATAATAAGAGTATTTTATTTTTTTGAGCTTGCGTCCTTGTGGGCTCCGCAAATGACATGGTTGTAGAATAATTTTATTTACATTTTTAAGTATTCATCAGCACCTTTGCCAACCGGTAACCCGCAAGAGAAACACGTTTTTCACCGGTTTCCTTCGCAGAACTGCTATAGTCTGCTGCGTTAGGAATTAACGGTGCGGTAGTTTTTGATTTTATTCCGTCAAGAGAGGCAACGCTGCCGTTTTTGTATGCTTTTGATACAGCAAGATCGAAGCTTTCAAAGCTCCATGTCTCAAAGGTGAGGGTATTGACAGCGGGAAAAGAGGTTGCCGGGTTGGCATGTATCAATTGAATTGCCTGGTTTTTAGCAGTGCGGTAATTGTCCGAACTTCCAAGCAAACCATCCCAATAAGAATGCAACTTTACAGCGCTGCCTCCGCTTTTTACCTTTACAAAAATTTTATTGCCGCCTCTGTCTCCGTCCGGAAACATGGTATTAAAAAGAGAGCCGCAGTGCAAAGGCTGATGGATGTCTCCTGCGAGGTGAATAAACCAGCAAAGCGAAATTGATTTGGCAGTGTTGCTTGCAGAAGCGTCACTCAGAGTTTCCATGCATTCCTCCATTGCTGAAAGGATATTATCATCCTCATTCTGGGCATTTTTATCGTGCCCGTTGCTGAAATCAACTTTATAGGTGATGTAATGCCATTCCGGGTGGTCATTTGGGTTACCGCTGTTACGTATATCATCAGGCCATGTGGCTGCCTTCATAAATAAGAATTCTCCGAATTCGACATTGCTGATATTTACATATTCATCCATCCATTTATCGAAAAAAGGATGCGCTTTTAAAACATCAGCATAATATACCTGTATTGAATCGGAAAGACTACGGTAGGCAATGCTTGCCACCAACATATGCCCGCGGGCATTCCATGCGGAAGAATTTGTTACACACAGCAGCAGCAGCATAGCCGAAAGAATGATTTGTTTCAGATTTGTTTTCATGTTTATTTATATGTTATAATTATTTTATACTATTTTTTCTTCCCGTTTCTTATTTTAAAATATAAGCTATATCATTTGAAGCCTGGACACGATTGTATAATTAAGCCAGTAATGCCGCTTGAAATATTTGGCATTATTGAATCCTGCAACAACCAGGATACACACTATCCAATCCTAAAGCTCATAAAAACAATTAACCTCGCAATCATCCGGGTTTATTCTTCAGGGGGATAAAGATGGATTTAGCAGATGAAATGCAAACCAGACCCAAACGTAAAAACTTTATTTTAAATTACCAAATAAATGCACGATTTTTTCAAACCCAAATCTCCCGGGTTTTGATACTAATAATATGATTGGGCTCTAATGCGCTATCACCACTTTTCGGACAACAGTTCCCTGGCGGGTTTGTGCCGTCAGCAAATACATTCCGTTGGCCAGGTTTGAAGTTTGCAATTTCAGGTTTGTTGCCGGTTGCGAAATAGTTTTTGTAACAACAGCTTTCCCTGTAATATCTGACAACTGCAACACATCACCTGTTGAAAGCTCAACACCCGAAACCGTTAGCTCATTTTGAGCAGGGACAGGAAAAATAATAAGATCAATTTCAGAAGCGTAAAATTCTTTTACTGCGGTTGCCGAATCAATAAGCACACCGCTGCAGGCATCGTAGCGATAATGACCGCGCGGCTGCACAATTACCTGCAGCACAGAATCATTAACTGTAACGGGAGTTGTGGTAACGGTTTGCGGAGCAGGGGTAACCGGCAGGGTTGTTATAACAGGCTGCACGGGATTATAAACGCAAAACCCGTTAAAAGCCGAATCGGTGTGAAACAGATGGTTTTTATCTTTTGATAACGTGCAGTACCAGCCCGTACCCGTGTCGGGGACAACGGTTAATAAATCGTAACCGCTCCAGGCCGGGGCTCCCCACCACCCCAGTTTTTTTACCCATGAGGAGTTTCCGGCTGAATCGAATTTAAAAACAAGCGGGGGAGATTCGTTGCTTGCCGTCAGCTGTCCTGTAACAAGGCATCCGCTGTCTTTGCACACGTTGATCGTGCGTGGATACACGTTGCTTGTGGTGGTAACCTTTTGTGCCCACACCGGTTGATTTTGGCCGTCAAAACGAAACACACCAAAGCGGTAAGCTCCTGTGGCGGCTTTGAGTTGGAACATGCAGTAGCTTCCGCCCGATGGTATTTTTGAAACATTGAAATGGGGGATATTGCTACCGGTGAAGCAGGTATCAGGACCGATAAATAACGAATAATAATTACTTACCATGCCAGATGGATCTGTAGTAAAAATAAAAAAATCAGGGGAAGACACATTCAGCCCTCCCCAAACCGTATATGTACCCGAGGGGTTAGCCTCAGCTTCCCAGATCAGGAAATTGCCATAGTCATAGGCATTGTCAACATTACCGGCTCCATCAATGAACACTATTAAATTGTGAAAGGTTACCATCATCCCGCCATTGGAATAAGGGTCCATATCGAGTGCATTCGTGCCGGGCGGGGGAATAAATTTTTTAGCCCACAGTACGTTTCCTGACAAATCCGCTTTAATAATTATAAAATGGCTGCCCGAAGTAAGCTGCTTGGTTAAAATTGCAATGTTGCCGTCTGATAGCAGGCTCACCTTGGTGGGAGTTTCAACTGCATAGCCAAACGTGATGTCTTCCTGCCACAGCATGGCACCGTTCATATCAATCTTAAACAATGAAAAAGTATTGATTATGCCTCCTGCAGAGGTTGATGTGCCAATGATGCTGCCATCGGGGCATCTGGTAATTATCGGCCTCACAGTGCCAGATGCACCGGGAGTGGTGGTGTAGTAATATCCGAAATTAGGCTGCGAAAATCCCGGCAGGAATATTCCGCAAAAAAGCAATGTGGCAATTATTTTTTTCATTTCTTTTTTTCCAAATATAAAAATTATCCTTTAAGTTGGATTTTCGAAATTTCAGCGTCTCAAAAAGGGCGATACTGAAACTGCAGAAAACCCTGAAGAAACCGGGATAAAAACCAACTTTTTTAATGTCGAAGGTCCTTGGGAGAATATTAAATAATTTGATTCCATGTTTCCGAAATTTCGGTTTCCCCGAAAAAGAAGAGGCTGAAACAACAAAGTTTTATTTATATTTGTCAGGCTTTAAACAACAATCCTGATTATTCTTTCAAACACTAAAAATTAATCCCATGAAAAAAATTACGCTCCTTGTATCAACCGTTATGCTGTTTACTGTTTCCTGCAACAAACAGGAAATAGAAACATCAGACCCTGCTTTGTCCTCATCAGCTGTATTAAGACAAAAAGCAAATCCTGTCCCTGTCCCGGTGGGAGATCCGTTGCCGTCATCAGAAATTGATAAAATGATTGCAAAAAAGATGGATCAACAAAACACGTTCAGCTGGCAGGATGCATCATTACAATATCTCTGGAGCGCTGCTGTTAACAGCGATCATGTCGTTGCAGTAGGGTACCGGCCAACGGGTGTTACGGATGTGGAAAAAAACATTCACCTCCTTAATCTTACAACAGGAAGCTGGAAGCAGGTACATGATGCAATAATCAAATTGGTCCTTGACGGGATAAATAAAGACAATCCGAACCCTGTTACACTTGAACAGGTATTGGCAGAAGATGATAAAAAACTCCCTATTATTACTTTTAAAATTACCAACAGGAACGTACTGACTGCATTATACAACCTGGAGAATACGCGGTACCTTGAACCGCTCGGATATTATCCTGCCGATACACGTTTCCGGGTATTGTCTACATCAGGTTGCAGCGCAAGCACGCAGTCTCTTAATACAGCCGACTGGACGACAATTCTACCCAACTGCCGCCTTCCATGGAATTACAATAATGTGAATATTCCTGCTGCATGGAATGTTTCGCAGGGCGAAGGAATAAAAATAGGGGTTATTGATGGCGGCATAAGTTCCACCCAGGCTTTGCTGGGCAGCCAGTTTACCAACGGTTACTCTAACGTATCCCGGACTGTAACCACCGATTATACCTACGGAACATCAGCTTATACTTCTTGTACCCACGGAACTTCCATGACAGGATTAGCTGCCGGGCCGCGAAATGACCAGAATGCCGTTACAGGTGTTGCTTATAAAGCCAGCCTGCATTTTATTCATGCCTGTGAAGATGTGGTGCTGGACCAATCAGCAGAAAAGACCGGTGTGAAAAATGCTCTTATCAGGATGGGCGACATTGCGGATGTAAAAATTGTAAGCATGTCAGTGGGCAGCCCTTTTGCCAGCAATGTGCTGAAAGACGGCTGCATCTATGCTTATAATAAAGGTAAAATGCTGCTTGCCGCAGCAGGCACATCGTTTAGCTGGACAACCTGGTGGGGAGTAGTGTATCCCGCTGCTTACTCTCAATGTTATGCAATAACCGGGGTGAAGGAAAATGGAAGTACATGCAACTCCTGTCATGACGGAAGCCAGGTTAAATTTACCATTCCTATGGAGCGCAGCACAAATGCCAACCGTAACTCTTTATCATTGCCTTTAAGCGGAAGCACACCTACCTATATTGGCGGCAGTTCCTGCGCTACTGCCACCGCAGCCGGAATTGCCGCATTGGTATGGGCAGTAAACCCTGTACTTACCCGCGACCAGGTTTATACCTGCATGAAAAATACAGCCCAATATTATCCGAATCCCAATTCAAGCAGGGGATATGGAAATTTAAATGCCTCTGCAGCAGTAGCCCTTGCACAGACTTATTAAGAAAGCCTTACGTACATAAAGATATTTCTCCCGATAGCTATCGGGACTGCGGAGACCCTGAAGAAACCAGGAATAAAATAAACTTTTTAATCCCGATCCGAAGGATTCCTATGGACCTTTGGGGGAATATCAAATAATTTCACTTTGGGTTTTCGAAATTTCAGTGTCCTCAAAAGGGAGATACTGAAAACTACAGAAGAAACAATCTTAAATAATTACCTTGCATTTAGTGCTTCTGAATACATAGATTGTGATTATATTTGACCGATAAAACGATTCATGATGAAAAAATCAATTTACGTATTACTTGCTGCATTATTTTTTGAATGCAATGTATATGCACAGTGGTCTCTTGAACATTTATCGCAGGCACGGGCTTTTCCGGGCGCTGCCGGTTACCAGGACAAAGTATATGTGGGAGGTGGTTACATTAACGCAAATACCGGCATTATGACTAACCGGGTGGATATTTATGATAATGCAAACGGTACTTGGTCAACAGATTCATTGTCATCGGTGCGGGGTGATGTTGCAGTTATTGGCGTTAACAACAAAGTTTATTTTGCAGGCGGCTCTACCAATGGTTTTGGCAATGCAAAAGAAGTGGACATATACGATGTTATTTCCGGAACATGGTCTGTAGATTCGCTGATCACTACACAGGCAGCGGCTATCCCGGTAATCATCGGCAACAAAATTTATTTTGCCGGGGGAACATCAGATGCAGCAAATGGCGTCACTGAAGTCGTCAGTATTTTTGATTATACAACGGGAACCTGGACATCGGACTCCATGTCGTTGGCGCGGTTCGGACATAGCGGTACAGTGGTTGGAGACATCGCAGTTTTTGGCGGTGGTTATAAAAACACTTCGAGTTATCCGACAACCAACAGGGTGGATATTTACAACGCAATTACAGGCGCGTGGGATACCGCTTCGCTATCACAGGCGCGTGGAAATATTGCCGCTATTGCAGCGGGAGGTAAAATATTTTTTGCCGGAGGCCTGGTCAGCGTTGCTTCAGGGGTCGTCTCTGACGTAGTGGACATTTATGATGTGGCGAATAGCAGCTGGAGCACTGCAACCCTTTCTCTCGGAAGAAGAAGCATTGCAACAGCCACTATCGGCAACCTGGTTTTTTTTGCAGGTGGGGAGCAAAGTTTCAACCAGAACACGCCCAGCAAAGTAGTTGATATCTATAATATAATTACCGGTGTGTGGACAACAGACAGCATGGCCGTACCCCAGGATGCATTGGCCGGTGCACAACTACCCAATAAAGTATTTTTTATCGGGGGAGGTTCTTATTCAACCAACCTTCTTAACGATGAAGTTGAAATTTATACGGATAATGCCGCAGGAATTAATGAGACAATAATAAATAGTGCATTTAGTATTTTTCCAAATCCCTCAAACGGCTTAGTGACAATTAAAAACAATAAAGGCATTTCATTTGGCTTCAGCATTTACAATTTAACCGGGCAATTATTATTTTCAAATTTTAACGGGCAATCAGAATATAAAACAGATTTAAGCCAGTTTGACGGAAATGCTTTATTCATCCGGATTGTAACCGGCACTGAAATATTAAACAGGATTATTACTAACCTAAAATAGGTTCACGCAGTAAGATTACAGAAAGTAAAATATTTAAGCAGATAAAAAGCACACAAGAAATATTTGATGATTGTTTTTTCATCTTTTTAAGACGGATATATTTCATAAGAGGAAAGGGAATCTTTTACTTTGGCTGCGTGCGGGGCCTTCCGGCATTTACACTTCATTATTTCTTTTTAAATAAATGACCTCCGAAAATTAGTATGCCTAATGCAAAGGATACATAGGTATTTGCGTAAGCAAGAGGAATGGCAGCAATTAAACCTGCAATGCCAACCATTGAATACCTTGCGGTGGCTTTATTGTCAGAGAAAAATGAAGGGGGCAAAAAGCCTTTCATATTCGCATACCAGTATAGGCAGCCAAAGGACACATTCATCAAAACATAATTGACAAACAGCAACGCCACTGCAAAAGAATCGGAGTGATGGTGTCCGGCAAATGCTGTGGTGAATGGAACAACAGAAAGCAGCAGGATAAAAAGCATGTTCAGCAAAATGTATCGCTTGTTTAATTTGTCCAGGTTCAGAAAAAGGAGATGATGGTCAATCCAGATACCGACAATCAGGAGGAAGGAACCAAGGTAGCTCATAAATGAAGGGAGCAAAGCGACTAACTGCTCCCGTGTGTTTATACTTTCGGAATGCCCGGTTTCAGGGACACGAAGTTCCAGTACCAGTATGGTGAGTATAATGGCAATGACAGCATCAATAAAAGTTTCGAACCGTTTCTTGTCATAATTATAATTGGGTGTCTGCATGAATTCTCGTTTTTACTTCCCTTCTTTTATTAATTCAGTTTTAGCCCGTTAAACAGGGGAGTGAAACGTTCAAAAATAGAGCATCTTTTTTTCAGCAAATGACAGGTCTGGTGTGCATGGGTGATGCTTTACCGTACTTGTTGTACCGGACGAGAGGGGAATGTTATTTATGCATCAGGAATTTCCGGCTCCACTAATTTTTTTAATTTATCCAATGACTCCTGCCAGCCCAAATAACACATTTCTGCCGGTATAACATCAGGAATACCTTCCTGGATTACTTTAAGCTCTGTGCCGACAGAAACTTTATTGAGCCAAACGGATGTAATCATTTCTCCGGGCAAATTTGGGTCGTCAAATTTATCGGTGTACTTTAAAAATTCATTCGGCTTGATTTCTAAATATTTTCCGCCAAAGGAATGTCCATTGCCCGTAGTAAAATTGATAAAGGTCATTTTATAAGTGCCATCCACACGTGCCTCCAATTGATGTACCACACATAAATACCCGTAAGGCGGCAGCCATGCGGCCATGGCATTGGCATCGGTAAAAGCACGATAAACTTTTTCGGGAGCTGCTTTAAGCACCCTGTGTAATGTTACGCGGTTTGACATAGTGTCTTTATTTAGTTATTTAGTTGTTTTTATTCCTACTCTTCTGGCTTTCCTGGTATCGCCCTTTTGATTACGATGGTTTGCTGCTGCATCCTGTAGCTTTTAAAACTATGTTCCGGGAATAAAAATAAGTTTTTTAATACCGGAGACATCCCTTTGGGAGAATATTAAATAATTCTCCGAAAAGGGGAGACCCGAAAGTACAGAAAATTCAGAAAAAAAATAAAATGACAGGATTTTATTTTTTAATCTTTATTATAAAGATTTCAGATATTCAACTAAATCTTTTTTCTCCGTTTCAGTTAAAGCAAGTTTTTTGAAATCGTTGTAATGATTTACTACATCCATCAATGTTGCAAATCTGCCATCGTGATAAAAGCCGCCTTTCATGTGTGTCCACAATCCCTTTAATCCTTGTGTAACATAGGTTTTATCGGGAGAACGGTTTGCCTGGAAATCATCAATGCCAATGTCCGATGGCTTGTGCGTATTCCATCCGGGTTCGGTGAAGAGAGGCGGAACATGGCAGCTTGCACATTTTGCTTTACCATTAAAGACACTCATGCCGCGTTGTGCAGCTTCTTTATTATATATGCTGTCCGGTGCTTTTGGTACCGGTATAGCTAATTGATAAAATTGCAATGCTGCCAGCTTACCTGTTACCATATCCGGTGTATTGCGTTTGTTCCCGAAACCGGCTTTGGCAGCAACAGGATATTGCTTTGCATCATTTAAACGCTCATCATAAAAAGTTCCATTCCCTGCCAATTCAAGGTTTGCAACATAAGCATTCCAATAAGTAACATCACCCCATCCGCCCGTCCATGTGTGCAGTGTATGCCCCGCATGGCCAAATGCTTCGGGTATTAAAGTAGCTGCTGATTTTCCATCGGGGCGAAATGCTTTGCCATCCAAATTTAAGAGTGCATCAAATTTTCCGGGACCCCAGCTTGCAAGAACTTTTTTAACAGTGGCAATATCCACTCCCAATGCATCCGTAAGCGGTTTTAAATTGGGAGCCATAGATACTATTGCTCCTACATTCAAATCACGGTTTGCCCAGCCATCCAGGCGATGACCGATGCCAGGCAAAAATGCGTCATCAACTGTTGAATGGCATGAAGCGCAGGTAAGACCGATAGCTTTCAGGTTTTTCTTCTCATCAAAAGTTCCTTTTACTCCTACCACTGCATTAAGCTGCAAAAGCGTTAGTGTAACAGCCGGATCATCTAAGTTTACCTTTCCTGCTTTAATGGCTGCCGCCACGTCAGCAGGAATAACATCCATGTCAACTTTTAATCCTGCAGCCAATGCTGCCTTTGGAGAAAGCCCCGCGCCAACGCCTCCATTTTTTTCACCGGCAATAGCTTTATTTAACTGAAGAGCATCTGTCCAATAGGATTCGTCACCGAAAGTTTCGAATCGAAACGTTTGCCTGCCTTCTGCCAGCATTTTATTTGCGTTATCCGTAATTGCATCCTCACTTTCTTTAGTAGCTGCAGGCGCTTTGCCTTTTGAAGATGTACATTGGATAGCCGCCATTGAAATGACGAAAAAAATTATCCCCGATAAAATAAGAAGGAGTGGATGTTTTTTCATTTGTTTATTATTTAGTTGTTATAAAAAATTTATTTTTATCCTGTAAAAGTCTGTTTGTTCAGAACGATATTCGTTACATAATTTTAAAAAAAAGTTACATGATTCACACATTTTAAAAGAGAAAATTCGATGCTGATATTAATCCCGGTTCAGCATTTTTATTTTTTCCATTACCCCGTTCACCACTTCATCGCAGTAAATAAGGTTGAATTCGAAAATATCTTCTGCATTATATATTTGTTCTATTTCCTTCCGCAGCATATTTTTAGCCCTGTTCAGCCGCACTTTTACATTTGATTCAGTAATATTCAAAGCTTCCGCTGTTTCTGCCACATTAAGCCCGCTGATTTCCCGCATGGAAAACACCATGCGGTATTCAACCGGAACTTTTGATAATGATTTTTCGATAACATGATTGAGTTCCCGGTTCATGATGACTTTATTCGTATCGCTGTTTTGATTATCTGAGTACATTGGAATTGATTTTTCGCTGATGGAATCTGTCCTGCTTATTTCATTCTTAAAACTGAACTTTTGCTGCTTTTGAAAACAATTGTGCAGCATTATTTTTATAATCCAGGTTTTGAATGAAGAGCGATTTTCAAATTTTGATAAATTGACATAGGCATTCATAAAAGTATCCTGCATGAGGTCCTGTGTATCTTCGTGATTATAATTATAAGACCTCCCGGTTTTGTATAAGAACGGGTTGTATCTGCGGATAAGAATTTCAAATAAAGCAATCTCTCCTTTAAGAGTTTTTTGTATGATTTCTGTATCAGGGTATTGCTCAGATGTTCCCATCTTATAAAATTAATTATTTTTTCTATAAGACCATTGATTAAAGATATAGAGTGGGTGAGAAATAGAAAGGTTACAAAAAATAAATCCTTTGTTAAAAATAGCTGCTATAATATTTTGCAACACAGTTGCTATAAAAAAAACCGGCAGCGCGAAGACTGCCGGCTGTAGAATTACGGCAATAATCTTATGCATCTGCAAAAGATTTCTAAGCAGGCACAGGAATATTTAATGCATTAAAAAATTTGTAGAAATATTCTTTACGCTCAGGCAAACCTGTATCACCGTTATTAACTTTTTTAGTTACTGCAGTGACAGTAGCATCATCAGCGCCTTTATCACAAATGGCCCATAATTTATTATTAGCGAAGAAAAACGCAGCCGATGCCAATGGATATTTAGTTGCAATTAAATCAGGATTAGCAACACAATCTTCACCAATGAATTTTGTAAATGCAGCGTAATTGCCTTTACCTGTTAACTGAATATATCCCCTGCCTCTGAATTTGAATCCATCTCCTGATGCTTCATCGCCATTACCATTACGGTTTGCATAAGCATTATTTCCCAGCGCCACATCATTATTTGCTAATGAATTTGCCAAAGCGTTTGGAGCAAAAGGCTTTAATTTAGGATTTATGGCATACCTGCCGGGCCATACCTCAGACATTCTTTGTGCTGAATATTTTAAATTTTCAATAGTTACAGGTTTTTTAAACCCTCCCGATTCATGCGCTAATTGCGCGAGAAAGTGAGACATTCTTAATGGAGTATTCGCTCCAAATTTTTCCTGGAC
>DATEMK010000060.1:0-19059 GCA_035275625.1 Bacteroidia bacterium
TTCAAGTGATGTGATTTTTAAAACTTTCACATTTGATGCTGCCCCGCCTTCGGGATGCACCTATTCAAGAAATCTGTTAACCTTAACACTTGGAACAGGTACATTAACAGAGCATCGCACCTATTATGCGAACGTGAGAGTAAATCATTCAGGAAACTGGACCTCTTATCCCTTTATTACGAATTAACCTTTAAAACTAAAACACATGAAAACTTTAAAAAATATCATCATCCTCAGCGCCTTTATTGTAATATGCTTTAACGCTCCATTCTCTTTCAGCAAAAGTTTCACATGGACCGGTGCAACTGATACCTGCTGGAATAAAAATACAAATTGGAACCCGAATACTAACGGGTTTCCCACAAGTAACGATACGGTAAGTATTGGTTCCACAACCAATCATCCATCGCTTGATACGGTTCGGTCCGTTTACAGAATCTCCATGACAGGAAATACATTTAACCTTTGCGGTTACACGTTAACTACTAATAATTACTTTGCCTTTTCCGGGGGAACCATTCATTCAGGCACCCTCATTGCAAATGGTGAAAGAGCGTCCTTTTCAGGGGGAACAGTGAACGTAATTGTTTCCGGGTCAGTTGACCGTGTATTCATTGCCGGTTCCACTTTTAATTACCGGGTAAGCCTGGAAAATAAAGGCACAGCTACAACTCAATCAAATGGCGGAAGCACTTTTAATGCAAAAGTTACATTAACGAAGACAGCTGCTTCAACCGGTAATTTTTCAATTTCAAACAGCACAGGGAATACTTTTAATGACACGGCAATTTTTATAAATAACAGCACGGGTGATTTTGTTGCTTCCAACCTTGGCAATACTTATTTCAACGGAAATATTTATGTTGGCTCATCAACCATCGGAGGAATAATTATTGGCAATAGCGGCAGCGGGACCAGTACTCTTGCCAGTGGAAAAAAACTGTATGTGGATGCAGGGGGATTTGTAGCGGGATCTCTTGAACTTAACTATTTTACGCAGGCCGGCAGCACACCACAATCAATCACACTTACCTATTTAGCAGTGATTAACTGCTACAAATCTGTTTTTAACGGGAATACGAATCTAACGGCACCAGGAATATTGCTCAAGCATACAACATTCAATGGTATTGATACGCTGACGCAAACAGGAGGCACCGGCACCAGCTCTTACGGAGGCAATACGTTCAATGCTGCGTCTGTTTTTAACTGTACAGGTAATCATTTCAAGTTTGCCGTAAATGCAGGAGATACCTTAAACGGTGATGTAACCATAAGCGGTACGGTAGATTTAATTACCTATACAGGCAGCATATTAAAAGGCAATTTTTATGTAGGAAGCGGTGTTCATTTTACGCACCTGTCCAGCTTTGATGGTACGGCTGTTTTTGCCGGAGGTAATTCGCAGGTGATTCATGGAATAGGACGAACTATTAATATGAATAAAATTAAAATTGATAAAACAGGAGGAAGCGTTACGCTTGATACTGCGGTTTCTATAAATGATACATTGTTTCTTGTGAATAAAAACCTGGTAACTACTTCCGCACATTTGCTTACGATGCTTGCAGGAAGCGTGCTCAGCGGGGGAAGCAACAGCAGTTTCGTCTCAGGCCCCATAAAAAAGACGGGAAACAGCGCATTTACTTTTCCAACAGGCAAAGGAAATGAGTTCCGTCCAGTAGCTATTACTGCTCCTGCAAATTCTACAGATGCTTTTACATCCGAATATTTTAATACCTGCCAGGCATTGGGAACAAGTATGGACACCACCGTAAACTTATTAAGCAGTTGTAACTCCTGGCAAATAGACAGGCCTGCGGGCAGTTCTAACGTTTACTTAAAATTTTTATTTGATACTGCCGGTTGTGACTGGTACAACGGAGATACAGTTCATATTTCCTACTGGAATGGAACCAAATGGATAGATAAAGGGGCAGCTGTAACCGAAAGTTCATATAAAAAAACAAGCAATACAATCAGCTCTTTTGGCCGTTTCACTTTTTCTTATAACACTACTTTTCCATGGAACCAATATACCATTAACCAGGATGAAATATATACACCCACAGGCAGCGCTTCATGTCCCAGCAGTTCAACTGCATATCTAACAAAATATGGAAGGATAAGCAATTATGTTCCGGATGCTACAACACCCGTAAAAACAGTTTTGGTGAATTTTAACATATTTCAAAAAACAAATGGCAGTGCTAATTTTTCAGCTACTCAACAAGCTGATGTTAACAGGTTAAATCAAATTTTTTTGTGGATTAAGAATGATTTTTTCAAAAACCTTGATCCTGTTTTTGAGGAGTTGCCTTCAGAATTACCTATGGTTTTGCCGAATGTTAGTCCACCACCGGTTCTGACTCATTCCCGAATTCAATTCGAGCTTAATCAAATCTATTATTACCCGAATGATGCTTTTGAAGGGGAATATGACGGACCCACTTTAGTTGCTGCAGTGGCTGCACAGGGTGCTGAACGATTAGATCAATTAAACATTATGTTTACAAATGGCTTTATTCCAGGGTCCGGGGCTTCCGGGCATGCTACTTTTCCCAGCAGTAATATCAATTATAATTCCTGGGTTGTCACATTTGGAAAATGGAATAGCGGCAATGGATCTATGGATTATTTCTGTGCGGGTCATTTAGCTCATGAAATAGGACATGTATTAGGATTAGATCATACTTATTATGATCCTAATTCAGGTGGAAATCCTAACTGTATCGAACCTCCGAGTAATCCTGATTATTTATGGGACGTATTTGGACTTACAGGAGGCGGGTTTCCTTCACTTTGCCCGCTTCCATTTAGTTCTAATAACAACATTATGGGAGGATTGGGAGGGGAAAATAAATATATCTCCCCGTTACAAATGGGGTGGATGCACCGGTCCCTTACACTTTTAAATGTGCGCAGATACGTTAAATGTGAATACTTAAATTATCCCCCGATTGTTGTAAACTCGCCTGAAACATGGGATTTTGATATGAAAATGTATGGCGATCTTGACATTCAGACTGGCGGATCAGTAACATTAACCTGCAGTTTAGAAATGCCCACCAATAGCCGTATTATTGTCGGGCTGGCTGCTAAGTTAATAGTTGACGGAGGTGTAATCAGGGGAAATTGCAAAATGTGGAATGGTATAGAAGTATGGGGCGACAAAACGTTAAGCCAATTTCCGGTTACGGCAAGTCCCCAGGGATTTGCCAGTTTTAATGATGCTGAAGTGTGGGATGCAATAAATGGCGTATATACATATAAGGACCTCGGGAGCAGCAATGATCTGAACTATGCCGGGGGTATTATCCGCGCGGAGAGCAGCAGTTTTTATAACTGCAAGTATGCCGCCCGGTTTATGCCTTACCGTAATTATCTGCCTGCGTTGCCTTCAAAAACTTTGAATAATTACAGCTATTTCAAAGACTGTCTTTTCGAAACAAATTACACTTTGAAAAACCCATACACATATCTCAATTCATTTATTTTTATGAAAGGTGTCCAGGGCGTGGGCATCGTGGTTAATACATTTCAAAACGATAACATCTTCGGTGCCCCTTATTCTTATGCTTCGGAAAGAGGCATCGGGATACGCAGCATCAATTCGCGATACTCGGTTACGGATCTGTGCCTTACGCCCGGTCAATTCCCCTGCACTAATACTCAATCCAATTATTTTCATGGTTTATGGTATGGTGTTAAAGTGGACAATGTAAACAGCAGCAACTCAGTTATAATTAATCATTGTGACTTTGATAATGTTGACATGCCCATTTATATCACAAATACTATCGGGGCACAGGTAACGCGAAATTATTTTCATGAACCTGTATGGTGGTGGAATACTGCCCCCACCCCGATTTATGGCGTTTATCTCGATAATTGTCCCACCTATTGGATGGAAGACAACACTTTTCATTCAAACTTTCCTGCAGACCCTAAAGGTGCTGATTTCGGCTTGATTGTAAACAACTGCGGTGGCAATGCCAACCAAGTGTATCTGAACTTATTTGAAGGGCTTCGTATTGCAGCAATCAGTGCACAGGATGATAATGACGGCCCAACGAATTCAGACGGGCTGAAGATAAATTGCAATGATTTTGATTCGGATGTAAGGGATGATATTTTGGTTATATCATCATCATCTGTTACCCAACCATTTACTGATGTTGCTTTAATCCAGGGATATTGCAGCGGAAGTGGTTCTACTCCGGCCCGAAACCAGTTTTTGTCAAATACCTGCCCGGAAAAGCAAATTAATATGAACTTCACAAGTGGTCAGCCTATGCAATACGGGTATAACCAGGCAAATTCTACGACATGGCTCAGTACCATGTGTGTTTCACCGCTGGTGCAACCCAGTAACTGCAATATTGCTTTCGTTAAATCTACGCATTGCCCGCCCACTCTGAACAACAACCTCGCCCAGCTTCGAGAAGCGATTCAGCAGGCAGAAGACACCATTGCCGTCCACCAGGCGCTGTTCGATGCGGGTAAAACGGAATGGTGGCTCGATAATATTAAAAATGGAACCCTTGAGGGTGATATGAAGGACAGTATTTTGAATGAGTCACCGTGGATTTCAGAAGAAGTGCTGGCTGCTCTTGTTGATAATGCTGAAGAATTCGCCTTTGAAGATGTACAGGAAATTTTGACTGCCAATTCGCTCCTGCCCGCGAGTGTCTGGAACACACTGCAGCAGCTCGATAATGAAACAGCTGATAACCTTGTTGATTCACTCACCGAAGCGCAGGAGGGGGAAAATGAAAGTGAACAAGCCCAGCTTATGCTCGCAACCGAAAAAAGCAACCTGTCTTTGCTCTACGGGCAGCTTATAGCGCTGGTTTTAAATGATACAATAGTCGAAGGAGAACCTCTTGATACATTAATTGAAATAATTGACGGCAGGAACGGTTTTTATGACCTGTGCCATAAATTTTCTTTGTATCTTGCACAGGATGATTTTTCCACGGCTGCCGAAATGATTGAAAAAATGGAGGAACTCAATATGTTTGAATCTTATGTAGAGGTACAGGACATTTTACTGCAATTGAGTGAATCTGAAGATGGCATATACAGCCTGCTGTCTGATGAAGAATCAGAGGAGATTTTACGTACGTATGCCGAAGGCAATGACCATGCTGCAGCTCTTGCAAAAGCAATTCTTACTGATGTATTTGATGAATATTATCCTGAATTGATTTTGTTTCCGGATACATCCGGCAGCAGGTTGGCTCAAACAAAGATCAAAACCGGTTCGCCTGCCGCAAATTATTTTAACATTTATCCGAATCCATCAAATGGTGAGTTTGAAATTGTCATAAATTCCACGGTTAGCCTGCAGAGATCTGATTTCCGGATCATTGACATTACCGGAAGAGTGATGGCAGATATGCCTTTGAACAGTGAAGTACAAATAATAAAAATCAATGCTTCACACTTCAATTCGGGCGTATATATAGCTCAACTGCGAAATAATGACCAGGTTATTTATTCTTCAAAATTAATGGTAAGCAAATAAATCATTAAAAAAAAGCAGGTACAGCGTCATTGCTGTACCTGTTTTAAAAAAAGCATGAGAAAAATTTGCGTGATAATTTTTATTTTGTTTTCTATTTCTGCAAAATCACAAACATGGAATGTTTTAAATCCTGATTTTGATACCACTATTGTGGATGCATATTATTATGATAGCACAACAAATGAACTTTATCTTGGGGGTGTTTTTCAATATTTCAATGGAACTTTTGCTAACGGCATTGTAAAATGGGACGGACAGCAGTGGATGGCATTAGGAGGAGGGTTTTACAATAGCAGCGGCACCTATTTACTTGCTTCGATCACTTCAATTACAAAGTATAATGGGGAAATAGTAGCTGCAGGTCTCTTTGATAGTAGTGGAACCACTAAATTTAAAATGCCCATAGCGCGATGGAACGGATCACAATGGCTGCCTTTTGATACCATTACGGAGGCCTATCATCCCATAGGAGGGACATTGCGTCCCATCATCAGAAATATCATAGTATTCAACGGAAAATTATTTATCATAGGTGAAATCCAGGCTTTAGATCCCTTCCCCGGAAATAATAACTGGTTTAATTATTTTGCTTATTGGAATGACACTATCTGGCAGCCGGGAGTGCGTCCCGCTAATAATTTTATATATTCCTATCATGCTGAATTTGAAATTTATAATAGTGATTTATACATAAGTTTCTCAGATGGAATTGATAGTTGTTATATATCAGGACAGCCGGGTGTGCCTGCTGACGGATTATTAAAATATAACTATCCCTGCAGGTCAATTGAAGAAATCGGAACATGGGGAAATACTGAGCGTGTTATGACAATGCTGGCTCATAACGGATCTTTGTATCTTGGCCTGGATCATTTTAATCCTTCTTACGGCAGTTATATTACCCGTTATGACGGAACTGATTTTTTCCCGCTTGGTGCAGGGCTTAATTGGAATGTCGAGAGCTTAACTATTTACCAGGGACAGCTTGTTGCAGCAGGCCGTTTTTTAAGCGATGGCACCGGTGTGCCTTTTCTCCCGCGCATTGCAGTTTGGGATGGAGCTAACTGGAATCCGTTTCCTGCTTCATGCGCATTAGATAGCTGGATATATAAAGTGTATGGGCATGATTCGCTTTTATTTGCATCAGGAGTTTTTGACACATGCGGGACAAGCCCGTTGAAATATTCGGCAGTATACCCTGTTATCCTCACAGGGATTCACAAGCCTGCAGAATCAACACGCCAGGAAGTTATAATATATCCCAATCCGTTCGCTGATAAATTGAATATCAGTGTTGCGGCCAATGAACTTTCAGAGCTTATTGTTTATGATATTACTTCCCGAAGAATTCTGAATCAGCGTTTCAGAAATACTGTTTCTTTGAACACATCTTTCCTGCCTGATGGAATTTATATTTATGAAGTTAGAAATAAAAGCAAATCGTATAGGGGGAAAATAGTGAAGCAATAATTTTCTATCCTTTCTTAGGTCCCGCCATTTTGCGAACTCAGAAACTTTCGAAAACGCAAATTGAAATTATTTAATATTCTCCCAAAGGGATGCTCCGAAAGACTCCTTTGGACCTTCGGCATTAATTGGAAAAATAATTTATCGTAAAATCCTGAGGCAATATTGACCGGTTATGGTAAAATCAAAATTTACAGTAAAAGCATATTCGGTTTTACTAATACTATTCATTTTATTTTTAATGGTTGGCGGATGTGTTCAATGGATGGATGCAGCTTCAGAATCAATGTATATAACTATTTCAATACTCTTATTGCTGCTCTTATTATATTTTATTTACGTATTGATTACAACTGAATTAAAAACTAAAATGGTTAAGGTGGTTATAAATATTGATCACATCTCTGCGGTAAGGTATGCAGGGTTGTTTCAGAAAGAACAATTGTACTTTAAGGAATTGGAAGGTTATTTTATAAAACAGGTCGAATCGGAAAGCAGCAGCAGTGAGTTTTGTTATTTGATTAAAGATGGGAAAACGGTAATTATTCTTTCAGATTATTATCATAAGAATTACCGGGAACTAAAAGCGGAAATTCAATCAAGAATTAAACCGGTTAAGATGTTCCGCTAAATGAAGTGCTGTTCACTTTTTAGTAAGTTAAAATTCAACTCAGGTTTCCTTCGATTTCCTCCATCCTAAAAATACAGCCAGCACCATTAATCCAATGCCGCCATATTGCATGGCATTTCCGGTGGCGCTGCTGCCCGACATATCAAATGTAAATATTGCTTTGCCGAAAGAATTTTTTTCCTGTTTAATGTTTGACGCTGATTCGGGAAAAATTAATTTTTGCGTGGTTTGTACCAGTTGCCCTCCGTTTGACGACTCGGAAATCATCATATATGCGTTATCAGAAATTTTGGTTACGTCAGGATTTTTTGCATCCAGGTCAATCACCCATTTGCCTACACTGTTTACCTTTGAAACCCCGTAGGCATTAAACGATAAACTATAGGAACGTTCCATTGCATCTTCTTTGTATTCAAAGTCAGAAAGAAAATAACCGGGTAATGCACGTTCAAGTTCACGTTTTAATAACGATTGATTGCTTCCCATGGTCCGTTTAAAGTTATCCCATTGCGATGCATTCAGTTTTTGTGAGAATATTACTTTTCCGTTTCCATATTCATCTAAAGTAAATTCAATATTATTTTTTAATGGTTTTATTTCCTGTGCGTTTATATTGACCCATACAAACAGTACAAATATTGATGCGATAATTTTTTTCATGTTATTATTTTTTTGACTTGAGAACTATAAGTTTTGTAAATTATTTTAACGCAGCGTACCTATTACCTGTTGAAATATTCCGTTGTGTCCTCCTGTGTAGGATCCGACAATTAAACCACCCATGCCATTTCCTGTTCGTTTTAAATAAGCCGACCATGGCAACTGTCCATTTTGAGAATAGGTTGTCCCGTTATACATTTGAAAATTTCCATTGCTGCCTGAAGACTGATATTGTACCTCTTGCCCTAATCCATATAGTTGTTGTTTTATAATCTGCATGGCCTCGTTACCATTGCTTGCACCGGGCACAGCATAAACCTGTAAAAAGCCACTCTGGTCGGGAGATACAAATGCTTTAATCAGCTGCGGCAAGCCCTGCACCGGGTTGTTCATCCCTTGCCAGTTTTGAGGATAACTAAAACTTACCACACCGTTATAATCGGACATCCCTGATGTTGTTCCTCCACCGCCACCTGTATTAGATGCCGCTACATTAGTATTTACATCCTGGGGCAATGCACCATTCACCCAATTCGCAGCTATCTTCTCCACCTTTTCGCGCATAAACTGATCATCTTTTAATTCCATAGGTGTAATTTGCTGTGCAATTAATTCTCTTATATTAATAATGCTGTAACGTTCATCTCCCATCTGTGCTGCTTTAATAAACTCATCTAATTCCTCCATTCCTCTTTTAAATGCTTCTTCTGCATCGCCTCTTCCGCCAATTCCGGCACCTCCAATTTTGGTAGCTTCAATGGCAAAATATTGCCCCTGGAATTTTATTCCGGGATATGCATGACCGGGGATCAGGAAAATAATGGGCTCAAGCCCTCCTGCCATTAATACGCTGGAATAAAGTATTGACAACTCAATACACAGGCCCGTATTACCCGTTACAACTTCGCGGGGAAGCCGCAGACTTTGTACCAACGACTGCACATCATCAAATTTTGAGGGCACACCGGAAGTACCACTGTAAACCATGCCGCTTAAATAGGTTGCCTGGTAAACTCCCAATAAAAACCGCACCGCTTCTTTGGGGTCATTGGTTACTGCTGCCGTTTCGCCTTTCAAAACTTTTTCCTGGATTTGCTGCGTGTAATATTTAATGATGGGATCCTCAGGCGTAACATAACAGGCAACGAGCGGATCGTTATCAAACATATCACGATAGCTTCTTATTTCATCGGGATTAACACAGGTATATAAAAATTCATTGCGGCCTTTCATTTCAAAAACAAACTCTTCTTCTTTATCTCCACCGGCAGTGGCAATTTTAATTTTGGTTTTTTCTTTTGATGATGTTGTTTTGTTTACGATGTCATCTTTAAAAGTCGGATAGCATGCAATAACTACGGATTGCCCGGGATTAATAACTGCAATTTTATCTAACTCAGTTTCTTCAATAAACTTTGGAATTTCATAACTGGGTTTAACGTTTTTGATGGGATGCGAACCTTTGTTGGTAAGCATCATTTTAAAAAGAAAATATCTTCCGTTTACAGCCTCCGGATTACCATACACTTTATAACACGCAGGCATTATTACCGGTGTGTTTTCAATTTTAATTTCCAGGTCGTTAACACTGCCGGAGGTTAATTTTGTGAAGGCAAAAATGCCTGCACCTATTACAAACAGCACAATGGACAGAATGTATTTTTTCATTTTATTGGGATTAGATAAATTATTTTATTTCATTAAAAACAAGAAGATGATAGCGCTCTAATTTTTCGTCTAATTCTTTTTTCAGTGCATCCCGCTTTTCTTTTTTGGAAGAGCTGATGTATTTAAGTGTGTTCAATGCACTGTCAAAACAAGAAGCAATATTTAAAATGGGAGTAATGGGGTCTGCGTTTTTAGCGATGGATGAATTGCTGTTGTCTGCATTGTAGTAAAAGCTGTTGAATTTATTTACAGCATTCAGCGCCTCATCAATTTTTGACCGGAGCTTTTGTTCGTCCACAGTATATTTTTTATTGTTAATGGCATCGGTAGTTTCGGATTTGTAAAAATCTATCCAGCCTTCAAACTCTGCACGGGCATTGTTAAATAATCGTGTGGCTTCAAAATATTTGGGATCCTCCACTTTCCAAAATTGTTTGATGGAACGCACGTTATCTTCTGTTTCGGTTTTTGCTTTTTTGCAAACTGACAGCAAATCATTGAACGATACTTCGTTTTGTGCAAACAATTGCATTGAAGCAACACAAAAAACCAGCAGGTATAAAAATTTAAATCGCATAATGGTTAAGGTTAATTATATTGGGTTATAAGTTACAGCGCAAATATATTATTACTTATTTATCATGTCAATACTAAATTTGTAGTAGCAGTTATAATTTTATATATTCATGCCTGGCAGGTTCATTATTTTGCCACTGCTATAATTTTAAGCAGACAAATATGAAAAGGTTCTGTTTAAACAGCAATCGCCAATTATGGTGATATTTTCGCCCTCTCCATTCGGGGACCCAGAAACTTCAGAAACGAAAATACAGTTTTTAATTCAATTCACTACCTATCCGAAGGATTCTTATGGAAAGGCATCCTACCGGGAGAATGCCTGCCGGTTTTTTTTCGTGATATGCCAGGCTGCTATCGCAACTTTTCAGACCGCCATCACAGTTTGTTGGACTGCCATTGCACCTTCTTTTCCTGCCATCGCAACAAAAAAGGAGCAAACTGCAGTTTTTTTTATAACAACTGCATTTTAATAAGCCAACACGTGAAATAAATTTTTTGTCATCGTTTGTGAAGATTCAGCAGGCTTTTCCAAAATCATCCATTTTGAGTATTGATTTATAATTTTATATGTGGCAATTTTGCCATCAAATTAAATTTAGTTGCACGCTGATATGAACATGATCAATAAATTCAAACATTCTCTGACAATACTTTTTAGTTTTTGTTCGCTATTCGTGTTTGGACAGAATACTATTTCGCGCAATAATTATTTTATATCAGGAAATTCTTATCCTTATGTTTTTCTGGACAATATTGAAAAAGATTCTGTTGTTGTTTCTGGAAATAATGCGGTATGGGATTTTTCAAATTCGGTTCAATCTTCCCAGTTTGATACTCTATATGCCATTGATCCTGCCACAACAGTTTTTTACAATGATCCGAACGTAAATTATAATATTTCAAACTTATGTTTATTTGAACCTTTGGGGCAACCTTTTTCTTATGATGACAATCTTTACAGTTATTATACCAGTGATCCTGCTTCAATTCATTTTATTGGTAATTGGGCTAATAATGGTATTTGGGAAGTCTGGTATTATCATTTAACGGATACAGAAAAATATTTTGCTTTTCCTTTTTCTTTAAATGATAACTTCCAGGATTCATTTTCAGGAAGCGCTATTGACTTGTCTGGTACCGGCTTTCACTCCTTGTACGGCACAAGAAACGTTCAGGCAGATGGTTTTGGAACTCTTATTTTACCATCCATGATTTACCCAAATTGCTTACGATTGAAATCTGTCAGAAATGTTATTGATTCATCCATGTTCGGTTATAATTACCAGACAAGAATTTTTTATACATGGTTTCAATTAAATACCAATGGTTATATTTTGGAAGTGGAAGCTGACAGTATCTGGATTGGGCAATCAAAGTATTACTATAATAATCCATTAATAAATGGGTTGAATGAAACAAAGAATGATAACAGCATTAATATTTTTCCTAACCCTTTTACATCCGCCATTTCAATTAGCTTACAAAATAAAAATGTAAATCATGTAACATTTATAATTCGTGATTTGCCTGGACAAAGTATTTTTGTCAAAAAAGAAAATAACCTTAATAACGCTTACACAAAAACTATTGACGTGAGTTTTCTTTCAAAAGGAATTTATCTGCTTGATATAAATATTGATGGAGAACGCACCGTGAAGAAGATAGTGAAAGAATAAGACGGAACACATTTCCATAATTTTGCAGTCTCCTTTCCTTCGCGGGACTTCGAAACATAAGGATTAAATTTTTCTTTAAAATCTTTTCAAAACCTCTTTTCTCTATCCTTACTATAATACAGTTCCCTTTTTTCTTCTCATCCCAATTTGCGGATGGTTTTTTTTATTTCTTTCGCCAGGTATTAATAAACAGTTTCGTAAATTTACAATGATGAGTTCCGGCCTGTTTTCAAAAAATTCTTAAATCTCTTCTTAGTTACTAGCCATACTTAACAGTCACCACATTTAAACTGAACAGAAATGATAGTCAGGGAAGCAAATGTAAATGACATAGACAACTACATGGTAGTAAGGATGGCTGTAAAAGAGAATATCCTGAATAACCCTGCATTAGTTACACGAAAAGATAATGAAGATTATTTAACGCTTCATGGAAAAGGGTGGGTTTGTGAAATAGGCAACCAAATTGTTGGCTTTTCGATTGTTGGTTTAACACAACATAATATATGGGCTTTATTTGTGCACCCTGAATTTGAAAGTAAAGGTATTGGCAGAAAACTTCATGACATTATGCTTGACTGTTATTTTGCTCAAACGGAGGAAAGCGTTTGGTTGGGAACATCACCTGGTACAAGGGCTGAAAAATTTTATAGAAAATCTGGCTGGACAGAAATTGGAGTGCATGGTAAGGGTGAAATTAAATTTGAAATGGACTATAATAAATGGAAATTAATTAAAGGAAATTAACGAATGACAGGAAACAAAGCAGATGACAGCCACTGTCGAAGGATGGTATGTTTTCGTTTCTGATTCTTGTGAAGACACCCCCCACAGAGAAACATTTTTTCTGTAAAACGGAATTACAAAATACAGAGTTGCACAGGAAGTTTCAGGGATAAACTTTGGACATCAAAATTATTTCCTATTTTTCACCACTTCGAAACTATGCAGGGAATTCGGTTTATTAAATTTTTATCAGGCCCGCTTTGCGCTATTTTTATCTGGATCTTCCTGGATCTTTCACCCGGTAAACCGCAGGTTACTCTCATGGCAGGTGTCACCGTATGGATTGCTTTATGGTGGTTTACCGAAGTAGTGGATCTCGCTGTTACTTCCCTCCTGCCTCTTGTTCTGCTTCCGGCACTCGGAATAATGGATATGAAAACCACTTCCATGCAATATATGGACCAGGTGATCTTTCTTTTTATCGGTGGATTTATTCTTGCCTTTGCGTTAGAAAAATGGAACCTGCACAAACGCATTGCATTGAACATTCTTTCGCGTGTGGGCGCGCATCCTTCCCAGATTCTTTTTGGTATTATGCTTACGGCATTTTTAATTTCCATGTGGATTTCAAATACTGCAACTGTAATGATGTTATTTCCGGCCGTGCTGTCCATTGCCGAAACCACTGTAAGCCATGAAAAGTCAACCCGGAAATTTGCATCAGCATTGCTGCTCGGGCTCGCCTATTCAGCAACGATAGGCGGTATGTCAACATTGGTAGGCACACCCACCAATATGATTTTTGCCAGTTTCTATTCAAAGGAACTTCCGCAAGAGGATGAAATCTCATTTGCACGCTGGTTTATTTTTGCAATGCCTGTTGCACTCCTGTTTTTCCTGCTTACATTTTTTGTTCTGAAAACATTGCTCGTTCACAAGAGTATTAAGCTTAATTATACCCGGCAGGAACAAGTCCGCAAGCTGAAAGAATTAGGCCCGTTGGGGAGAGAAGAAAAAATTGTGATGACAGTTTTTATATGTACAGCATTGCTCTGGTTTTTCAGGGCAGATATTGATACAGGTTTTTTTAAAATAACAGGATGGTCAAACCTTTTCGGGAATCCGTCATTCATCCAGGACAGCACGGTGGCAATATTCATGGCATTACTTTTATTTTTTATTCCTGCGCGGAAAGAAAAAAAAGAAGCTATCATGGAATGGAAAGATACCTCCAAACTGCCTTTCCATATTATTCTTCTTTTTGGCAGCGGATTCGCTATTGCAAAAGGTTTTGAAGTTTCAGCTCTCAATACCTGGCTTGCGGGCAAGCTGACACTTTTTGCCGGGATGCCTCAGCTGTTAATCATACTCGGAATCTGCTTAACAGTCACCCTCCTGAGTGAATTTGCTTCTAATGTAGTGAGCATACAGTTAATGCTCCCGGTGCTGCTTTCTTTATCAGTGAGCTTAAACATATCCCCTCTTGTGCTGATGGTACCTGCAACATTGGCGGCATCGTCAGGTTTCATGCTTCCCGTTGCCACAGCACCTAACACGATTGTTTACGGTTCAGGATTTATAAAACTCAAACACATGCTGCAGGCAGGATTGATTTTGGATATTTGCTTTGCGCTCATAGTCACCATTGCCATGATGTTTTTTTGAAAAAGTTAAATCAGAGAATGATTTTTTAAATTGTTTTAGTAAGCTATGATTTGGAAAAAAAACGAGAGGGAAAGAAAAAGATGTGTGGTCTTCAAAAAAAGAAAATAAGAATTTATGAAATGAGTTGAGAAACCTCATCAATTTTAATACCTTTGCCGCCCAACTTTAGGGAGAGGTGCCTGAGTGGCCGAAAGGAGCAGTTTGCTAAACTGTCGTACCTGGAAACGGGTACCGAGGGTTCGAATCCCTCCCTCTCCGCGGGAGAATAAAAGTTTAGAGTTTAAGGGTTAAACACATTAAACTTCGGGGCGTAGCGTAGTCCGGTCATCGCGCCTGGTTTGGGACCAGGAGGTCGCAAGTTCGAATCTTGCCGCCCCGACAAAAAGTTGGTAGTTTAAAGTCTAAGGTTTAAAGTTTACGAACTTCAAACTTTAGACTTTGAACTTTAAACTACTTTCCGGTCCCGTAGCTCAGCTGGATAGAGCAACTGCCTTCTAAGCAGTAGGTCACAGGTTCGAATCTTGTCGGGATCACACTAACAATCAATGCAATATCTCTATTTAAAAAATTACGGTTGCAACATTTTTGAAATTGTCTAAAATTTTTTCAACATATTTTTCCAGATTTCGCTTTGAGAATATATTGAACAATATATAGGAAAAATGGAATAGAAGTTAAGATTTTTTTTGAAGTATAAGTTATCTTGATAACTATTAATTAATTTCTCAACAAATATTTTTATGATATGATAAATATCATGTCTTCACCTGACTAATAACATTTCAAAAATCTCTTTGCCGAAATAGTTTTGTGATAATAAAAATAAAATTATCATGAAAACAAATCAAGGATTAACAGATCGTATGCTTCGAATGTATTTAGGAGTAGTCATTGCAGGAATCGGGATATTTTATAATTCAATCTGGGCAGTTATGGGCATCCCGGTTTTTATTTCAGGAATTGTGGGATTATGTCCCCTGTATTCAATTTTGAAGTTAAATACAATCAGCAAAGCAGAAAGAGAATTATAAATTAATAGTTGCTTCTCAGCATTAAAATAGTGCGAAGCAGTTGTGATTTAACAGCAAAAAAATTAAATTATTTTATCCATAATTTACTCAGGTGACTTATTTTAGCGAGGTTAGAAAAACCTTAATGAATCGCGAACAAAAAGACCGCCTGCTTCAGGAGCTGTTTGAACATGCTACTGAAAGTATTATTGTTATCAATAAAGACGGGTCAATTAAACTTGTAAACCCGGCAACTGAAAAACTTTTTGGATACACACAGGAAGAACTGAATGAGAAAAAAGTAGAATACCTGATGCCTGAAAGATATACAAAAAGGCATGTGGGGCACAGGGAAAACTATAATCTGAATCCACATACCCGGTCAATGGGAATCGGGATGGATTTGTATGCAAAGAAAAAAGATGGTTCGGAATTTCCGGTTGAGATCAGTTTAAGTCCTTTTGAAAGTGACGGACAGAATTTTACGATCGCTTTTATTATTGATATTACAAAACGAAAACTGGTGGAGCTTGAAATTATCAATCATCAGAAAAAACTGGAATCAATGACGCAACAGTTAACGGCAACAAATGAAAAACTGGAAATAAAAGTTCAGGACCGAACAAAGGTGTTGCAGGAAGCTCTTACAGAAATTGAAAAATCAAGAGTTGAACTCAGCAAAGCATTGGAGAAAGAAAAAGAATTGAATGAACTGAAATCCCGTTTCCTTTCCATGGCATCTCATGAATTCAGAACTCCCCTGACCACTATTCTTTCCTCTGCTTCATTGATACCAGAATATGCCATGACAGAGCAGCAGGAAAAAAGAATGAAGCATGTGGAGCGGATTAAATCTGCTGTCAATAACCTGACAGATATTTTAAGTGATTTTCTATCCCTCAGTAAAATTGAAGAAGGCAAAGTGATTGCAGATTTTAGAAAATTTAATTTGAAAAATCTTGCTGACGAAGTAAGCAATGATATGAAAGGAATTTTGAAGGAAGGTCAGGAAATAATTCAGAAGCACGCAGGCGAAGAAGAAATTGAACTCGACCCGAAGCTCACAAGGAATGTTATGATTAACTTAGTTTCAAATGCAATTAAATTTTCTGATGAAAATAAAAAAGTTTATCTGAAAACTTACGCAGATAAAAAAGGAGTCAGGATTGAAGTTCAGGATGAAGGAATGGGTATCAGTAAAGATGACCAGGAACATTTGTTTGAACGTTTTTTTCGGGGACATAATGCAACCAATATACAGGGAACCGGTTTGGGTTTAAACATCGTTGCAAAATATGTGGAGCTAATGAATGGTTATATTGAAATGGAAAGTGAATTGGAGAAAGGAACTATATTTAAAATAACATTTCCAAAAAGTAAAAAATAAAATCTCAAATCATGCAGCACATTTTACTTATAGAAGACAATAAAGAAGTTCGGGAAAACACAGCAGAAATACTTGAACTTGCAGGATACAAAGTAAACACAGCAGCCGATGGCAAGAAGGGTGTTGAACAGGTAAATAAAAGTAAACCTGATTTAATTATCTGTGACATTATGATGCCGGTACTTGATGGATATGGTGTGTTGCATTTACTCAGCAAGAATGCAGAAACTGCCAATATTCCTTTTATATTTCTAACTGCAAAAACTGAACGCACGGATGTGCGTAAAGGAATGGAAATGGGTGCTGATGATTACATCACTAAACCGTTTGATAAAATTGAATTACTCAATGCCGTTGAAAGCCGTCTGAAAAAAGCAGAATCCATTAAAAAGGAATATGAAAAAGATATTGAAGGATTAACGGCTTTCATTGGTGATGTTGCAGGAAAGGATGCTGTCAGGAAATTTACAGAGGACAAAAAAGTAAAAACATATAGGAAGAAAGAAAATATTTACCGTGAAGGAGATTATCCGCGTGGAATGTATTACATCAATAAAGGGAAAATAAAAGTTTATAAAATACATGATTTCGGAAAAGAGTTAATCACTGCACTGCTGAATGATGGAGATTTTTTTGGTTATACATCATTGCTTGAAGAAAAAGATTATACTGAAAATGCGCAGGCTCTTGAAGATGCTGAAATCACCTTTATTCCAAGAGAGGAATTTTTTAACCTTGTTTACAATAACCAGGCTGTGGCAAAAAAGTTTTTGCACATACTTACCAAAAGTGTTACTGAACAACAAGACCACTTGCTTGAACTTGCTTACAGTTCGGTGCGCAAGCGGGTAGCTGAAGCATTATTGCTTTTACAAAAAAAGTATAAAGACAGCGGAGGACAAGAAACATTCAGCATGTCGGTTTCGAGAGAGGATTTAGCCAATATTGTGGGTACAGCAACAGAATCACTCATCAGAACTCTTAGCGATTTTAAGGATGAAAAATTAGTGGAGATTAAAGAAGGAAAAATTTTTCTTGTGAATGAGAAAAAATTGAAAGAGTTGAAGAATTAATGCAGCTCAATTGTTTCCACTTCAGGAATATTTTTTAAAGTAAGCTGTATATGTTTCTGATGGGCTTTAGATTTAAAATCGCTGAAGATTTCCAGAATGTCGTTATCAATGTAAACACTGTCCGAACCAATTATTTCCACAACGCTGTATTCAGGAATTTTATCGAGCATGTCAAGAATCCTTTTTTTATTAAGGAAGCTGACGTTTAATGCTAATTCGATAATGAAATGACGGGTGTGTCCTTCAGTTGTTTCTTTGATAGTATATCCCGCCCTGTAAGTGTGCTTTATTAAAAACCAGAGAGCATAAAGAATTCCGATAATTACTCCAATGAGCAAGTCAGTAAATAATATTGCAATAACAGTAACTATAAATGGAAGAAATTGTTCGCGTCCCTGTTTGTAAACTGCTCTTATCATTTTGGGTTTTACAAGATTGTATCCTGTGCGTATGAGAATGACTGCGAGCACACAATAGGGGATGAGATTGATTAATGGAATTGCAAAAAGAATTACAAGCAATAACCAGACTCCGTGTGAAAATGCAGAAAGCCTGGTACGTGCACCAGCTTCAGCATTTGCTGAACTGCGGACGATAACAGCCGTGATGGGGATTCCACCAAGCAGTCCGCTTAAAAAATTTCCTGTTCCCTGTGCTATCAGTTCACGATTTTGAGGAGTAAGGCGATTGTAAGGATCGAGCTTATCAATTGCTTCAATGCTTAATAATGTTTCCAGCGTTGCCACAAAACATATAACGACTGCATTTTTCCAGATTTCAATGTGGCTGAATAACGAATTGAATTCAGGAAATTTTATTTGTGAGAAAATATTTTGCGGTATAGCTACAAACTGCGAAGACTTTAACTGAAATGTTTGCACATAGTTTCTAAAAAGAAAGGCAAGCAGTACACCTGATAAAACAGTGATGAATGATGTCGGGATAAAAGGAATTTTTTTTCCAACAGTTTTTTTCCACAAAATGAGT
>DATEMK010000061.1:0-2715 GCA_035275625.1 Bacteroidia bacterium
ATGCAGATGCACGGATAAAATTTATTGCTGATTCAATTGCCAAAGCACAGGCAGAAGAAAAGATAAAGCTTGCTGCAATGGAAAAAGCACGACAGGATTCTATAGCTAAGGCAAAAACGGAAGCCGATGCACGGGCAAAATTTGTTGCCGATTCAATTGCCAAAGCGCAGGCCGAACAAAAGGCACGGTTTGCTGCATTGGAAAAAGCGCGGCAGGATTCCGTAGCGAAAGCAAATACTGAGGCTTTAGCAAGAGCAAAACTTATTGCTGACAGTACAAAAAGGGCCAACGAAGATGCACGTATAGCTGCACAAAAGGAAGCTCTTTCCAAAACAAATACCCAGGTAAAAAAAGAGCAGCCTGAAAAAATTGCGTTGCCAACTTTGGATAAAGATTACCCGGAAGGCATTTCGGAAGAAACGCTTAAAGAAGCTAACAGGACCATTTACCGGACAGTTATTAAGAAGTCCGCTGACCAGGATGTGTTTTTGAAAATTGTTTATTCTTATGCAACCTATTATTTTAAAAACGGAACCAGCTTATCTGAAGCAAACTACCAGACCGAACTAAAGGTTGTTAAAGCAAAGCTGAATGATAAATAAATTAACAATCAACGAATTTGCGAATTCCCTTGTTCTGATTTCCTGCAAATAATTTTTTTTATTTCTTTTTATGGAAATCAATTTCTTTTTTCATCTCTTAAAGAAAAACTAAAAATGAAAAACAATCTCAGGCTGATACTGGCTGCATCCCTGGCAGTGGGCATATTCTCTTTTACAAATGCGGACGATGTCAAAAATATCAGCAGCACGGACGTTAAAGAAGTAAAAGTGTACCTGAACGGGGCAATGGTTTCGCGAACCGGAAAGGCAGTTGTGGAAGCGGGTACGACTAAAATTATTTTTGAAAATCTTTCTTCAACAATTAATCCCCAGAGCATAAGTGTTTCAGGGAAAGGCGATTTTACAATATTGTCAGTCGTACATCAATTAAACTACCTGAACAGTGAAAAGAAAACTCCTGAAATAAAATCGTTTGAAGATTCACTGGAAGCGTTCAATTATAAAATGAGTCAATTGCAAAACAGGAAATCCGTTTTAAACGAAGAGCAGAATATGCTGCTCGCCAATAAAAGTGTGGGTGGCGCCAATACAGGTGTGAATTTTATTGAATTAAAAAATATTTCCGAATATTTAAGAATACGGCTTGCAGATATTAAAGAAAAAATTTTGACAGAAAGTGTAAATGAAAAAAAGCTGAAAGAAAAAATTGACAAAGTGCAGCAGCAGCTCAACACAGTGAATGCAAAAATAAATCTTCCGACAAGCACTATTGAAGTAACCGTTTCTGCCAAAGCAAGAACAAATGCCCAGTTTGACATGAGCTACTTAGTCAATAATGCAACATGGACTCCTTTCTATGATGTGCGTTCAAAGGATGCTTCAAGCCCTGTTCAGCTCTCCTATAAGGCAAACGTGAGTCAGAACACGGGAGAAGATTGGGATAAAGTGAAACTGACATTATCCACAGGGAATCCAGCGCTTGGAGGAAATAAGCCTGAATTGAGTACGTGGTATTTGAATTTTTATTATCCTGTGAGAGTTTATAAAAACATGATGAGAAAATCTGAAGGAGCGGAATCAACTACTCCTGCTGTGCAAGATAAACTGGAAGACGTAGCCGTGGGTGCAAAATCTTTGGCGGAAGAAATAACCGTAAATGAAAACCAGCTCAGCACGGATTTTGAAATTACTATCCCCTACTCCATTCCATCTGATGGAAAACAATATGCTGTGGATGTGCAGAATTATTCGCTTCATGCAACCTATAATTATTATGCCGTTCCGAAATATGACCAGGACGCATTCCTTACTGCAAGTGTGACCGGATGGCAGGAATATAATTTATTGCCCGGTTCAGCGAATGTTTATTTTGAAGGCAGCTATGTTGGAGAATCTTATATGGATGCAAGGACTACTGAAGACACTTTACATCTTTCGCTTGGCAGAGATAAAAAGATTGTGATCAAACGTGAGCAATTAAAAGATTTTAATTCAAACCAACTGATCGGAGGAAACAGAACAAAAACATTGAGCTTTGAAATCAGCATCCGGAATACAAAAAAAGATGCTGTTCAGATTAATGTGGAAGATCAGTTGCCTCTTTCCCAGGATAAGGATATTGAAGTAAAGATGATCGAAATTTCGGGAGCAGAATACAATGCAGAAACCGGCAAACTGACCTGGAAGCTGAACCTTGCAGCGAACGAAACGGTGAAAAAGAAATTGACTTTCTCCGTAAAATATCCAAAAGATAAAGTGATAAACGGGTTGTGATTTTTAAGAGAAGAGTTATTTAGTTATTAAGTTATTGAGTTATTTTGTGCAAATCAATTGAATCAATAACTTAATAACTTATTTTTTTCTATGCAAAAATCTTTTCTTGAATTTTCCCAGGCAGGGATTTTACCCGCTCTGATTTCAGATTACCTCAACAATGATAGTTCTTTGCAGGAGTTTTATAATTTGCGTCCTGACATAAACTCTTTTGAAAAAGCTATCCGCGAAAAGAAAAAAGAAAACATAAACCGGAAAGTTCTTGCAGAGGTATTAAATGATCAGTATAAAAATATTTTTACTGATACTTTTGAGTTTAATGCCAAAGTAAAATCAAACATTGACTTATTGCAAAATGAAAATACTTTTACGGTAACAA
>DATEMK010000062.1:0-7828 GCA_035275625.1 Bacteroidia bacterium
GGACAAAAATAAACTTATAATCGAATTGGGAATTTTATTTGATAAATGCTAAAAAACTTTAATGTCCTTTATTCCCGAAGGAGTTTGAAACCCCTTCGGGGATTTTTTTTCATATTTTCTCATTGTCAGATTTATTAGATATGCCATTTGTGCGAGTTAACCAATTCTCATCATTTTCTTTTTCCGCTAAAATTTTCCAATAATCCGTATTTAGTTCTTTACAAATTGAATTTTGTTTTTCATGTTCATTAATATTGAGGAATAACTTTCCATTAAATTCATTCACACATATTGGACAACTTTTACCATAATACCAAGGAACACTATAAATGAGTTTATTGTTTTCTTTATTCCATCCAATATAAGCTGCTTTTTGTTCCGCAAATTTTTCTAACCATAATTTTTCTCCAAATATTTCATAATAGAAAATAAAATGAAGAGAGGGAAAAGGACTTGTTTTTCGATCAACAAAGATCGCATTTAAGACTTGAGGAGTTTTATTTTCAATCATAATCCAATTATAATTGAGGAAGTTCCCACATTGACCTTATTGCATATTTTGCTGAACCCTTTTTAATATTTAAATCTTTGCGTGACATAATTTCGCTTTTCATTTTCCATTCTTCTGCTTCATTTACATTTCCTAATTCTGCTCCATAGAATGTTATCATATTTCCCAATTTTAAATCCTGTTCGACCTTTTTTAAATCCCGCTCTATTTTTTTTTGAATTTTATCAAATGTGTTTTTCATTGTATCCAATTAATTTTTTGGTCAACGAAATTAACGAAAAAAAGCACGCAAAAAAAAGTGTAACTCAACACCCGGTAGGTCGCGAAGTACCTGCTGGGTTTATAAATTGTGCAAACCCAGCAGGAGAAAAACTACCTGCCGGGTTGTGGGTTCCATTAACATTAAAAAAATATTCTCTTTCGCCATTGTTTGTGTCCCCACAAACAATTTTATTCAACAAATATAATTTAATTTCTTCTGAGGCGAATCTCCTTTTGTCTCTTCAGTCCTTAAAGTCCTTAACAAAAAAAACCGCTCTCGCGGGGTTCAATCCTTAAATCCCTGCCTGCCGCAGGCAGGCGTTTAATCAAAGTTCAGACAACACTTCAGACAATACGTGTAAGACAATCCTAAATAAAAATCAGATTAATAAAAATCCCGGAACCTTAATTGCAATTCTATTTTGTATTTTTTTCTCCGCGTTCTCTGTTCCCCTGCGACCCCTGTGTGAAATTTTTTTTTCGTGTAAATTCGTGTAATTCGTGGCAAAAAAAACCTGCGCCCTACGTAAAAAACTTCAAAAAGGTTACATCAATTTCCCCAAAAACCTTACAAGGTTCTTACATTTTCTCAGGCAAAGTTCTAACGTATTGAGGTCCACCAACAAAAATTAACTGGTGTATATTTTGTCAGTCCTGTTTTCCGTCAAACTGTCGTGAAATTGGTTGTAAGGCAGGGGAAAGCCATTGTAAAGCAAATGAAATCAACAGCAATCCAAAGGAAGTTGCTTGTAGTAGCAAATGAAATTCATCGCAAAGCATCGATAATTAACGGTAGTAAGAAGCAAATCGGTTGTAGAAGGAGTAAAATAGGTTGTCAAAAGGCGCAAACCAATTGTTAAAGCCATATAACCAATTGTTAAGGCAGGGAAAATAGTCGCAAAACTGGTTTTCTCAAAAGTAATTAAAACACAAAAACAAAACCACGCTCTCGCGGGGGTCCATTTTTTATCCTGTAAATCTGTTTAATCCGTCCTGTCCGGTTATTCGGGATTAATCAGGCTTCAGACAATTTAACAATTTAACAATATAACAATTCAACCCTTCTTCCTTCTTTTCATTTCCTCCACAATCAAACTCAATTCCCTCCCCATTTGCCCTGCAATAGAAGTATTCTCCTGCGCGCGCCTGATAAGATAAGGAAGCACCGTAGCAACCGGGCCGTAAGGAACATACTTGGCAACATTGTATCCTGCCGAAGCAAGATTGTAGCTGATATGATCGCTCATGCCAAGCAGCTGCGAAAAATAAATTTTAGGATCATTTGCGGGAATGTTTTTTTCTTTCATCAGTTGAACAAGAAGCATGGAACTGTGCTCATTATGAGTTCCTGCACAAATAGCAACCCGGTCAACATGCTTAACGCAAAACCGTAAGGCTGCATCAAAATCACGGTCACTGCCGGATTTCGTTGCATGTATCGGTGACGGATATCCAAGTTGCTTTGCGCGGTCCCTTTCCTTTTCCATATAAGCCCCCCTCACTAATTTAATTCCAAGCCAATAATTATTTCTTAATGCATGTTCGTAAGCCTGCTTGAGGAAATCAAGGCGGTCGGTGCGATAAAGCTGGATGGTATTATAAACAATAGGTTGTTGTTTATTATACTCAGCCATCATCTGTGTTACCAGGTCATCAATCGCTTTTTGAATCCAGGTCTCTTCAGCATCAACAAAAATCCGGACATTATTTTCTGCCGCAGTCCGGCAAATATTTTTTATACGGTTAATTACCCGGTTAAATTCTTCCGCTTCACCCGCAACAAGGGTTTTCCCTGAACTCACTTTTTCAAGAAGCGCAAGCCTTGCCACCCCGGTGGGCTTAAAAACACAAAACGGAATGGCCGGATCACCTTTCGCATGAAGGATGGTTGCAATTATTTCTTTTTCCGTAAAATCAAATTTCTCTTCCTTTTCTTCCCCTTCGGCAGAATAATCAAGGATGCTCCCCACTTTGTACTGGTGCAGCTTTGCAACTGTCTTATTACACTCTTCAATATATTCTCCCCCGCAAAAATGTTTGAATAATGTGGCTTTGATTATTCTTTTAACGGGCAAACGAAATTTCAAAGCAAAGCCTGTAAGAGAAGGTGCAGCTTTGGTGAGCCATTGATTTCCGATTATTTTAAAAAGCAAGTAATCATTCCTGAGCTCTGCATCGCTTTTCGCGGCAAACGCTTTTTCAAGATTATGGAAGTTTATCAACGAAACGAATCTTTATGAATTTACCCCGAAGGGACTCCTCCGGAGCGAATTGCGAATTGCTTTAGTGCGCAAATGTATTCAGGTTTTTTGAAATCAATTGATAAGCCGTACATAACGCGGATAATTTATTTAGTTTTGTCTCCCCTTAATTAAATGAATGCTTTATTCTTTTACCAAAACAGCTGAAACCATCAGCGGTAATTTAATTGTTAAATCAAAAGAAGGGCTTGCTTTTGTTTATGAAGCCATTGCCCTTAGTGAGAAAGCTGATATCCGGGTGGAGAATATTAATGATGAAGTTCTTACGGCAGTTTACGATGATGCAGGAGTGCAGTCAAATTTTTATGATAACCGTCTGTATGTTACCAAAAAGCCGGTAAGCAAAACAGGCATATTGATAAAAGATTTTTCTGAATGTCCGCATCTTGTTTTAGGGTTTGCAGTAGTTTGCGCAGCAAAAGGAATGCTGGCAGATCTGAAAGGATTAGAGGCGTTAACTAAAGAAAAAGGAACAGGTGTGGTGGCCGATTTCCAAAAAGAAATTTACCGTTTTAATATCAACACTGATTTTTGTGATTATTCCAAGCTCAAAATATTTAATAACAAGGAGATAAAACAAAAATCAAAACCGCTGAATTCAGGAACCAATGATTTCCTCAGCATTCCTTTTATCCCGCTTGCAATTGTTTTTGGAAAAATGGAAATTGAATTGCCGGATGACTTTGAAGAAAAATACAGTGAGATAATTTCTTTGCTTGGAAGTTTGAATGTGAAATTTGAAAAGCGTTAAGCTGTCTGCGATATGCAACATACGGAGGGTTTTAATTCGGAAGTAATAAACATGGCATTGATTTGCCTCCTGCCGTTTCTTGTTGCTTTTTCTTTTATGATTTTTGTTATTTACAGGAAAAAAAGAGAATTAATTTTCAGACAAAAAGAACTGGAGTTCAGGCAGCAGGTGGCTGATGTGGAGATGAAAGCCCTTCGTGCCCAGATGAATCCGCATTTTATTTTCAATTGCATGAATTCAATTTATGCTTACATGAAAAACAATGACATTCAAAATGCAGGAACTTACCTGACTAAATTTTCAAATCTTATAAGAATGGTTTTGGAGAATTCTTTGCATGCGGAGGTTTCGCTGAAAGCAGACGTTGAAGCGCTTGAGCTATATATACAGATGGAACAAATACGAATGCTGAAAGGATTTGATTACCGGATTGAAACTGATCCGGCTCTTGACACAGAAAACACACTTGTTCCCCCATTGATTGTTCAGCCGTTTGTGGAAAATTCCATCTGGCACGGACTAAACGGAAAACCCACCCGGGGAACTATTCTTATTAAAATATCACGGCAGGATAAAATGCTCAAATATCTTGTGGAAGATGACGGTGTGGAAACTATTGATTCAATGAAAGAAACTTCTCCTCAAACAATTAAGAAAAAATCTCTCGGCATGAGCCTTATCCGCGAACGGTTAGATGTGCTGAATAAAACTAAAAACAGCAATTCGCATTTTAATATTTCCGATATTCGTGATGTGAATAATAAATACCAGGGCAAAAGAGTGGAATTATTTCTGCCTTATGAAGAAAACTCCTGAGTGTTCGATATCCGTTAGAAGTTTAACATTGAACATTGAATAATGAATAATTAAAATTTGAACATTTTCGCCCTATGTACACCACGCTGATCGTTGATGATGAAAAACCCCAGCAGGATTTGCTTTCAGGAATGATCAAAGATCATTTCCCCGATTTGCAACTGGTCGGTATATGCTCCTCTGTGGATGAAGGAACAGAAAAAATAAAAGCCGTAAAACCGCAGCTTATTTTTCTTGATGTAGTTATGCCCCCATTCACCGGATTTGACTTGCTGAACCGTTTATCTCCCATTAACTTTGATGTGATCTTTACAACTTCTTATGAGCAATATGCAATCAAAGCTTTTAAGGTTTCTGCGGTGGATTACCTGCTCAAGCCCTTCACCGTTGAACAGCTTGCTGAAGGCATCGGGAAATTTGAAAAAAAAATACAACTGAAGCAATCATTACTCCACATTGAAACGCTTTTGCACAATATTGACAGCAATTCTTTTGAATCCGTAAAAATTGCATTGCCCACATTGAATGGCTTTACTTTTATCCAGCTTGGTGAAATTATCAGGTGTGAATCAGACAATACCTACACCACTTTTTTTCTTGCAAATAAAACGAAAATGATGGTTTCAAAAACGATGAAAGAGTGTGAAGATATTTTAAGCGATTATAATTTTTTCCGTATTCACAACTCGCATCTTATAAATATGCATTACATCAAAGATTACGTTAAAGGCGAAGGCGGACAGGTAAGGATGAGTGATAATTCGTTGGTGGATGTGTCACGTAAAAGAAAACAGGAATTTTTGAATAAATTGCACCGGATATAAAGATTAAAGGTTGCTCTCGCCAAATTCTTTTTATTCTCCTCCCGTTTCTTTCCAAATACTGCTGATTTCTAATTCATGATTGCTTTTTGCTTTTACGGAAGTTAGTTTTGTTATTATTGCTTTAATTTTATGCGTAAAACCATGCTTCGCATCATACTTGTTCTCCTGGTAATTATAATGATAACCCTTGTTTACCTGCATTTTAGAGCCTTAAATTAAAATCTGACTTAACTTAAAAAACAAACATTATGAAAAACATTATCATGAAAAACCTTGCAAGGCTGGGTTTGTGTGCCTCCCTCCTTTTTGTAATTAATTGTTCATCTAAGCACACCCCGGATGAAGGTACCCCGGCAGATACTTCGGCCGGAAGCGTTCCGGATACTGTTGTACCCAGCCCGGATGATGAAATAAGCGATTTATGCAATACCAGCAGCCGCACCGGTCTCCATGTAATACGCATGGAAGAAGCCGTAGGTCATATCTTCGATTTTCAAAGTAATTTTGGAGCTGACCCGCTGGTAACAGACAATGGCTGGAGCGAAATAAGCCGTACAGAACTTAGCTTTTTTGAAACTCCGAGTACAGGAACTGGCGGTGAAAGCTCCCATCATTGCGGACTAATGATGTATTTCTGCCTGAATCCGGTTTGCAAGAATTATTACGTTGCTTACCATATTGCACCGAACTTAAGCACCGCAGACGATCCGTTTCCGATAGCCGCCACTGCAGACCTTAAGACCAGTGTTTGTTGTGGGCGCTTTACCTCCGGTGAAAGAGCGAGCAGCGCTACAATTCAGAGGGTAATAGAAGGCTACGAGGACATTTGCCGTACCACTGCCGGTTCAGAAACTTTTACGGAAGTAAATACGAATGGCAATAATTTTATGAATCATATAAATGGAATCATTGCGGGAACTGTGATTGACCCCGTGGCATTTTTTCACAAAGACCAGGTAAACGAGCTGCTTACGCAAAATGATCACAGTACAACTCCAACAGACCGATGCAGAGGAATAAGAATCTATTTTGGTTATGCAGATGACGGCTCAGGGACCAGGAAGATCATAAAAGCAGTGGCCTATGCTGTGGATGGTAATGGCAAAAACATTACCACTGCATTTGATGGAACCGCTGCGAAAATACTGCAGAAATCCTGGCCTCCATCTTAAAAAATATATTTTTCAGCAACATATATAGGTGAGTTCAAAAAGCCGGTTTTATTTACCGGCTTTTTATTTGCATCTATCCCTGGAAATCCACACATGAACATGTTTATAACTGATATAATTTTTTTATTATTTTTTAGGCATCTTTGCTGTTAGATGCATGAAAAAACAATAGGGCTTATTTCCATTTTTGCAGGGTCCTTGCCGGCAATTGCAGGAATGATAGTTTTTAATAAAGCCGGTTTTAAACACCGGATTTTAGTTTTATTTCTTCTCTATGGATTTTTATCAGATGTTGTGAAGTGGCAGCTCTATGAACATAATTATTCTTTTGCACAAGACAGCGTGTTTTATATTTATGCGCTTATAGAGTCTGTTTTTTTCTGCTGGTTTATATATCAATCCTCCGACATTAAGCCGGTAAGCCAAACAGCTTTTTTCCTTATTTTTATTTTTTCCGTTTTATGGGTTTTTTGTTATATTGATTTTACCCTGCTAACCTGGAAAGAAAGTACTGATGAAGCATTGTTCAACACAGTATATGAAATGACTGTCGCTCTTCTTGCAAGTTACAGCATCTTGCGGCTTACACGCATAAATGAACCCCTCGTATCCATCCCTGATTTCTGGTTCCTGACAGCTATTTTCTTTTTTTGCCTGTGCACTTTTTTTGTAGATGCGTTTCTCCAGACACCCCATATGCATAGGTTTTGGTTTATCCATGATGTGTTTAATATCATGACCTGTTTTATTTATGCTTACGGCTTTTTAAAGATCGAAACTAAATCGGGCTCCTGATCCCTTCCGCCAGATTCTTCCTGTTTACCACTGAATTCTTTTTAATAACCGCCTGAATCTAATTCCTGCTTGATTTCGCTTTGACGTGAGTTTATATTCGTATCAATACTTTTAATCCCTAAACCCAAAACGATTATGCGGCTCTGCCCTAACCCTGCAAACAATGCCTCCGTTCCAAACCCTTCAATACCTGTCTGGGCGGATGGCATGTTTGCATACATTCAGAATTTTCTGAAAAAAACTCTTTCTTATCCGGACAGGATTCCGTTGGCGGCTAAAACAGCCAGAAGAGACACATTATGGAAGTATGAAAAGAAATCGGTTCAGCCCCATTTTTCATTGGGGCTTCTTTTCTTCCAAAATTAAATCAATTTAAAAATTTAAAATAAAAACGGAGGATGCTGAAAATCCGGACAAAGAGTAAGCAAACCCTAATC
>DATEMK010000063.1:0-21652 GCA_035275625.1 Bacteroidia bacterium
TATTCGTAAATTCGTATTTATTCGTATTCGTTGATGGTAATTTATCCTCAAACCTGAACCATAAACCTCAAACCTCCTCATGCTCCTCGTTGCCGACAGCGGTTCCACCAAAGCCGATTGGCTTTTAGCCGATAAGGGAAAAGTGATTGCTTCTTTCACCTCCATGGGATTCAATCCTTTTTTTCACAATGCAAAAACAGTTTATACAGAGCTTGGCAAAAACAAGCCGATGAAAAAATACGCTTCTCAAATAAAGGAAGTAAAATTTTTCGGTGCCGGATGTTCCAGCCCTGCACGAAATAAAATCATTGCACAGGGATTAAAAAAAGTTTTCCCGGATGCAAAAGTCCTCGTGGACCATGACATGCTGGGCGCGGCTCTCGCTGCATGTAATAACAATGCGGGATTGGTGTGCATTCTCGGCACAGGCTCTAACATTGCCTGGTATGACGGCAAAAACATTTCCGAAACCCGCCACGGGTTAGGTTATGTATTGGGCGATGAAAGCTCCGGCAGCTATTACGGAAAAAAGCTGCTTGCTTATTTTAACTATGAAGTAATGCCCGCTGAACTGCGGAAAGCTTTTTATGAAGAATATAAAATGACCAAAGAAAAAATGGTGAAGCACGTTTACAAAATGCCCGATGCCAACGTATATCTTGCCTCCTTCGCTAAATTTCTTTCCGGCTATAAAAATCATGCATGGATAAAGCAACTGGTATATAAAGGCATGACCGATTTTTTTGAAACCAACATCAGCGCTTACGCGCAATACAAAACCGCGCCTGTCCATTTCATCGGCTCCATCGCCTTTCATTTTAAAGATACATTGCAGAAAGTGGCTGATGAAAACAATTTTAAAATGGGCAAGATCATCGTCAAGCCTGTGGATGATTTGATGGGATATTTTTTGAAGAATTAATCTCCGTGAACCTCCTCAGACACTATCGCCACCGTCACGAAATTCCCCACACCACAAATGTCATACGCGTCAGCATCCCTTCCCTGCGGAGAGGTTAGGTGGGGCTTGATCATAACAAAGTTGTCATCTTTCACATTTTTATTATGTGTTTGATTATGTCCCTTCGGGCAATGTCATTAAGTTAAAAACGGTTTCTGCCGCGAAGACACAAAGACACGAAGTTTCACGAAACTTTTCTTAGCGTTTCTTTGTGCCTTTGTGCCTTTGTGGTAAGATCAAAATACTTTAACTTAATAGTATTGCCTGGAGAGTTTAAAGCTTCACAGCATCAGGAACAAACATAGTCACATCACCCTTGTTCTTTATAATATCCCTTACAATAGAAGAAGCCACAGCCGTGTACCTTGGCTCGCAGGGAATAAAAACGGTATCAATGCCGCCTGCCATGGCTTTATTCATCTGGGCAATTGCCTGCTCAAATTCAAAATCATTGGAATTCCGTAACCCGCGGATGATGTAAGCGGCATTCATGCGCTTGCAGAAATTAATCGTCAACCCGTCATACGTCATTACTTCTATCTTCGGGTTTCCGGTAAAAGTTTTTTTAATCCACGCCTCTCTTTTTTCAGCCGCGTACATATATTCCTTCTGCATATTATTCCCGATGCCGATAATTATTTTTTCAAACAGCGGAGCCGCGCGGTTAATAATGTCCACATGTCCCACTGTTATGGGATCAAAGGAGCCGGGGAAAACTGCAATGTTCATAGAGTGAGATGTTTAAGGTTTATGAGCCACTAATTTCACTAATTACTCTAATTAAAATATTCGTGTTAATTGGTGTAATTCGTGGCATTGGTTTAAGGTTTAAAGTTCATTCTGATGGAGTATTCGTAAATTCGTATATATTCGGATTCGTTGATGTTTCAAAGAAGCTAAATGCAACATTTCCGTATTTTCTTTCTTCGATGAAATACTTGTTCCCGGTAAAATGATTTTTTGACTGGTGCTCGAGGATGAATGTTCCTTTCTCTTTCAACAATTTATTTTCAAAGATAAGGTCAATCAGCTCATCATAATTATTTAATTCAAACGGGGGATCGGCAAAGATAATATCTGCAACAGAGGCAGGGCATTTTTTTACATATGCAAATACATCCGCCCTCGCTACCGAAGCATTTTCCATTTTCAAATCTCTGAAAACTTTTTTAATGAATTGTACACACTCAGAATTTTCCTCGATAGCGGTCACCGATTTGCACCTGCGTGAAATAAATTCATAGCTGATATTCCCGGTTCCGGCAAATAAATCGAGCACAGTTAGTTTTTCAAACTTATACCGCGAGTTAAGCATATTAAACAACCCCGTTTTGGCGAAATCGGTGGTAGGACGCACAGGAAGGTTGCCGGGAGCATTTATAATTCTTCCTTTATATATGCCGCTTATGATCCGCACAGGTGCTGGCTGAATAATGTGTAATAAGCCCCGGGCTGCAATGCCTCCAGCTTATAGCTGTACTTATAAGGAGAAAGCTGTTCGCAGCAGCTCACGTTCTTTATATACCTGCAGGCGTCTTTATAAAGAGCGCTGAAACTGTCTGCTTCACCGGCAAACTTCATTTCAACTGTTTCAGGATTCAGCTGCAATTGTTCGAATACAAATAAAATAAAATAAAGAAAATCTTCGCTTGTTTTATAGTGAAACCTGTTATAAAAGAAGAGCCTGCCGCTTTCTGCAACAGCAAGATCAAAATCTGCGGACCTCACATTTACAGTGACCGTTTTATCCTGCCTGTTTTTATTTGAAATCAATACGCTGTTTATGAAAGCAGTTGACTGGTGACAAATGGAAATATCCCCGAACCAGTAATGCAGCATTTTTTGAATAACCGGTGGAATCGAAAATAAATTCTTTGCATGAACCAGCTCCAGGTTATCCGATAAAACAATTTCGTCCATGCTTTCTCCAAAATTAAAATCAAGTTCCTGCTTTTCAGACGTCTTATCATACAATGGTTCAGGAACCAAAATGGATTTTGGAAAGTTTACACAACAATTTACAGATCGAAAACCTTCAGGCAGGAGGATTTTGCTTTGCTGCCGGGCGAGTTCGCATTTTTCTGCAAGTACTCCCGGAGTTTCCGAAAAGGGAAAATGAAAATCCTCAAGGCAAATAAATTTTTTACGTGTATCATCAAGCAGGGCAGCCGACAGAAAATCATTTCCCAATTGGATAAAAAGCCGGTAATGATTTGCCGCATCCGGGTTGTAGGATTCATCAACCAGTGATTGCTTTACCCGTACCTTTGAAGATGTGAGTTCCATTTTCAGATTTTCCGCAGCAAAACTACAATAATTAAGGGTTAAGGTTTACTACCGGCAGCAACCTGGAAAGGTTTAAAGAAAGAGCTGTTTTTTGCCAACGGCACATTCACAGAAAAATAAAAAAGGGCTGTTAATTTAAGTGTTATCAAAAACATAACAGCCCCTAAATAGTCAAAGGCTTACATCAGGATCAACGATTACCCCACGTTCATTTACCCTATATAAGTTATTATCCAAAACATATTGTGCTGATTAATTGGTTACGTCCGGATCAATTTGTACCCCACCGTCTTCTACCCGGTATAAATTATTATCCAAAACATATTGTGCTGTTTCAAGTCTCTTCGCTTCGTACTCGGCAGTGCTCGTACCAGGCTCCGGAGGAAAGAGTGTTTTGAGTGCCATAAGAATGGCGATTAATAGATCTCCCATTTTATCAGTTTGTGAGGTTAATTCAACAGGTCAAAATTCGATGTTATTTTTTAATAAAAGTGTATCAAAATACAGGTACTTGTGACACAAAATTTTCCTATGTTTGTAAAAGCATAAATGATAATTATTAAGATTTTACCTGCTAAAATAAATTAAATGCCATGAAAGAACTTAACAAATATATTGATTTTGTGACATCAGTTAGCCGAAATAATTCGGGGGTTCTGCAAAAAATTATCGGAAATGATGATAGCAAAAAAATGTTTCGCCTTGCTCATGGGTTCTACGATAAGAGCTTTGAAAATGATGCGCAGGCAATGCAAAGCCTTTATGGGAATCAGAAAAAAAGCGCCAGCTACCGTAAACTCAAATCACGGTTAAAGGACAGGCTTACCGATTTAATTTTTTTGCAGGACGCTGCACGCTCAATGAAATTTCCGGTAGACCGGTCATTGCTGCAGGCACAGCGAAAAATATATGCAGCTCAAACATTAATTATGCGCGATCAGAGAAATGCTGCTCTTACATTGCTGAAACCGGCTTTTTATTCATCCGTACATTTTAATCACACACATCTTGCCTTGCAGGCGTGCAGGCTGTTATGCACTCATTATGCTATAGCCGGGAACAAAAAAAAATGGAATTATTTTTCATCCTCTTTTGTTGAGCTTATGGCACTGAATACCGCTGAAGCAGAAATGCATTACCTGTATTGCGATACACTTGTCCACATTGTTCATGTGATAGAATACAGCCGTGAAGAGCAAAAAATGCTCAGGAACAGCTATATAAAAGCAAAAAAACTTTACGAAAGATTCACCTCACACTTCATCACTATCTACTATTTCCGGCTTGCTGTTTATTATTACCACAGCAGACTGCAATTTAATAAAGTTATTAAATTATGCAAGCAGGGTATAGCCTATCTCGATGCCCATCCCCAGTTTTACCAGCTTACACGTGCCGGTGAGTTTCTCCTCATGGAACTTGAAAGTTGCCTTCTCCTTCGTGAATTTAACAGGGGAAGAGAATGCGTGGAACGCCTGCAACTGCATTTTTTACCTCATTCCTCTCCATGGGTTGTATTCCAGGCACAATATTTCCTTCTCGCAATGCGCACCGGAAATTACCAGGAAGCTCTTGAAATATTTTACAAAGTGAATCCGCAAAACAGGAAATTGAGTAAGATTCAACAGGAGCGATGGCATATTTACGAGGCTTATTTGAATTTTGCCCTGCCTGATAAATTTATAATCAAGCAATTCAACATATTCCGCTTTCTGAATGATGTTCCGCTAACCAGCCGGGATAAGACAGGTTATAATTTCAGCATACTGGTTGCGCAAATTATTTTGCTGGTCAACATGAAGGAAACAGAGAGGTTGTATGATCTGAAACAATCTTTCAGGTTATACCTGTACCATTACATTAAAAAAAATAAACATCCCCGTCATTATCATTTCGGCAGGATGCTCAGGTTTTTGTTTTCGTATAATTTTAATCCGGCAAAAGCCGCTCAAAAAGTAAAACCTTATCTCATAAATCTGCAGGAACAAAAAAAAGATAAGCTGAATATCCTGGAAGAAACAGAAATTATTCCTTATGAAACTTTGTGGGTAATGCTTATGAATAAATTTGTAACAAAGAAAAGATAACTTCCGGAAAAAATTTTTCTACATCACTTCTGTTTTCTTCTCCATACGTTTTCTCACATTGTCATCCAGGTGAATCTTACGCATTCGGATAGCCTTAGGCGTTACTTCAAGGTATTCATCTTTTTCAATATATTCCATGGCTTCTTCAAGCGAAAAATTTATTTTGGGGGTAATCCTCACGTTTTCATCACTTCCCGAGGCGCGCATGTTGGTGAGCTTTTTAGGTTCGCATGCATTTATCACAAGATCATCAGGCCGAATGTGTGCACCAATAACCTGGCCGCCATATACAACTTCACCGGGGCTAATGAAGAATGATCCGCGGTCCTGCAATTTATCAATGGAATAAGCCGTGGCGCTTCCTGCTTGTTTTGCAATGAGCACTCCGTTGATGCGTTCAGGGATTTGTCCTTTCCAGGGTTCGTAGGATTTAAAACGGTGTGCAATGGTGGCTTCCCCTGCGGTTGATGTGAGGATGGCATTCCGCAAACCGATGATTCCCCGTGCAGGAATATTAAATTCAAGATGCTGCAAATCGCCTTTTGGTTCCATAACGAGCAGATCGCCTTTGCGTGCTGTTACGTGCTCAATCACTTTTCCTGAAACTTCTGCCGGTGTATCCACCATTAAAACTTCTATCGGTTCACATTTTACTCCGTCAATGTGTTTAATAATAACCTGCGGCTGGCCTACCTGCAATTCATAGCCTTCCCTGCGCATCGTTTCAATTAGAATTGACAAGTGGAGAATGCCTCTTCCATAAACAAGATAAGAATCAGGCGAACCGGTTTCTTCAACCCTGAGCGCAAGATTTTTTTCCGTTTCTTTAAAAAGACGGTCACGCAAATGCCGCGAGGTAACAAACTTTCCTTCCTTTCCGAAAAAAGGGGAGTTGTTTATCGTGAACAACATGCTCATGGTGGGCTCATCCACAGCAATTGTTTTCATACCTTCCGGATTTTCAAAATCTGCTACGGTATCACCGATCTCAAAATTTTCGATTCCTACCATCGCACATATTTCGCCTGATTCAACTTCGCTTACTTTTTTTCTTGTCAACCCTTCAAAAATGAACAGTTCCTTGATTCTTGATTTTGTTATAGTGGTGTCACGCTTTACTAATGACACGGGCATGTTTTCACGCATGATTCCTCGAAACACTCTTCCGATCGCAATCCGCCCGACATAAGATGAATAATCAAGTGAAGTGACCAGCATTTGCGGAGTTCCATCGCGGTGAGGCGCAGCAGGAATAAATTCAAGAATAGCATCCAGCAATGCAGTAATGTCTTTGGTTTCATTTTTCCAATCCGTGCTCATCCATCCATGCTTGGACGAACCATAGAGCGTAGGAAAATTTAACTGGTCTTCGGTTGCATCCAGGTGATAGAATAAATCAAACACGGCTTCGTGCACTTCATCGGGACGGCAATTTTCCTTGTCCACTTTATTGATTACAAGGATCGGTTTTAAGCCAAGAGTCAACGCTTTTTGTAAAACAAAACGTGTTTGCGGCATCGGTCCTTCAAAAGCATCCACCAGCAGCAGCACGCCATCTGCCATAGTGAGCACACGTTCTACTTCTCCTCCAAAATCAGCGTGGCCGGGTGTGTCAATGATATTTATCTTAACTCCTTTATACGTTACTGAAACATTTTTTGCAACAATGGTAATGCCGCGCTCCCTTTCAAGATCGTTGCTGTCAAGAATTAATTCTCCGACAAACTGGTTTTCACGAAAAATTTGTGTCTGGTGTAAAATCTTATCAACTAAAGTTGTTTTGCCATGGTCAACGTGAGCAATAATGGCAATGTTGCGGATGTTTTGCATTATAAACGAATACGAATTAAATATTTTAAAGGGCAGCCAAAATTTTTAAGGGTGCAAAGATAGTACTTTTTACCCTCACGGCAATGATACTGTTATGTGCAATGTTCGCGAAGCCAATATCTGAAACCGGAAAATTATTATACCTATTTTTGCCTTTCCCGTCCGGAAAATGAAATTAAAAATTCCTTCATCCCTCCAAGAAATTTCTTCCCTGATCAAAGCCAAAGCCATCGGCAAAGATGATTTTCCCATCACCGGCTTAAATGAAATTCACAAAGTGGAAAAAGGCGATCTTACCTTTGTTGATCATCCCAAGTATTACGAAAAAGCATTGCAATCAGCAGCAACAACTATCCTGATCAATAAAGAAGTTGAATGTCCTGTTGGCAAAGCATTGATAATTTCAGATGACCCTTTCCGGGATTATAATATTTTAACCTCGCATTTCAGAAAATTTCGTTCTTCAGAAAAATTAATCAGTGATGAAGCAAGCATCGGTGAAAATACAATCATTCAGCCAGGAGTTTTTGTCGGGCACCATGCAGCGATTGGAAAAAATTGCCTGGTACATTCCGGGGTGGTCATTTATAATCATTGCGTGGTTGGAAACAATGTTATCATCCATGCAAATACAGTTATCGGCTCTGATGCTTTTTATTTTAAAAGAAGATCTGAGGGCTACGATAAATTAATTTCATGCGGAAGAGTAATTGTGGAAGATGATGTGGAGATAGGCGCCTGCTGTACCATTGACAAGGGAGTTTCGGGAGATACGGTCGTTGGCAAAGGCACAAAAATGGATAACCATGTTCATGTCGGTCATGATACTGTGATCGGGAAAAATTGTTTGTTTGCCGCCCAGGTCGGAATCGCGGGAGTGGTGACGATTGAAGACGATGTTATCTTATGGGGGCAAGTCGGAGTGCAGAAAGATTTAACTATCGGAAAAGGCGCTGTCGTGCTGGGGCAATCAGGAATCGGGAAATCTTTAGAAGGAAATAAAACTTATTTCGGAAGCCCTGTTCGTGATGCGCGGGATAAAATGAAAGAAATTGCCCTTATGAAAAGATTGCCTGAACTGATTCAAAAACTGGATTAATTATTTAATTTTATCCGCCAAAAAACAAAGTAACAATTATCAATAGTTTTCGTAACCTTAAACTTAAAACCTTAACTCTAAACCCTAAGCGATTTCATGGAAGTCCGCGAAAACAATTTAGAAAGTGAATTAGCTTCTAAAACGATCAAGCTGCATTGGCTTTTACAGATTACAAAAGCGATCAATTACAATCTTCCTGCCGAGCAGCTTTTCAGAATTTACAAAACTGTTTTAGAAGATCATTTGAAAGTAGGAAAACTGATGCTGTTTATTAACGAAGATAAATGGCAGCACATATTATCTTACGGTGCAGATTTCACTCAATGTGAAATTGATTTCGATAATGATTTTGAAAACTTGAATGACATTCATCAAAACAACGTAAAAAAGCCGCAATGGATTTCGCAATTTGAAACCATTATTCCTGTTTTTCATAATGAAAAATCATTGGCTTATGCTTTAATTGGTGATTTTTCAAAAATGGAAGGCAACCAAAAAAGAATAGTGCCATTTATTCATACCATTACCAACCTGATTGTGGTTGCAATAGAAAATAAACGGCTCACAAAAGAATCTATAAGACAGGCATCGCTTGAAAAAGAAATGGAGCTTGCGGCTGAAATGCAGTCTATGTTATTTCCTGAAAACCTTGACGGGCACAATGTGTTTGATGTGGCAGCTACTTATCTTCCGCACCAGGAAGTTGGCGGTGATTATTATGATTATTTCAAAATAAATGAAAATGAATCCATTGTTTGCATGGCGGATGTTTCGGGAAAAGGTATTGCCGCAGCTCTACTCATGTCAAATTTCCAGGCGCATCTTCATGCTGTTTCCAGGCATATTGATTCACTTTCTGAACTGATCAAGTCTCTTAATACAACAGTTTTTAAAAATGCTAAAGGTGAAAAATACATTACTGTTTTTCTTGCAAAAATTAATCACCACACAAAAAATATTCAATATGTAAATGCGGGACATAATCCGCCACTGCTTTTTCACAACGACCAATTCGAATTGCTTGAAAACGGAACCATAGGATTGGGCATGTTTGAAGAACTTCCGTTTATAAAGGAAGGTTCAGCACATTTCCCGAAATGCGCCATGTTATTTTGTTACACAGACGGGGTTACTGAACTGGAAGACATGCATGGAAATCCCTATGGTTTGGAAAAAATAAAAAAAATTATTGCAGGATGTTCCTTTGAACAGACTTTGGAATCTTTTCACGAATGCGTCATGGTTGCTTTAAATGATTTCAGAAAAGAAACCGCTTTTAATGATGATGTAACGCTGCTTACACTAAGGTCGGTGTAGGTTGAAGGCGCTCAAGGTTGACAGTTTAAAGTTTCGCTTTTTATCCGTTCGTCTCAAAATTTTTCGTAATCTTGTTTTTCAAAAAAATAAAACAGCATGAAAAAATTTGTACCCTTCCTCTTTTCATTTATAATAATATATGCTTCCGCTTCAGCACAGAAAAACCTCACCCTGGTTTCCACGATAAATTATGGCCAGGTGCTTGCAGGAGTCTGGCATTACAATGATAACAGCGGTCATGAATATGCTTTAATCGGTGCAAATGACGGGATATTGATTGCGGATATTACCAATGCGGCATCTCCTGTTATGCTTGATACTATTCCGGCTCCCATTTCCATATGGCATGAACTGACTGTTCTTGGCGATTACGCGTATTGCGTTACGGAAGGCTTCGGAATCATTGGCGTGGATGCAGGGTTACTCGTGATTGATTTAACAACTCTTCCCGGACCCGTCAATTACAAATTCTGGACCGGTGACGGAGCAATATTAAATCAGCTTAATACGGCACATACCATTAAATCTGACAATGGTTATGTTTATATTAACGGGAGCAACCTTGGCAATGGCGGAGTTCTTTTTATTGATGTGAGCAATCCGTATTTTCCTGCCTATGCGGGCATGTACAGCAACCAGTATGTGCATGACAGCTATATTATGAACGATACTTTGTTCACCAGCGAAATTCTGGCGGGTCGATTTGCAGTAATTGATGTTTCAGACAAAACAAATCCCATTGTAATGGCTACACAGGCCACACCGGGCAATTTCAATCACAACATCTGGCCCAGCGACAACCATGGTATTGTGTTTACTGCTGATGAAGTCAACAACGCCCCGGTTGGTTCGTATGATATAACTGATCTGTCAAACATTCAGCTCCTGGATGTGTATTTATGCGACACGCTTTCTACGGCAGAAGTTCACAATGTGAGGGTTTGGAATGATTGGCTTATCTGCCCCAGCTACGGAAGCCAGCTTACACTTGTGGATGCTGCGCGTCCGGCCAATTTAATTGAAGTCGGTCATTATATTACAGGGACTTATCTTTGCTGGGATGCCGATCCCTATCTTCCGAGCGGGCATGTTCTTGCTACAGATTATAATGGCATTTTTTATATCTTCCAACCTGATTATATACGGGCCTGTTACCTGGAAGGAAATGTGCAGGACACTGCCACAAATTTCCCGATCAACGGAGTAAACGTGCAGATACTTTTAACCAATAAAACAACCACTACAATTATCACCGGAGATTATAAAACAGGTGTGGCTGATTCAGGATATTATTCCGTTCAGTTTACAAAAGCAGGATATTATCCAAAAACAATTACAGGTGTTCATTTGCAAAACGGGGTGCTGACTACATTAAATGTAAAATTAATTCCCATTGGTTTCAGCATTGCTGAAAATGAAAATGGAAATTTTATCCGTCCGTATCCGAATCCTGCAACGGATAAAATAAATTTTGAAATAAAAGAAGGAATAAAGATTTCTGAAAACATTTCTCTTTCCATTTATGATATAATCGGTAAAAAAGTTTTTGAAAATGATTTAGATTTATCAAAAGGAGATAAATTTTCTGTTCCAACATCCGAAACAGGTAAAGGAATTTTTACTTACGAATTAAAATCTCAACAGAAAACTTTGCAAAGAGGGAAATTTATTATAGAATAACTTCTATATTATTCCTGGTTTCCGGAAGTTTTCACCTGTTACCCGGAAGGAACATTCATTTTACTGCAGCTTCACCCGGTTTATTATGATAAACCTGCAAAGCGACCAAAGCGGCAATAAATCCCCAGAAAGGAACCGAAGCTTTATCGGTGTCAAGAAAGTAATTTAAAAAACCATGTGTCCAATAGGTGGTAAGACCAAGAATGATTCCTTTGGTGAGCAGCCGTCCCTGTTTATTTTTTGAATGAATAATGTATTTTGAATTCTGATAAACAACCGTGATTGCAATCGCCATAAATAAAAGCATGCCCATTAATCCTTCTTCTGACAAAGGTCCGAGGTATTCGCTGTGAGCGCTTCCCCTGTCGCCAGCATTGGTGCTGATATATGTTTTTTCATCGTTGCGCTGAAAAGGCGCATATTGAAACTGGTAAGTTCCCGGTCCCCACCCGAATACAGGTTTTTCATTGAACATCCGCAATGCGCACAGCCAGCGGTTTACACGTTCAACATTGGAGGCATCAGTGGAAATATTTGAAATAGATTCAAGATGTTCCTTATAATCAGTGGAAGATTTTTCGGTATTGCTTTCAAGTTTAATAATGATAGCCGTCCATTGCGAAACTACAGCAATGACAAGTACAGAAGCCACAGCAATCACCATCCAGGATTTAATTCTGAACAGAAAAGTAAGCGATGCTATGAAAGCCGCAGTCATCCCAATCCAGGCGGCTCTCGTGTAAGAATCAATGATGGCAGTTATAAAAATAGCTGTAACAAGAAAAGCTAATATTCTTTTGCCAACCGTTTTTGAGGTATCAAAAATAACAGCAATCATTACCGGAACAAACAATGCAATAACAGCGGCATAAGCTGTATGGTCATTATAAAAGGGCGTCATAGAAGAATGCGCGGACTTTTCGGTAAAATTATTGGAAGCATGAACAATAATTGTATAAATAATTACCACCACCAATGTGCCTGTATAAATCCATATAAACCTGTCAATGTTTTTAAAATCCCTGAAAAGCTGTGTGGCAAGAAAATAAAACACCGAAACAAAACATATACGCGCCAAAGTTGCCTTCACAGAAACTAAAGGAAGAGAACTGAATACAGTTGCAATACACATCCATAAAAGGTGAAGAATAATTAAAATGGAAACAGGATGCTTAATAATTTCTTTGTCAAATTTTCCATCGTAAATCAGCTTTAAAAAGAAAATGATCATGATTCCGAAAATGAGCGGCTCGGCAGGCAGGCTCACACCAATACCTAAATCAGTTTTTTGAAGATTGATGGAAAGGGGAATAAAAAATACGGCAAGCAACATTAACAATTCTAACCTGTAGAATGCCATTAATACGATGAGAAGAACCAAAGGCAAAAGAAAAATCCAATAAAATTCAGCCACCATCCCTGCAATCATGATGGCGAGAAAAGTAATTGCCGTGCTATAAAACCATTTTAAGTTAACAGATGTGAGCAAAAAGGTTTAAGGTTTGAAGTTTAAAGTTTAAAGTTGTTCCCTAAATCCCTGAAAGAATCAGGAAGCTTTGTTTTTCTCAATGATTATCATGATAATGAAAGAAACAAACACCATTGCAGCAGTAAATCCTAAAACAAGCAGGGAGCGCACGGGGTAAGATTTCTTTTCAGCAGGAAATGGCTTTGTTACCACGTTAGTAAAAGTGAGCTCTTTGGTAAGATCGCGTGATGCATTTTCATAAAGCACTTTTAAATCATTGTATGTACTTCTTATCCTGTAAAGATTTTCCCGAAGGGAAATATAATCTCCGCCCTTTTCGGCTAAATTCTTTTCTACATTTTGAATAGAGCTTCCTGCCACCGCTTTCCCGGAAGCAATAGCAGAATAATAAACTTTTGAAAAAGGTTTAATTTGCTCCTCATACTCAAGTATTCCAAAGTCTGTCCTTAAAGTTTTCATCTCTGCTTCCATTGAATCCATTTCCTGCTTCTTCAAATCCATCTGGCGCTTGTGAATATTAACCACTTCTGCATATTTTTTCCGCTGCATTTCACGGGCTTTTTCATTCATGTATGAATTCATCGAATCGCAAATCTGCGCGGCAATAAAAGGGTCGGTATCAAAAACTACCAATTCTGCCGATTCAAATTCGGTCTTTGAAATTTTGATCCTTTCCTTCATTATATATTTAATGAGGTTCATAGGATATTTTTCTTTGGCAGAATCAATTTCATAATGCTTGAAAAGATTAAAATCCCGGATAAGATGGTCCAGGATATCTTCTGATTCAAAAACCTGGATCATCTGTTCGGTAGCATTTTCAGTTGCATAAGGCGCCAGGTTAGACGGATATAAAATGGCCCTTGATTTAAAAAGCGGTTTTATGAATAAAGGTGATGAAAATATGACAGCAAGAATGGCTGAGCAGGCTGCAACAATCAGAAGCGGTTTCCACCACCTGGCCGCAACTTTTAAAATGCCCGATGCTTCTAACCTTAACGAAGAAGGATTTTGCTTAGAATCCATTTAGAGTTTGGAGTTTAATCCCGAGAGCTATCGGGAGAAATGTGAGGTTTAGCGGTTCACAATCATCAAATAACGAATAACATTAACTTTTTTAAAGAGCGCGCAAAAATAGGATATTTTTATTCACCTTCAATCCCACACAAATCAATCCCCGTACCGGGCAATTTTATAAATTTCTTTGGGCTGTATAAGTTTCAGAAAAATCGCCAGGCTAAAGCAACCTGCAGCGGCAATAATAAAATTGAACATCCAGCTGAAATTTAATTCCGATGATTTAATAGAAATAAATACGGCAAGGAAAAGAAAAAGGGCCAGCGCTGAAAGAAATTTATAATCAGGTTTAAACCTGAAAATTTTATATGTAAGAATAACCTGCGTGAATGCCATAATAAACTGGGTAATCAAACTTGAAACAGCAGCCCCGAATGCATTGAAACGCGGGATTAATAAAAGATTAAGAGACACATTAAGTACCATTCCTCCCAAAGCCATCATGTTAAGGTATTTTAAATTTCCATTTGCCGTCAGAAGCGTACCATAAATATAGGTGGTGGAAATGGCAGAAAAACAAATCATCAGCAAGCCGAAAATAATGGAAGAATCTTTTACATGCTCATGATAAAGAAGGTTCATTATATTTTCCCTGAATACAAAGCATACGATTCCGACAATGAAAGCCGGAATTACCAGCAGGCAATAAGCCAGCCGCAGCAAATCATGTATGTACTCTTTTGATTTAATCATTCTTGAAAAAATAGGAAGCAACAACCCGGCAAAAAGGTAAGCAATCATGTTGGATGCATCCAATAAACGGTATGCCTGTGCATATATTCCAGCCTGCTTATCTCCGTCAGGAAGTAACCGTTCAAGCATTACTGAATCAATTCGGTTATAGAACGTCATCAGCAGAATCAACACTGCAAACGGATAACTCTGTTTTAAAATCATAAGAAAAAAAAGCGGGTTCCATTTCAGTTTTTTCAATTGCGCTTTCCTGATGAGTAAAAATATTGTGATAAAGGCTGTGATTAAATAAGCAGAAGTCTGCGCCCAGACAAACCATTCAATTCTGAAAGGAACTGAAGCAGCTTTGCCCCACAGGAGTATTCCGCAGATAATAATCATGATAAACCGGTCCAGGACAGAAATCAAACTATCCGTTTTAAAAAGATGAAGCCCGGCAAGGTTAGAGCGCAAATAAAGAATAAATGAAATGAGAAACTGGTTAAATAAGAGAAGGCAAAGCATTATCAATTGCTCTCTTTCGTAACCGATAATAAAACCATTGAAAAAACTGAAAAGGAAATATAAGACGCCAAGCAATACGCGCAATACAATAATACCTGAAAGGTGCTTGTTGAGCAAATGATTGTTCTGTGCAATATTTTTATTGTTGAAATTCGTGATCCCGATGTCAAGCAGGATATTCAGCAAAAAAGAAAAATTAAAAAGCGCATAGTACTGGCCGTAAATTTCAGCGCCAACGGCATTTTGCACAGAACGGTCAATACCAAGAATCCAGAAAGGTTTAATAAGGAGATTCAGGAAAAGCAGAAAAGCAAGATTGGTGACAAATTTTTTTTGCATGGAAACATCAGCGATCCCGATAGTAACCGGGAGAATCGGGTACGAATTTACGAATAAACAAATGCCACACGTAAATGCAAAGCCAGTTCAGAAATTGTTAATAAAATTTCTTAAATCTCCTTGATGATTTCAATTTGAACTTTGAACTTTGAACCGATTTAATTTCCTGATGTCACTCAAAAATTTTTTCGAAAAAAATAAAATTGAAGCCGGTTGTGACGAAGCCGGGCGGGGCTGCCTGGCCGGCCCTGTTTTTGCTTCGGCAGTCATTCTTCCTGAAAAATTTCATCACAAGCTTTTGAACGATTCAAAACAAATGACAGAGGGAAACAGGAACCTGTTACGGGAGATCATTGAAAAAAAAGCAGTGGCATGGGCAGTGGGAATTTGTGATCATACAGAAATTGACAGCATCAATATTTTAAACGCATCATTTCTTGCCATGCACCGTGCATTAGAGCAGTTGCCTGTCGAACCGCAAGCTATTTTGGTTGACGGAAACCGTTTTAAACCTTATAAAAATATTTTGCATCACTGCATTATTGAAGGAGATGCAAAATACAAATCCATTGCCGCAGCTTCGGTGCTTGCAAAGACACACCGTGATGAATTTATGATGCAGCTTCACCAGCGTTTTCCTCAATACGGGTGGAATACAAACAAAGCATACGCAACAAAATTTCACCGGGAAGCATTGATGAAATTCGGTGAAACTCCTTATCACCGTAAAAGCTTTCGTTTATATTACCAGTTGGAATTTGAGTTTGCAGAATAAAGTAACTGTATTACTTACGCTTCAAAAAATTTTCCAAGTAATTAACACGTCCATGTAAATAAAAACAAATTATCCCTGCATTGCCTCCCCTTGTGCATTGTAGCTTTGAAAAGCTTTTTTTATTCACATTAAATCATGAAGCGTGTAGTATCTTCTTCTTTATTCCTTTTATTTATTCTGATTGCCATTGCTGCCGGATTATATTATTTCCAGAGGTATTATGGCATAACGAACGGCAAAGCCGTAAATGCAATCCCGGCAGATGCGGCATTTTTTTTTGAAACCGATGTTTCATCAGGAATTATAAAAGGAATTTCAAAAACTGCTTATTGGAAAGGTTTGCAGAGCAATAAATTTTTTCAGAAGATAAATAGTTCTTTATTATCCTTTGATTCCATCGCCAATGAAGAGGATGATCTGAAAAATTTACTTGGAAAAGAAAAGCTGATCATTTCAGCACACGTCATTAAGGCAAACGAGTTTGATTTCCTTTTTTTAATCAACCTGCCTGTTCCTGACCAGGAAGATTTTGCTGATGAAGCCATAAAAAAAATTTCCGGGACCGATGCAGACCCGCTCTCCAGGTCTTATGAGGATGTAAATATTAAAGAAGTGGCCCTGAAGGACGGAAATGTATTTACTTATGCCGTTTCCAAAAACATTTTTATCGGAAGCATGACCGCTTTTCTTGTTGAAGATGCAATCAGGCAGCAAAGAGTTGCCGGAAAATCTTTCACAAAAGATAAAATCTTCAGCGGTATCTATCAAAAAGCAGAAGAAAAAAAAACAAATAAAATACTTATCAATTACAGAAATTTTCCCGGCTGGCTTTCGGTATTTAAAGATTTGAATAAACAGGAAACCTTTAATGAAGTAGACAATTTTGCTAACTGGTCTGTTTTAAACCCTGAGATCGGTGAAAACGGAATTTATGCGGAAGGCAATTCTTTTGCAAATGATTCTGCCTCTTACCTTTTTCATTTTTCAGCACAGCAGCCCGTTAATATGAACCTGTTCAAAATTCTTCCGGGCAAAACATCGGCAGTTGTGGCAGTTGGAATCAGTGATAAAGAGATGTATTTCGAATCGTTTAAAAAATACCTGGATGCATCAAATGACGCAGCAGCAAATAAAGCATTGCTGAATAAAAATAAATTGAATTACAAATTTTCCGCTGAAGAGAAGTTTTATGGAATCACCGGTAATGAATTTGCGCTGGCGATCACCGAGCCTTCCAGTGTGAATTATGAGAACAATGCATATTTTATTTTGAAAACCAATAATGCAGCTAAGGCAAAAAAAACTTTACAGGCATTAAGCATTCTTGTTGACAAAAAACAAAATGAGAAAACCATGCAGGAGAAATATAATAATTTTTCCATTGGTTTGATTCGCCTGCAGGGTTTGATCCCGGCTCTGTATGGTGATGTTTTCAAAAAAGTGAATAAAATGTATTATACGTTTATCGGGGATTATGCTGTATTTGCAAACCAGGCTTCTTCCATTCGCACATTGATTGATTATTTTAGGTCAGAAAATTTATTAATTAACAGTCAATCTTTCAAATCTGTTTCCATTAAACTTTCCTTAAATGCAAACTATTTTTTGTTCTGTAAAAATCCCGGGAATAGTTACATAATAAAATCTGCTTTATCCGGTTTGTGGAACCACCGGATTGATTCCGCAAAAAATTATTTAAATAAGTGGGATGCTTTTGCTTTCAGTATTGCGGAAAAAAATAAAAACTTAAAGACATCTTGTATTCTTCAATACAATTCCAAAATGATTTCGTCTGAAGTTTCACTTGCGTGGACCATGCAGGCAGATACTTCCATTTCTATGAAGCCGCAGGTGGTAAATAATATCGCAGGGAAAAATCATTTGATAATGGTGCAGGACGATGCCAACAATTTATACCTGGTCAATAATTCAGGAACCATTGCCTGGAAAAAACAATTGCCCGAAAAAATCACAGGAGATATTTTTACCATTGATCTTTATAAAAATAATACTTCGGAATTTATTTTTAATACTTCAAATTATTTATTCATAACGGATATGAATGGAAATTATATTTCCAATTACCCCATTCGCCTGCCTACGGAGGCAACTAACGGGCTTTCTGTTTTTGATCCTGACAGTTCCCTTGATTACCGGGTTTATATCGCCTGCAGCAATGGAAAAATTTATGGATATGAAGGCAGCGGCAAACCTTTAGCCGGCTGGAATTTTAGTTCAAACACCGGAATAATTCAGCAACCGGTCGAGTCCTTTAACATCAACGGGAAAAATTGCCTGGTAACTTCTGATGATGATGGAACTGTTTTTATTCTTGACCGTACAGGGAAAATTTCGGTTAAAGTAAATGAAAAAATAATCAGGAAACCGAATGTTAAATTTTATCGTGATGAAAATCCGGAGAACAATTTCAGTTTTGCCACGCTTGATACAAACGGGACAATTTGTAACATTTTAATGGATGGCACTGTGAAAAGACAAACGATAGAAGCCATTTCAACCAGCGATAATTTTATTTTAAGCCATGTAGATGGCGACAGTCTTTTGGATTATGTATTCATAGAAAAAGACCAGGTTACAGCTTATACACAGCTGCTCACTTTGATTTTTAATCTTTCTCTTAACGGAGCAAACGCAGACGGAATTGAAACATATCAGCTGGCTTCCAACAAACCAGCCATCGGAATAAATTCAGTTTCTTCAAATAAGTTATTCCTGATCAATAATACCGGTGCACTTTTCAAAGGATTCCCTGTCAGGGGAAGCACACCTTTTGTGATTGATGAATTGAACAATGACGGAAAATATTACCTCGTTGCCGGAAGCGAAGACGGTAATCTGTACGTTTATTTGCTGGAATAAATATTTGCTACGCCAATTCTCTCCTGATAATATTCAAAGCGCCACCTGCTTTAAACCACTCAATCTGGTTTTCATTATATGTATGATTAACTTTTATTTCATCCTTCGAATTGTCTTTATGATTTAAAATAATTGTTAACGGCATACCGGGGGCGAATGATGTTAAACCCAAAATATCAAATATATCATCTTCCTGAATTTTGTTGTAATCATTTTTATCCGCAAAAGTCAGCGCAAGCATTCCTTGTTTTTTAAGATTGGTTTCATGAATGCGTGCAAATGATTTTACAAGAATGGCGCGTACGCCAAGAAAACGCGGCTCCATCGCTGCATGTTCACGGGATGAACCTTCGCCATAATTTTCATCACCCACTACAATTGACCCGATTCCTTTTGCTTTATAAGCACGCTGCACTTTCGGTACAGCATCATATTCACCCGTCAGCCGATTTTTTACTGAATCGGATTTATCATTGAAAAAATTAATTGCCCCGATAAGCATATTGTTAGAAATGTTGTCTAAATGCCCTCTGTACTTTAACCAGGGTCCCGCCATGCTGATGTGGTCGGTTGTACATTTTCCTTTCACCTTGATGAGTAATTTCAATCCTTTTAAATCAACCCCTTCCCATGCTGAAAACGGATCAAGCAATTGTAAACGATCAGAAGTCGGAGAAACAATTACGCTTAGACTGCTTCCATCTTTTGCAGGTTCCTGGTAGCCGGCATCTTTAACAGCAAAACCGCTTGGTGGTAATTCAACGCCCAATGGTTCTTCCAGCTTTACTTTTTTTCCTTCGTCATTAACCAATGTGTCAGTAAGCGGATTAAAACATAAGTCGCCCGATAAGACCATTGCAGTTACTAACTCAGGGGATGCAACAAAAGAATGCGTATTTGGATCGCCATCATTTCTTTTTGCAAAATTCCTGTTGTAAGAAGTGAGAATTGAATTCTTTGGTTCACCATTTTTTCTGTGCCTTGCCCATTGTCCTATACATGGGCCGCAGGCATTCGCAAGAATTACTCCTCCGATTTTTTCAAACTCCTGGAGCAGGCCATCACGTTCTGTTGTGTATCTCACTTGTTCAGAACCGGGAGTGATTGTAAATTCTGTTTTTGCTTTCAGATTATTTTTTATTGCAAGACGCGCAATTGAAGCAGAACGTGTGATATCTTCATAAGAAGAATTGGTGCATGAACCGATCAAACCCACCTCAAAATAACGGGGCCATCCATTCTCTATAACTGCCTGGGCAAATTTTGAAATAGGCCAGGCTAAATCAGGAGTGAACGGACCGTTAATGTGAGGCTCTAATTCAGAAAGATTTATTTCAATAACCTGGTCAAAATATTTTTCAGGGTTTTCATACACTTCTTTATCACCACACAAATGCTCTGCAACCGAATCAGCCAAAGCAGCAACATCACTGCGTGATGTGCCTTTAAGATAATCAGCCATTTTTTTATCGTAACAAAAAACAGAAGTGGTTGCCCCTATTTCTGCACCCATATTGCAAATAGTTCCTTTGCCTGTGCATGAAAGCGAATCTGCGCCTTCACCAAAGTATTCAAGTATGGCATCTGTGCCGCCTTTAACGGTGAGGATACCCGCAACTTTAAGAATTACATCTTTCGAAGATGTCCATCCGTTCAATTTTCCAGTCAGCTTCACTCCTATTAATTTCGGCATCTTCAATTCCCACGGCAATCCTGCCATCACATCACAGGCATCGGCACCTCCGACTCCGATAGCGATCATCCCCAAGCCGCCTGCATTTACCGTGTGTGAATCTGTACCAATCATTAACCCTCCCGGAAAGGCATATTGTTCCAAAACAACCTGGTGAATAATCCCGGCACCTGGTTTCCAAAAACCGATGCCGTATTTATTTGAAACGGATGCGAGAAAATCATACACCTCCTTATTTTTATCATTGGCTGCAGCCAGATCTTTTACTGCGCCATCTTTTGCCTGTATCAAATGATCACAATGCACCGTGCTCGGCACAGCCACCTTTGCCCGTCCTGCCTGCATAAATTGCAATAATGCCATTTGTGCAGTGGCATCCTGCATAGCTACACGGTCAGGGTTAAAATCAACATAACTTTTTCCACGTTCAAACCGCCACACTCCTGATCCACTTATATATGTGGGCCATTCGGAAAGATGCGAGTAAAGAATTTTTTCGGTAAGCGTTAACGCGCGACCATTTTTGTTTCGTGCTGCAGTAATTTTATCATTCAGCCCCGCATACACTTTGCGAATCATTTCTATGTCAAAAGCCATAATTTGATGTACAATTTTAGATTTATGATATACAATTTTTACTTTGCACAAAGGTACAAAAAGCGATGTATTTTATTTTATAAATTTTACAATTTAAGGGTGAAATCCTTCAAACAAAAAAGCCCGCACATTGATTCGTGCAGGCTTAGATTTAAAATTTATGCCGAAAGCATCCCTTCGGGAGAATTTTATTTCCGTGTCAACCCTCTCTCCACCCGGATCACCCGGATCTCCGTTCTGCGGTTCAGCTGGTGATCCTCTTCGGTGCATTTGGATCCATCGGCACATTTATTCATCAGCATCGTTTCCCCTGCCCATTCCATTTTCTCGACAACGTTTTTGTCC
>DATEMK010000064.1:0-10664 GCA_035275625.1 Bacteroidia bacterium
TCTTATTATATGATCTATGAATTACTTCCCAATGCAAAATTTCGAAAAAATATTCTCCAAAAGATCATCCGTAGAAATTTCACCGGTAATCTCACCGAGATAATTCAGCGCATGACGAATATCCAAAGCAATAAAATCATGAGTGATTTTTTTATCAATTCCTTCCATCACTTTTTGGAGGGATGCATTTGTTTTTACCAAAGCATCATAATGACGGATATTGCTCACGGTGGTTTCATCAGCCGCAAACTCACCATTTTTAAAAGGGCGGGTGAGATTGTCTTTTAATTCGTCAAGATGTGTTTTATTTTTTGCTGAAATGCCAACCAGCCTTTCAATGTTCGAAAAATCTTTCTGCCATCCGTTTTTTGTTTCATCAATTTTATTGGCGACAGGAATAATATATGGCATCGTATCAGAAAGGCTTTTTTGAAGATCACCAAGTATGTTTTTCAACTCAGCAGGTTTTAATTCATTCACATCAAAAAGATAAATGAGCACTTTGCTTTGCTTCAGCTTTTCTAACGTTTTATTCACGCCAAGGTTTTCAACAAAATCTGTTGTTTCTCTCAATCCTGCTGTATCAATAAACCGGAATAAAATTCCGTCAAGCACAATTTCTTCTTCAATCGTATCTCGTGTTGTTCCTGCAATGTGGCTCACAATGGCGCGGTCATCATTCACAAAAGCATTCAGCAGGGTTGACTTGCCGGAATTGGGTTTACCTGCAATCACCACCGGAACACCACGCCTGATTACGTTTCCAAGCTCAAATGATTTTACCAGTTTAAGAATGGATGCTTGAAGATTTAAAATTAAATCCTTCAATTGTTTGCGGTCGGCAAATTCAACGTCCTCTTCACCGAAATCAAGCTCCAGTTCAATAAGGGAAGCAAAATGAACCAGTTCTTTTCTTAAATTTTTTATTTCAGTTGAAAATCCTCCGCGCATTTGCTGCATCGCGATCCGGTGAGAACTTTCAGAAGAAGAAGCAATGAGGTCAGCCACTGCTTCGGCTTGCGAAAGATCTAACTTGCCGTTGAGGAAAGCCTGCAATGTAAATTCTCCCGGTTGTGCCGGTCTTGCACCGGCATTAATTAAAAGGGAAAGAATTTTTTGCTGAATAAATGACGAACCATGACAGGAGATTTCAACAATATCTTCACCCGTATAAGAATGAGGTGATTTGAAAATGGAAACAAGCACTTCATCAATAATCCGGCTGCCATCAGAAATATTTCCAAAATGAATGGTATGCGATTTTTGTTCAGCTATTTTTTTTGACTTGCTTTTTTTAAAACTAAAAACTTTACCGGCTACGTCAAAAGCTTTTTCGCCTGAAAGACGAATCACGCCAATGGCGCCTGTTCCGGCAGGAGTAGCAAGGGCTACAATGGTATCGTTATTACTAAAATGCATTATTGAAAATTATTGAAAACAAAATTACCCATTTAGCATAAGCGAATAAATAAAACTTTAATTTCGCCACCGATTTAAAATTTCCAATTGTAATTTCAAAATGAGCGTTTTAGTAAATAAGAATTCCCGGATTGTTGTGCAGGGATTTACAGGCACAGAAGGAACTTTCCATGCATCCCAGATGATCGAATATGGAACGAATGTAGTGGGAGGTGTTACTCCCGGCAAAGGCGGTTCGTCTCACCTTGACCGTCCCGTTTTCAATACAGTGGAAGAATCAGTAAAAAATGCCGGAGCTGATGTTTCCATCGTATTTGTTCCGCCTGCATTTGCTGCTGATGCAATCATGGAAGCGGCTGAAGCCGGAATTAAATTAATCGTTGCCATCACGGAAGGTATTCCCACAAAAGATATGATTATGGTAAAGGAATACCTTGGAGACAAAAACACCAGGCTGATTGGTCCTAATTGCCCGGGAATAATTACTGCCGGAGAATGTAAAGTGGGAATCATGCCGGGTTTTGTTTTTAAACCGGGCAGGATAGGAGTCGTATCCAAGTCTGGCACTCTTACTTATGAAGCAGCCGACCAGGTGGTGAAAGCGGGGTTGGGAATTTCTACTGCTATAGGAATCGGTGGCGATCCTATTATCGGCACAACAACAAAAGATGCGATTGAACTTTTTATGAATGATCCCTATACCGAAGGAATAATTATGATCGGTGAAATAGGAGGGAGCCTCGAAGCAGATGCCGCGCGATGGATAAAAGCAAATAATAAAAAACCTGTTGTCGGATTTATTGCCGGGCAAACGGCTCCCGCAGGAAGAAGAATGGGTCATGCCGGGGCAATCATAGGAGGGAAGGACGATACTGCAAAAGCTAAAATGGAAATCATGCGCCAGTGTGGTATTCACGTGGTGGAATCTCCGGCTGTCATCGGGATCACGATGGCAAAAGTTTTGAAAAAAGAAGTTGCTTAAGAATTCTGCCGCTTAAAAAGGCTTTTCTTGATTTGTGTTTTGGCAGTGGGTTCGTTTAGATCTTTTTGGGCTTCATAGTGACTTTGAGACTTTGTGGCAAAATAATTTTTAAAATATAGCCACAAAAGGCACTAAGCCACAAAGTTTCATTAAACATTTTCAAAATCAGACACTGCCTGAAATTTAAATTGACCCACAACTTGTGTTTTTAACCTTTGTCTACCAATAAAATTTTTATTATTCACAAACAAGAAGGTATCACCTATTTTGACTTTTTTGACTTTGATTGATTTTGAGAATTAAGGTGTTTTTACTGTAACAAATTGATGACTTTTTACATATACTAATGTAACATCATGGCATATTTGTTTCGTGTCAATTAAAAAAGAAAAATTTAAAAGATGCTTTCATTCCGCATTAATTTTTTCTTTCCTGTCATTTGTTTTGTTCTGCTGAATTGTTTCGGGGCACACGCTCAATTGCCTCCCGGTTTTTCTTTTGTGAATGTAAGCACAGGATGGAATGAAGTGGAAGGCTTTGCCTGGGATAGCAACGGGCAGCAATATGTGTGGGAAAAGGGTGGCAAAGTATGGATTGTGGATACCAATGGAGTAAAGCTTTCAACGCCTTTAATTGACATCAGCGAAGAAGTTGGTAATTGGCGCGACCATGGATTAAATGGCTTTGCTCTCGATCCCAATTTTTTATCGAACGGTTATTTTTATCTTTTTTACACTGTTGACCGGCATTATCTAATGAATTACGGCACTGCAAATTATAATGCCAGCGTAAATGAATATTATGATGCCACCATTGTCAGAGTGACAAGATACCAGGCGGATTCAACAACCAATTTTACAACAGTAATTCCCGGGAGCCGTTTTATTCTTATCGGTTCAACAAAACAAAATGGTATTCCCCTATTGCATGAATCGCACAGCGGAGGCTCGTTGGTTTTCGGTACAGATGGTACACTGCTGATTTCAACCGGAGACGGGGCGAGCGCACAGATCATTGACGATGGAGGCAGCAACACATATTGGGCACAGGCGCTTCTGGATTCTATTATTGAACCAAAAGAAAATGTGGGCGCTTTCAGATCGCAAATGTTAACTTGTCTGAATGGAAAAATATTAAGAATTGATCCCCTGACGGGAGATGGTATTCCTTCCAATCCTTTTTATGACACATTAGATCCTCAATCGGCAAAATCAAAAGTTTGGGTTCTCGGTTTAAGAAATCCTTTCCGAATGACGTTGCGCCCCGGCACAGGCAGCACGAATCCAAATGATGGTGATCCGGGAATTCTTTATTTGGGAGATGTCGGATGGGATACCTGGGAAGATTTAAATGTGATCAGAGAGGGTGGAGGTAATTATGGCTGGCCACTCTTTGAAGGATTGACTCCACAAGTTTCTTATCAGCCGATGATAACTTACAACGAAGACGCTCCGAATCCTTTGTATGGCACAAGCAACTGTACCCAGCAATTTTTTTCTTTCCAGGATTTGATTAAGCAGGCTACGCTTGATCCGGCTGTTACATTCAGGAATCCATGCGATACTTCCCAGCTTATTCCTTCTTCCATCCCGGTTTTTATTCACGTCCGCCCTGATATTGACTGGTATCATTGGTCGCCTGTGGCACGCGCAGGAATTTATAATGGTTATTATGCGGAGGAAATTATTCTGAATGATTCTTTATCACCCATTCCCGGACCAACGTTTAACGGAAATTCTTCTGTGGCAGGATGCTGGTACACGGGAACAGGCTATCCCCCGGAATTTCAGAATGTCTATTTTCATGGCGATTACAGTATTAATTTTATTAAAGCATTTTATTATAATTCCGGCAATACGTGTGATTCTGTCGCTCACTTTGCAGGCTTAACAGGAGCTGTAGTATTTATGGCAGAAAATCCTCAAGACCAGAGCTTATACTATGTTTACTATCCGGATAACATTAACAAAATTGCTTACAATACCGCCTCAAACAATCCACCTGTTGCCGTTGCAACTGCTGATACTATTTACGGAGCAAGTCCTTTAACAGTGAATTTCACAGGAAGCAATTCTACAGACCCCGAAAACCTGCCGTTAATTTATCATTGGGATTTTGGTGATACCAATGTTTCTTCACTTCAAAATCCCGCTCACACATTTTCAGCTCCCGCAGGCATTCCGACAACTTATAACGTAGTCCTGACTGTTACTGATAACGGAGGGTTAACTGCTGTTGATTCACTGATTGTAAGCATCAACAACACTCCTCCCGCTGTACAAATCATCAGCTTTAATGACGGTGATTTATATTCCATGTCACATAACACGGTGTTGCCTCTTGAAGCATTGGTTACGGATGCGGAACATTCACCCGCTGAATTATTTTATACCTGGAGAGTTTTTCTCCATCACAATAATCATGAGCATCCTGAAGCGCCTGATACAAACAGGATCACTTCCTGTATTATCACCCCGATTGGCTGCGACAGCAATATTTATTATTACCGGATTGAACTGACGGTTATTGATGCAGGAGGATTATCAACCACTGTTGAATCGTCTGTCTGGCCTGCCTGCGATCCGCCTGTGGCAGCATTTACATCCACTGTAACAACCATTTGTCCCGGTGACCAGGTTGATTTTATGGACCAGAGCACGAATCTTCCTGATTCTTTATGGTGGTTGTTTCCGGGCGGGAATCCGCCATCGGCAACCGGGGCCAATCCATCCGTGGTTTATAACGCTGCAGGAAATTACGATGTTCAGCTTATTGCGCAAAGCATCATGGGTGCAGATACGCTGCTCCAGGTCAATTATATTTTTGTGGATGTGTGTACCGGTATTGAAGAACAAAATCTTTTATCCGCACCGGAAGGATGGGAATATTTAGTTTATCCAAATCCCGCAGGAAATGATCTGCTTGTTAATGATTATTCGTTAAAAGGAGTATCTGAAATTATGATTAAAGACATTTCAGGAAGAAAAGTTTTTCAAACAGTAATTACCCATAAGCATGCTGCAATCAATATTGAATTCCTCAGAAGAGGAATGTATTTCATTGAAATCAATAACGCCTGCCTGCCGGACAGGCAGGGAAAAATCATACATGTGCAAAAGTTTTTAAAACTTTGACCTCCGATTTCTCATAATGGTGCTATTTTTGTATTTGGAATAAAAATTTTTCCCCCATTGTGACTCCAACAAACAACACTTCATGCAAATCAATTATGTTGAACAATCAACTGCAAAAAAACATTTTCGTAAATTAAGCCTGTTTATTTTATCCTGCATCTTTTGCAGTTTACTATTTTCAGGTTCATACTTGAATGCACAAATTTTTATTTCCAACTTCAACGGCCAGCTTTTTAAAACAGGCTTTACTGAAGTAGAAGGGTTGCGCTTCGATAAATCAGGACAGATTTATGTCTGGGAAAAAGGCGGAAAAGTCTGGGTAGTGGACACCAACGGCACTAAAATAACCACACCTATTCTGGACATCAGCGAGGAAGTGGGTAATTGGCGCGATCATGGTTTAAACGGTTTCGCGCTTGATCCCGATTTTGAAACCAACGGTTATTTTTATCTTTATTATACTGTTGACCGCCATTACCTGATGAATTACGGAACCGGAAGCTATAATTCGCTGGTAAATGAGTATTACAATGCCACGATAGCCCGCGTAACACGATACACAGCCAACTCGGCCACTAATTTCACCACAGTTATTCCCGGCAGCCGGTTAATTCTTGTCGGAGAAAATAAGAAAACCGGTATTCCCGTGCTGCACGAATCTCACAGTGGCGGCCAATTGGTTTTTGGCTCTGACGGATCACTTTTAATATCTACCGGGGATGGCGCCAGCTATGCATTTGTTGACAGCGGAGGAGGACAAAGCTACTGGCAGCAGGCGTTAACGGATACCATCATGCGCAATAAAGAAAATATCGGCTCCTTTCGTTCGCAATTAGTGGATTGCCTTAACGGTAAAATTCTAAGGGTAGATCCGGCTACCGGTAACGGACTGCCTACAAATCCTTATTATGATTCATCCTTTCCGCGTGCTGCAAAATCAAGAGTATGGGATTTAGGCTTAAGAAATCCTTTCAGAATGACACTTCGTCCCGGCACGGGTGTAACGGATATTACAGCAGGCGATCCGGGAGTATTGTATATTGGTGATGTTGGATGGGATACCTGGGAAGATATGAATGTGTCAACAGGTCCGGATCAGAATTTCGGCTGGCCCCTCTTTGAAGGATTAACACCTGCAGTCGGGTATACTAATGTTACCACCGTTGTAAATAAAGATGCTCCCAATCCTTTATTCGGAGGAAGCTGCACTAAACAATTCTTTAGTTTCAGCGATCTGCTTATACAAGCCAACCTTGCACCTTCGTTTCCCAATCCCTGCAATGCATCTCAGCAGGTATCTTCCGCCACTCCCCACTGGGTGCACACACGCCCGATAATTGACTGGAGCCATAGCCAGGCATTGACAAGGACCGGAACGTATAATGGAAATAATGCATCTCAAATAAGCATCGGAAACGCCCAGTCTCCTATAGCGGGTTTTGATTTTATCGGCAATGCTTCAGTGGGAGGCGCCTGGTATGAAGGAACAAAATATCCCTTCGAATTTCAGAACACCTATTTTCACGCTGATTACGCACAGGCCTGGATATTAAATCTCAAGTTCCATCCGGATAACACTGCTGATTCAGTCAAATTTTTTGCAGCTAACCTCGGACCTGTTGTAGATATCGAATACAACCCGAAAGATGAATGGTTATACTATATAAAATATCCTGCTGACATTTATAAACTCGTTTATACCACTTCCGTAAATAATCCTCCTGTCGCCATTGCATCGCAAAATGTTTTGTATGGCGGGAAACCTTTGCAGGTAAATTTTACCGGCAACAATTCCAGTGATCCTGAAAATCTTCCTTTAACTTATTCATGGAATTTTGGCGATGGGACACCAACCAGCAGTTTCGCGAATCCCCAGCATACTTTTAATCCTGTTACGAATAACCCGATTGCTTTCACAGTTACGCTCACCGTTACTGACAACATCGGGCAGTCAGACACAACGAGGCTGACCGTATATGTGAATGATACTCCCCCGCAGGTAAACATTACAAGTTTTACTGACGGAGATCTGTACACTATGTCACACTATACAAATTTACCTTTGCAGGCAAATGTATTTGATGCCGAAAGCACCGATCACTTCTTAAGCTACACCTGGCAAACTTTTTTACATCACAATAATCATCAGCATCCTGAATTCGCTGATACAAACAGGATCACCACAACTGTGATTACTCCCATAGGATGTGACGGAGGTATCACTTATTATTACAGGATTCAATTAACAGTAACAGATCCCATAGGGCTTTCCACAACGGTGGAGGGAAATGTTTATCCTTCCTGTGACCCTCCGGCTCCGAATTTCACAGCTAACGTTACATCAGTATGTGCCGGTCAGCAGGTCAGCTTTACAGATGCAACAACAAAATTTCCCGATTCATGGCTATGGTCATTCCCCGGTGGAAACCCTTCGTCATCCACTCTTCAAAATCCGACAGTTACTTATTCGTCATCGGGAACGTACAATGTATCCTTAACAGCAACAAATTCGCGCGGAAGCAATTCCATAACCAAAACGGGTTATATCCTGATTTATTCCAAGCCTCAGGCTAATATCAGCCCTTCAGGCACCGATTCAGTATGCTCCAAGCAACCTATTCTGCTTTCGGCAAATACGGGAAATAATCTTACTTATCAGTGGCTGAAAAGCGGTATCAATATAGCAGGTGCAACCGGGGCAACTCATAATGCGGTCCTGGGCGGCAATTACAAAGTCAGAGTAACACGTTCCACTACGGGATGCAACACTTTATCTGCCGGCAAGCTGATCGTTTACCGTGCAATTACATCTACAGCCACTCCGCAGGGACCCGTGACTTTTTGTGCGGGTGACAGTGTAAAAATTTCAGCCGGTCCGGGACCTTCTTATACTTATCACTGGAGAAAAAACGGTGCTCCCATCCAGGGCGCTACATCTATTAATTATACAGCGAAAACTGCAGGTATATATAAAGTAAATGTTACAGAAGCTCATGGCTGTACAAAGCTTTCAAATGGTGTGACAGTTACGGTAAATTGCAGGGAAGAAGATGAAGCTGAATTCAGCGCTTCCTTAAACCCTAATCCTGTTCACAGCAATGCATATATTCAGATAACATTGCCTTCAAAAGAAAATATTTCCATACATGTTTTTGACGCATTAGGAAGAGCTGTAAAGTCACTTGTGGAAAACAGGGAGATGAATGCAGGACGAAATGAAATCAATTTTGATGTGTCATCTTTTACTCCCGGAATTTATTTTGTTAAAGTTGCCGGCAACGGAGATTCAAAAACGTTGAAGCTGGTGGTTGACAAGAGGAATTAAAAGCCATTTGTAAAATCAGCAGCAGCTATTATAAACAGGATTTTGAACTTCCTGCTTCACAAGGTTTCTAAGTTATTTTTGAAAAGCTACTTTTGCGCCCCTGAATTCAGTGTAAAAATAAGACTGAATACATCCTTGCTTCATTAATTATTTTTAAAACTGCTAACCATGTTATTCAAAAAATTAAACGCTTTCATTTATCTGCACGCATCAACTTTTGAGCTGATGGGAGTTATCATGCGTATCATAAGTTTCAGCCTTGTAAGCTGGCTGGGACCAAAGAGCCCCTTTATGTTTGTATGGGTATTTAATACAGCTGATGCCATCTTGCTCAGCTGGTGCGCAATACTGAAAAAAGATAAAGCCTATACTCTTTTAAACACTTTCTGGATTCTTGTAGGATTGGTAGGGATACTGAGGACTGCGGGGATGATTTAGGTTTTTTAAATGTAATTGTTTTTTTTGGAGGCTAATAAACACAGGAAGGCTGACAGTTTTAAAAGGAAGGCTGTGAGTTATTAAATAAGAGCTGACAGTTATTAAATTAATGCTGTGACTTATCAAATGAGGGCTGTAACTTGTTAAATTAACGCTGCGACTTATTAAATAAGAACTGTGATTTATCAAATTAATGCTGCGACTTATCAAATAAGGGCTGTGACTTATCAAATAAATGCTGCGAGTTATCAAATAAGAGCTGTGACTTATCAAAAAAAAGACCTAACAGTTGCTGTTTTTCGAGGAAATCATTGAAAGAGTGTTATTTACAATTGAACAAAAGTATCTTCATTCATTTTTATTTTGGTTTAAACAGTTTCCTATCAGTTTATAGCTTTTATTATCCAGATAAGCTGTCTTTCCTATTAGCTTCTGTTTCGTTTTTGGTTTCTTAAGGTGTTCCGCAGGAACCGGAAGGTGTTGAAGAAACTGAATGGTGATAATAGTTATACTGATTTAAATAACAATTATGGTTCTTACCTCACAAATTTCAAGGGTATCTGTTATTTCTACAGTTGTTCCTGAAATTGTATAAGAAACTTTTATTACTCTTGATGTGGATGGGGGTATGATGGGAATATCCACACATTTTTGATCGCCTTTCTCACCATCAAAACTTTCAGAAGGCACAACAGGATTTCCTGTATAATAATCTTTTACTGTAAAAGAAATAGTAGTTTCATATTTTCTTCCCTGCTCAATACAGTATTGGCCGGTAAGATCTCTTTCGCAGGAATCTATATCTTCTCTTTTACACGATGATGACAATAGAAGGATAAACCCAATGCTGATTTTTAATATTTTTTTCATAGTTATTAAAATAAAATACCAATATTTAAATTAAAGCTTGAATAATTTGTAGAAGTGTATTCATTAAGAATTGACCATTCGTTAATAGATTGATGTTTATAATAAATAGTAAAAAGAAAATTTGGTTTTGAGAATGGTGAATGTAAAGACAATCCCAAATCATAAAAAGGATGTCCTCCACCGAAATTTTCAATGTATTCAACTTTTTCATGAACTGACAGTGGAGTGCCAAAATCCGCGAGACATGAAATACTCCACTCGTCTTCTGTTTTGAAACCCTTCTCTGAAAAATAATACTTGAATGAGAAAGAAAACGGAATGGTGTAAAAGGCATCATAATTATCAACCCCTAAACATACTCCTAAGAAGAGTTGCGGATTTTTTTCCGGAACAAATCCAACAGAAACCCTGCTCGAAAAATAACGCCATTTTCTATTCAAGAGTGCACCTACTTCAGCCATCACGTGCACCGACAAGGATGATTCAATCTCGTCAT
>DATEMK010000065.1:0-8937 GCA_035275625.1 Bacteroidia bacterium
GGCAATAAAGATAAACGACTTCCATAGTTTTTGGGAAGTGGGTCAATTAAAATTTTAAGTGGTGTCTTATTTTTAAAATGTTTAATGAAACTTAGTGCCTTAGTGCCTTTGTGGCTATTCTTTAAATTTATTTTGGCACAAAGTCACAAAGCCACCAAGAAATGCAAAAAGAACTATACGTAATAAAGACGGAATGTGAAAATACTGATTTTTCTATCCCAACAAAGCATTCACTTTTTGAAGGATGGCTTCATAATTATCTTCAATAATATTAAATTTTTCCATTTCATCTATGATGGAAGTTTTATTATTATAAAGATTGGGATGGGTGTGATAATCAGATGTAACCGGGAAGTAGTCTGCGGCAATTGCTTTCAACTTTTTTGTCTGAATAAATTTTCTTATCCTGAGTTTTAAAAAATCTTTTTTATCCATTGGTTTATTTGTTAAAGGGCACTGAGAAAAAAATTAAAAAAATCTTTAATAACTGAAGATTCAAACAGTTTCCGCAGGAGCTTTAACCTCAACTTTAACCTCAGAAATAGACAAAATAAATTTACCGTTCAGGTTGAATTTAAAAATTCCTGATTTTATGATCTCCCTGGTGGCTTCGTATTCATTCAATGCTCTTGCGAAATCAAGTCCGATAGCAGCCGTTGTTTTGCTCCTTAATGTACGGCCTTCATTTAATTCGAGGTCAAACTGGTATTTACAATTTTTACGATTGCTGGCTTTTTCAAAATCAATTTTATCCATTTCAAGGCGCTGTAATTCCTGCTGCTTAACTGCACTTCTTAATTTCATTGCAATTACCGGCAAAAACTTATTCCAGACTGACTGGTATATTTTTAAATTACTCATGAAATGTTGATTTAATATTGCTAAATTGTTGAATTGTCTTATTGCAGGCTGTTGACCATCAGCTAACCTGCAACAAAAGTAGTTAAATTATTAATGCTGTCGAAATTACCATGTCGCTTAAGGAGATCAGCCAGGCGAAAACCTGTTTAACCCAGAGCCACTGATGATCAACTTAACCTTTGTTTTATACGATTCCCCCTGTCAAAAAAATATTGATTTATTTTAATTTAGTCTTTCTGTCCTGCAAGCAAATAAAGTACTGCCATCCGGATAGCCACTCCATTTTCTACCTGCTCTAAAATAATAGACTGGGAAGAATCTGCAACATCGCTTGTAATTTCAACTCCGCGATTAACAGGCCCGGGATGCATGATGGTGATTTTCTTTTTCAGGGAATCGAGCAATTCTTTATTCACTCCGTAAAGCATGGCGTATTCACGCAGAGACGGAAAATACTTTATATCCTGTCTTTCTAATTGTATGCGCAGCATATTGGCAACATCACACCATTCTAACGCCTTCCGCAGGTTGTATTCTACCCGGATTCCTAATTCATGGATGTGGCGCGGGATTAAAGTGGTCGGTCCGCACACCATTACTTCAGCGCCCAATTTTTGTAAACAAAAAATATTTGACAGCGCAACACGTGAATGTAAAATATCCCCAACGATAACTATCCGTACTCCCTTAAACGATTTAAGTTTTAATTTTTCTTTTATAGAAAAGGCATCGAGCAATGCCTGGGTGGGATGCTCATGAGTTCCGTCACCGGCATTGATGATCTTTGATTTGACATGCCTGGCAAGGAAAACTGCCGCACCGGGTTTGGGATGACGCATCACTACCATGTCCACTTTCATTGCAAGAATATTATTTACCGTATCAATCAGTGTTTCACCTTTGCTTACTGAGGATGAAGAGGACGAGAAATTAATTATATCTGCCGACAGGCGTTTTTCTGCCAGCTCAAACGAAATACGGGTACGCGTGGAATTTTCAAAAAATAAATTTGCAACTGTAACATCTCTCAGTGACGGAACTTTTTTGATAGGGCGATTAATCACCTCCTTGAAATTATCTGCCGTTTGAAAAATAAGCTGAATGTCGTCAACAGAAAGGTCTTTGATTCCTAAAAGATGTTTGGCGGAGAACATCGGCAAGATTTTGGATTTACAATTTACGATTTACTATTCACAATTCACGGTTCACAATTTAACAATATAGCAATATAACAATGTAACAATTTAACAATTTAACAATTTCATTCCTTCTCTTTTGTTATCAGTGTCACCACATCCTCCCCGTCTGTTTCCTTCCATTTTACAATTACTTTGTCGGATGAAATGGTATCAATGGCAATTCCTGTATAATTCGGTTCGATAGGCAAATGCCTGCTGAATTTTCGGTCAATTAATGTGAGCAGCTCTACACGCTCCGGCCTGCCAAACGCAAGCAGTGCATCCAATCCTGCTCTTATGGTTCGCCCGGTATAAAGAACATCATCCACCAGGATTACGTTCATTTTTTCTATAATAAAATCAATAGCTGTTGTACTTGGAATGATCGGGTTGTCCCTGCGTTTAAAATCATCTCTGAAAAAAGTAATATCAAGATTGCCCGACTTGATTGCTGCCTGCGGCAAAAGTTTTTTCAGCGTTGAACAAATTCTTTCGGAAAGAAAAATCCCCCGTGGCTGCAAACCGATAATTACTGAGTTATTAAAGTCATTGTGATTCTCAACAAGCTGGTAGCATAACCGGTTAATGGTAATTTCAAATTGCTGCTTGCTGAGAATTATTTTTGATTTCATCTGATCATGGGCCGACAAAAATATATCTTAAATATGAAATTAAAAACCCCCCGGGTTATCGGAGGGTTTTTTAATTGATCAACTTTCTCTGCTATCCTTTGGCGTTTCATCGCTTTCGTTGTCGCTGAGTTTATTTACAACTTCCGCATTTTCCCTTGCAGCGCTTTCCGGTTCAGTGATCTCACCGGATGGTGTTTCAACTGTTTCAGGCTTGCTTTCACTTTCACCCTCCACCGCTTTCACTTTTTTCTTTGAAGCGCGTTTTGGTTTTTTTTCTTCTGTGTCCGTTGTCTCAGTTGCTGCTGCGGTATCACTTGCAATTTTCTCCGAAGATTCCATATCAGACTTCAACCCCGAAAGAACGCCAAGATCACCAAGTGTTGATTTTTCCATGCTGTCTTTCATTTTCTTCAGCTTCTTTCCTGTTTCTGATTCTTCTTTATCTTTCTCCCCTCTTTCCACTGACTTCTTATTGCTCAGCTTGTCTTCATTAATGCGTGAATGTGAAACCAAAATTCTTTTCTGGTCTTTTGAAAATTCCAGTACTTTGAACTCAACAGTTTCGTCCTGTTTTGCTGCAGAGCCGTTTTCTTTAATGAGATGACGGTAAGGTGCATATCCTTCCACACCGTAAGACGGAAAGGTTATAACGGCACCCTTGTCCGTAACTTTTCCCACTATGCCTTCATGAATTGTATCTGTCTTGAAAATGGTTTCATAAGTTTCCCATGGATTATCTTCCAACTGCTTATGGCCTAAACTGAGCCTTCTCGTTTCCGCGTCAACCTCTAAAACAACCACTTCGATCTCTTCACCAATTTTTGTAAACTCCGAAGGATGTTTTATTTTCTTTGACCATGATAAATCGGAAATATGAATCAACCCGTCAACACCTTCTTCGAGTTCAACAAATACTCCGAAGTTGGTAAAGTTTCTGACCTTGGCTTTATGTTTGGAACCGACAGGATATTTTTCAATGATCTTGCCCCATGGATCGGGAACAAGCTGTTTCAACCCGAGTGACATTTTGCGGTCTTCGCGGTCAATGCTCAGGATCATCGCTTCAATTTCATCACCTGTTTTAAGAAAATCCTGCGGACTTCTTAAATGCTGTGACCAGGACATTTCGGAAACGTGGATCAATCCTTCCACACCGGGAATTACTTCAACGAATGCGCCATAATCTGCAATCACCACCACTTTACCTTTTATTTTATCTCCCACTTTAAGGTTTGCATCCAAAGAATCCCATGGCTGGGATGTTAATTGTTTTAAACCAAGAGCAATTCTTTTTTTCTCTTCATCGAAATCAAGAATTACCACATTTATTTTCTGATCAAGTTTCAGCACTTCTTCAGGATGCGTGATGCGTCCCCATGAAATGTCTGTAATGTGCAGCAAGCCATCCACTCCCCCAAGATCCATAAACACTCCGTAAGACGTAATGTTTTTAACGGTTCCTTCCAGCACCTGTCCTTTTTCAAGCTTGGACATGATCTCCATTTTCTGCGTCTCAAGTTCTTCCTCAATCAGCACTTTGTGAGATACTACAACATTTTTAAATTCATTATTAATTTTTACTACTTTGAATTCCATCGTTTTTCCGACAAACACATCGTAATCGCGAATAGGTTTTACATCTATCTGTGAACCCGGCAGGAATGCTTCAATGCCGAAAACGTCCACAATCAAACCGCCCTTAGTGCGGCATTTTACCAGTCCCTGTATGACTTCATCTTTTTCGAGAGACGCATTCACACGCTCCCATGATTTAAGTGCGCGGGCTCTTTTATGAGAGAGAATTAATTGTCCGCCTTTATCTTCCTGTGTTTCCACGTATACTTCCACTTCATCCCCGATTTTCAGATCAGGAAAATGCCGGAATTCTGACAGGGAAATTAATCCGTCAGATTTGAAACCGATATTTACAACGGCTTCTTTGCTGGTCATGGCGATCACTTTGCCCATTACCACCTGGTGCTCAGCAACGGTATTAAGGGTTTTATCATACATGGCTTCCATCTTCGCCTTGTCTTCAGGCTTGTAAGAATCGAACCCTTTGCCGGAATTGTCCCAGTCAAAATCTTCACTTGAAACCTGGGCAGGAGTTTCTTTTGCAGCTTTTTCTATTGGTTCAGCCGCTGTTTCGTTTTGGTTAGTTACTTCTTCGTTTTGATCAGTTACTTGTTCTTCTGAATTCATTTAATTGTTTTGTTTGTTTAATTGTTAAAGATGTGAGGAATATATGTTGAATTGTTGAATTGTTATATTGCTAAATTGTTGAATGACTGCTTTTTTCAAAGGGAGCGCAAAGATAAAAAATAAGGCGGTATAAAAAATCTTTGGGAGAGAATAAATTTAGGGTGAAAATTCCCGGTAATTATACCTTTTACAATTTTAGCAATTCAGTAATTTAACAATTCAATGTTTCATCAACTTCAGCTTTGTCGCCACATCTTCCATCAGCCACATGGGGGTGGAAGTGGCTCCGCAAATCCCTACACTTTTTATATTGCGAAACCATTCAGGCCGGAGTTCATCAACTGATGAGATAAAATAAGTATTGGGATTATTCTCTTTGCAAACACTGTATAAAGCTTTTCCGTTTGAGCTTTTTTTACCGCTCACAAAAACAACTACATCATGCTGCTCCGAAAATTGCCTGAGCTGAGGCTCACGGTTGGATACCTGCCTGCAAAGCGTATCATTTGAAATAAAATCACCCTCTTCAAGCGATCCTTTTTCTTTAATGATCCGTTCCTCGAGCATGCGTTCCATTTTGTGAAAGCCTTCCGTATTCTTGGTTGTCTGTGAAAAAAAGTGAACAGGTTTTGAAAAATCCACTTTGTTCAGATCCTCTTCTGTTTTTACAACGATGGCTTTTCCGTCAGTCTGACCGACCAGCCCGTTTACTTCCGCATGTCCTTGTTCGCCATAAATAACTATTTGCCCCTCGTTATCCGGAAACTCATCAAAGCTGGTACGCACACGGTTCTGTAATTTTAAAACAACAGGACAGGAGGCATCCACTAATTCAATATTATTTTTGATTGCTGTCTGGTATGTTTCAGGAGGCTCACCATGTGCGCGGATCAAAACTTTGCAATCATGCAACTGCCTGAACTCATCATGATTGATAATTTTTAAACCTTTTGCGGTAAGACGCTCCACTTCCATGTTGTTATGCACAATGTCACCCAAACAATAAAGCGTGCCCGAACGATCCAGTTCATCTTCTGCCATCTGGATGGCAAATACAACTCCGAAGCAAAAACCTGAATTGGGATCAATAGTAATGTTCATAGTGCAAAGATACGGGGGAATTGCTGAATTGTTAAATTGTTAAATTGTTTGCTATTTACTAATCAGCTTCAATTTAGAAATCTCCTCCATCACAAAATCAAGTTGCTCTTCAAAATTCATATTTGAGTTATCAAGAATCACCGCATCATCCGCTTTTCTCAAAGGGCTTATTTTACGGTGCGTATCTTCTTCATCGCGGCTCTTTATATTATTTTCAACTTCTTTAAAAGTAACTTTAACGCCTTTGCTCAACAATTCATTGTATCGTCTCTGCGCACGCACACCCGGATCGGCTACCATAAATATTTTAAGATCGGCATTCGGAAAAACGGTGGTGCCAATATCGCGTCCGTCCATTACCAATCCGCCATGATGCTGCATTTTCTGCTGAAGCGCAACTAATTTTTTCCTCACCGCCCTGATAGCGCTCACATGACTCACATTTTCTGAAATTTCCATGGTCCTGATCTCATGCTCCGCATTATTACCGTTTAAATAAATTTCCGAAAAATGTGTTTCCGGATTAATTTTAAATGTAATTTCAATATCATGCATCACTTTTTCAAAATCAACTTCCGAGGATTCTAATTCTTCAGGTAATGGAACAGGAATATTATTACGCAGAAAATAAAAAGTTACTGCCCGGTACATAGCCCCAGAATCAATATAATTCAGCTTGAGCTTATGGGCCAACGCTTTTGCCACCGTGCTTTTCCCGCACGAAGAATAGCCGTCAATGGCAATAATTAATTTCTTAAAAGGCATGGAAGCAAAGGTAGGAAAAACACGAGATTGAAAGATTCAGGTTATTTTTGTGGCAATTCAATTAAATGCTCACCTTAATCATCCTCATCCTCATTGCCGATTACATCCTCGAACGTTATCTCGACTGGATTAATATTCATCACTGGAGCAATACGATTCCGGAAGAGATGAAAGGGGTTTATGACGAAGATAAATACCGCAAATCGCAGGATTATGAAAAAACAAAAACCCGGTTTGGTTTTATCTCCTCCACCTTTAATCTTATTTTAATACTCGTTATTTTATTTACCGGCAGCTTTGCTTTGCTCAATAATTGGGCATTGTCAGTTACAGCACACCCGGTCTGGAGCGCGCTTTTATTTTTTGGTGCGATCACTGTGCTTTCCGACATCCTCAATCTGCCTTTCAGCTATTACCGCACATTTATCATTGAAGAAAATTTCGGATTTAACCGGATGAACCTTGCCACTTTTTTTCTTGACAAATTAAAAGGGTATTTGCTGGGCGGACTAATCGGAGGGAGCCTGTTATATTTATTTATCTGGCTATACAGTGCAGCCGGAACTAACTGGTGGGTATATGCGTGGATGGCATTTTCAGTTGTTATGCTTTTCATGACCATGTTTTATGCATCCGTCATCGTTCCGCTATTCAATAAGCTTACTCCGCTTCCTGACGGAGAATTGCGCAAAGCAATTGAGAGCTATTGCGGCAAAGTGGGATTTAAATTAAACAATTTGTTTGTAATGGATGGCTCCAAACGTTCTTCAAAAGCAAATGCCTTTTTCAGCGGAATCGGTCCAAAGAAAAAAATTGTTTTGTTTGATACTCTTATTAATAATCACACAAATAACGAGCTGGTTGCCGTGCTTGCGCACGAAATCGGGCATTATAAAAAGAAGCACACCCGCTTAAGCTTTATTCTTACCATCCTGCAAACAGGCATCATGCTTTTTATTTTTTCAAAAGTTATTGATAACCCCGGGTTATCGCTGGCGCTGGGCTCTCCGAAACCCTACCTGCAGCTCGGAATGCTTGCTTTCGGATTGCTTTACAGCCCGCTTTCGCTCCTCATTAGTCTGATCATGAATATGATTTCGCGTAAAAACGAATTTGAAGCCGACCATTTTGCAAAAACAACTTTCGATGGCGAATCGTTAATCAATGCCTTAAAAAAATTATCTGTAAACAACCTCAGCAACCTCCTGCCCCACCCTGTTTATGTTTTCTTTCATTATTCGCATCCGCCTTTGCTGGAAAGGCTGAAGGCTTTGAAGAAAGGATAAAATAATATTTTCCTACCTGTTTAATACCTTAAAAAAATAATTTTTGTCTTTGCCTAAAATGCGCAAGCCATTTTTGATGATAAACTCAGGAACAGGATCAATGTGAGACTGAAAAGTAACAGGTCTTAACAAATCGTTCCGTGACCAGTGTTCATGACCGCCTTTTGTACGAATGCATTTACAACCAATGTATGTGAGAAATTCGCGGTATTCTGCCACAGAAATATTGGAAAGTTTCCGTGTTGACATCAGGCATTCACCGGCACTTGAATTTGTTCATTAAATTTTCTGAAATCCTTGGTGTTGAAAATTTCGTTGAACTGTTCATTTTCATCAAGCATGTAACCCAGCGAAGGCGCAATATAACGCTGGTTTGATTTTTTTATCTGCCATCCCAGGCCTTTTAAAACTTTTTCGAGCGTCTTCTTATGAGTGGTATAACCTATAAATTCTTCAATTGTAATGGTAAAAGAATTTTTGGCTTCTGCCATAGTTTTTCCATATCCGAATAAATCGAGCGAAGGCGAGTAAATAACCTGCAATCCATTTTCCTCATAAGTAACAACCGGCAGATCAAAAATTACTTTTTTCTTTGAATCAGCATAAGTGCCTCGTGTTCGTTGATGTTTCATAGTGCAAAAATAACGCATTATTCCCAAACTTTTTTTTCACTGCGGTGACCAAACAATGCTGAAAACAACTTTCGATGGCGAATCGTTAATCAATGCCTTAAAAAAATTATCTGTAAACAACCTCAGTAACCTCCTGCCCCACCCTGTTTATGTTTTCTTTCATTATTCGCATCCGCCTTTGCTGGAAAGGCTGAGGGAGCTGAAAAAATGATGCAGGCTTTTCAAATTATTAAAATGCTTATTGAATAATAAATTTTTTTGTAACCGCTTTATCATCTGT
>DATEMK010000066.1:0-43782 GCA_035275625.1 Bacteroidia bacterium
TTTACTATTCCCCGCATCAATATGATCCCCGGACTGAAGTACCTGGGGAACATTTGATGCGTCTAAAACAACTATCTTTTTATCTGCCACTTTTTACAATTTATAAGCGTCCTGAATGTCAAGCCTCATTTCAGTTGTTGAAATGGCGCGCCCAACTACTTGTGAATAGCCGGTTGTCGGAGGAGTTGTAGTTAGCAATCCAGCTGTTGCTGTGCTGACGTAATACAATGTATTAGCAACTAAACCGCCCGAACCTCCCGTCACTGCATCCCACTGTCCCGTGGTTGCAGATAAAATACTTCCCTTACCGCACATGATCCCGCCAGTTACACCGGTGGCGATGCTGGTGTCAGCAACTAAGCCAATGCATGGAAGGGTACCCCCTGCATCTGCTTTCGCTTTTTTAACGGTGTCGTTTGCCGAGTTATAAACAGGTGCACCGATAACGATTGATCCGGCTTCACCGTTTGTCAGCTGAGGCAGCTCAGCAGTTTGAATGTAATCTCCTGCCTGTAATTGTTGCGGTACATTGTCTGAACCGAGTACTAAAGGTTTTTTTTGTCCCATAATGTTGATTGATTGTTAAAATGATTTAAAATAAATATGCGTCAGCTATCTCAATTTCGATAGTGTCTGTTTTGTAAGCAATTCCAATTACTTGTGTCCATAATGATGAAGGTGATGCAGGAGGGGTTTGTGACAATATTCCCTGGCCATTGATGTAAACCATTGCGCCAACGGTCCACGACCATGATGAATTTTGCATCTTCCCATCGGTCTGAACATTTCCGGAAGTGCTGATTGCAATGTCAGCCATGGCAAGACCAACAACTTTATTCTTGTGAAATAAATTTGCAGAATCTGCGAGCTGTCCGTTTGCCGTCACCGGCTGGCACTTCAAAATATTTTCTGTAACTACTACGCTAATCATTGCATCTTCTCCAATTATATTTATTGGCGTGTTAAATTTTACTGTTGCACGCAGTCTGTTTTTGATTCTTACGGTGATCATGTCGGAACCTCAATGAATTTTGTTTGTGCATCTTTAGAAAGTGAAATTTCAATGTCAGATACAATATTGTCCATCGAACCACCGGTGAAGGAAGACACCACTTGTTTAATTTTAATTTCTCCGTAAATTATTTTTTCAAGGCTTAAAATTTTTGAGCCTGCAGCAGCAAGTTCAATGGTGCATTTTCCTTTGTCGGCTCCGGTCTGATCAAGAACGGTGATGACCTTAAATCCGGAAGCTGAAACAAGCGAGTAGCGGGCAATTTCTTTATATGCCCTGTGGTAAAGAACAATGATCATTCCCAGGATGCCGGTTGTCAATGTCAGATCAATAGGCAAGCCCGTCTCATCATCCACAATGAGAAATTCCAGTACTTTATCTTCGCTCGGATGAACTTCAGTCATTGAAATTTTTAAATTAAACGGAACAATAAATCGAGCACAACATTTGAATCTCCCTGAGTAGGGACAGAATCAAATGTTGCCAACAGTCTTCCGGTTTTCACATTGGTCACCTGTGTTGCACCGTCTTCAATCAGGGGAGTTAGTTTTTTCTTGCTGGATGAACCAAATGCTATAATATCAGTTCCATGCAATTGAAATTCCGAAACAGGACTGTTAACACCTTCAATGTGTAAATAAATGTGATCACAATCAAAATCTTCGGTTTCATAATTGATCGCGACAGAGCCGCTTATTAGTTCAATCATGCTGCCGTCACCGAACAAATGACTGTAGTCAGGCAGAACTTCCATTGTCTGGCCTGCTTTCGCTTCGGCTGCTGTTATAGTTCTGACCACTCTTCCCAATCGTAAATCTTTTACCATTGGTCCGTCAAATAATTTAATGTAATCCATAGTTGTTATATTTAAGATTTGAAGTACTGTGTAATTTGAAATTGCCCGGTAGCGGATTGCCTGTATTTAAACCAATCATTTGCCGCGCCATCCAACGAAAGCGGGCTGCTAACACCTGATGGCAGTGAAATATTCACCCCTGAAGTAATGTCCAAAGTCATTAAACTGTTTATCCTGGCTAATACTTCATGCGTGTAATTAAAGCTGGGTGTGTTGATTGTGTCTATTCCCAATACTCCTGAACCTTGCAGGTCTAAAACTCCCGCTTTTTCTTTTGGATTGGTGCCATTTACATCCAAAACATTTCCTCCTGTTATAGCTACATTGGAAACAATATTGCTGAACCCGTATTGCAGGACACCGCCATTAATATCGGCACTGTAAACCGCACTGACTCCTGTTTCGTGCATATCGGTTACGTTAGCGCCTGAATTAATAGTTCTGCCTCCCGTTATAGTTGCACCCCTTATAGATGAGCTCCCTGTACCCAATATGCTGAATGAAGAATTTTCGCACCTGTATTTTTCTATCTGTGAGAATGCGGTAAGCGAAGCGGAAGAATTTAAAAATGTGTTTTGAATAAACGAAAAAAGTCCAGCGGTCATACTGTTCGTGATGGTGCAATTTTTAATCACGTTATCTTTAAACGTGGAACCCAGCATGGCAGTGCCAGAGAATGCAGCGGTCATAGTTGTTTCCTCGACTGTGTTACCTGTAAAGTTTAAATATCCCCAGGGCGCGGTATTAATAAACGAAGTGGCACCGGCAACAGAATTTTTTACAACATTCCCGTAATTGTCGTAACGTTCGTAAATAACATCAGCCACAGGATCATAATTCACGCGCTCAACTTCCAACGTGCCGCGCAAACCTGACGCTGTATAGTCAACAAATAAATGTCCGTAATGATCAAACCTATTTGACGTTATTGAACGTAGAGCGATAGCAACATCAATAAGCAGGTACAAATAACCTCCACGTAAAGCACTGGTGGAAACAAGTGTATTGAACCCTGCGCGAGTAGTAAGAATAACCTGGTTAAGGTAAAGTGTTTTTAATGCATTGGCAGAAATCTCATTCGGTCCACCAAGGTCGAGGTACTGATCAGTGTTTTGAATGTGTGAAAGTGTGCCTGTAGAAACAAGCTGCCATATCGCGGGATTGGTCCCGGGAGTTACACCGGTCTGGTAAGGAGTACCAACAAACAAATAAATATTACCAAGGTAACTGACATAAGAAGGGATCGGGTTTCCGTTGGAATCATTAAACGGATATGCCTGGCCCGGACTATAAGGCGCCACATTGCCGGTAGAATTCAATGATTGAATAGTATCAATCAGAATTTCCCAATTGGTATCATGTTCAAGCCATGTCAGCTCTGAACCTTTTGTTGTGTAACCGGCTTTTGTTAAAATCCGGAAGATGAAATTTATGTTTGGCAGTCCCATGAGTTAGTATTTATATTTCCACATTTCTGCGGGATCAATTTTGCAGTCATTACCACCAATAGCATTTATCCTCATGCGGCTTTTTAATGTTGTGATGGGTTTGTATAAAGGAAATTTTGAAGAGTCAGCGGTCTTGGTTTTCACAATGAATTTAATCATGCGATCTGCAAATGCATACGCTCCGGATTGTGCCTGTGAAATGAGATCTGCTTTTTCATCTTTGTCCAAACCGGTGGAGAATTCATTTTTCTTTTTTACCAGCCCTGAAGCAGTTGAATGAATGCCATCCGAAACAAGATACCTGGCATAAGAGTAATACACCAGCGCAGGAATAATGTATTCAAGGAGCGCTTTGTTATCGGTGTCAGTGGATGCGTGGTGATCAATGATGTCGAGCAACATTAAATCCTCATCGCTGAGCAGTGGTGACAGGTCAAATAACTGCGCTTCCAGAATGAACGGTTGAAGCTTTACTATATCGCTCACAAATTTTGTGATCGGCTTATAAGGCTCGAAATTGTCTTTTGTTATGAGGAGGTCCTGAATCATTCTACCGGAGGTGTTTTAGGATCTTCTTTTTTGGGATTCAGTGATTCGGACATGAATTCACCTGTGCCCATCGGAATAATTGAATAGTTGCCTGAAGGATTGATAGCGCCCTCCCAGTTGGAAAAAATATCTTTGAATGTTTCTTCAAACATTATCCGCTCTTCCTTCGTGTAATTGTTATAGTAGGTAATGGCATCAACCATTTGCTGACTGAGCCCGATCTGCCCGGGAATAGTTTCACCGATCAGAACACCAGGTGCACCAAATTGTTTCCGTATATTTTCACCAACAGAGGTTTCATGGTACTCAAACATTCTGTCATTCTTCGGAACATCGAATGGTTTTATTTCCGGAATCTGATCTTTCTTTTTATACTCGACATGGAAAATCCTGCTTGCATTTTTTCCACCCTGAAACTTTTTAACATTGTTGCGGAATTCTGTTCGTTCCTCCTCCTTTTCAAATTCAGGAGTGGCAAACATGTGGCTGGCCATGAAGTTGGTTGTTACATTCCGGAACTTATACATTTTCGTTTCGGAGTCTGTGATCACGTCCTCGCGAACGGAATCAATCGGGGAAAGAGGGTACTCATTCCCATAGTAAAAAAGCTGTCCTTTGTACTGGCCGACCCCTTCTTCTTCGATACGGTAGGAAACATATTCCGGATCGGCATTATACAGGTCTATCCAGTCAATTTTTTTCCGAAGAAAATATAACCTCCTCCGACCATCCCAATCATCATATAAAGCAGCTCTCCCTGCAACTTCGGGGACTTCATCATCGCCCAGGCGAATGTGCTCAAACGGCACGTGAAAAACTTCGGTGATTTTTCCATTGAGGTTGAAATTCATGTGAATTCCATAACCTTTGAAGCGTGCATAATCCGCTGCGAGCTTCCGGAAAAGCATGTCAACCGTCATACCCCTGCGGTTGATTATTGCTTTGTAAAAAGTGAGATCCTTGAACCCTTCGCCCTTTATAAATTTTGCAAAGGTGTTGACACACCGCGTTGCGGCTCCACTCGCAGAAATGAGCATGTCAATATTCTGCGGGTAAGCATTATCCAGATCATAGTTTTGAATTCTGTAAACTCTGTTCTTACGGATAATGATACGGGGATCAAGATCGGTAGTGAACGAAATCACGGTTATTTAGTTTTGCCCTGTTTGCCAGTTTTTGTAGTGACTGATTCCGGATTGACTTCACCGGTGTCGGTTAATTTTCCACCTGCAGGAGATTTCGTTTTCTTCGGTATTTTGACAAATACACTTAGTAAAGCCGGACGGTTTGTTAAAATTATCCTCGCTTCATCAGGAGTGATGTTCTCTGAAGTCCGGGGACCAAACTCCGACATCAGTGTTGAACCCTCACGGATTGTATAGTCGAAACTTTCAAAATCAATTGTTATAGCAACAGGCTCCACCAATTTTTTCAAACGTGCTATAGCATCATCGAATCTTCCCGGGCAGTTGATACAGATTTCCTCTTTCAAAAATTCCTGGCATACCGCCTGAAATTCTTTGCTTTTTTCTTCGTTAACGAAGACCTCGGCAACAGTATAGCCGATAACTTTTAAGATTTTTTCTTTCATGTTTATTTGAGTTTTAACAAAACAAGCCAGCTTACGGGCTGGCCTGCTTGGTATCTGTTTTTTAAACGATTGTTGGAATTATACCAACAGCGCATCAACCACAGCCTTGGATGCTGCCAAAGAAGTAATGAAGATGTTACGTGGCAAATGAGGTTCAAGCGCCTTCGGATTCGATTTTAACTGAATCTTATAAGCTGATCCGGTAACATCGTCACCGAGATTTCTTTCCAAAATGAACATTTCCAGACCGCAATCCCATCCATACACTTCATAAGCGGCATTGCCGGTTGCACCAGTGAATTTATTCAGAACAATTCCTCCGAGATTTCCGTCCTTCATTGATTCAAGATTTTTCTTTACATCAGGAGTTGATGTAAAAACATAGAAATCAATAAGGTGTTCGATGTTGGAAGAAAAATCTTTCTTCACGAGTGACTGTTTTGGAACGACACTCAAATTTTTTCCTTCAAATTTGAAAGCTGGCTTAGTGGCCTGCATCGCCATAGCTTCAATGATCAACTTGTTAAGCGTGTTGTAAGTGACAGTTGCTAAATCAACCTCATTTCGGTTGAACAAGATTAGATCGGCATCCACACCGGAAATTATCGGATTATCGCAATCCAACGTTACACCGGCTGCGACTCTTCCGCAGAGGCTACCGAATGCGACTCCGGTTTGCTGCATTCCATAAGAAGCTGCGATTGACCCGGCAGCAAGAAGGGGCGTTAATTCAATATGATTGAAAGCATTGGCAACAAGACCGCAGCCTATAACGCAGAATGTGATGACTAAGATGTTTTTTAAGATTTTCATTTTTTTGGTTTTTTGTTTTTGATGGTTTTTATAAATTGGTTTTACTTTACTAACAGGCTAATGATTAAGCAGGTCTCCACATTTCTATTTCCTGCGAGAACATATAGTTGACATCGGATTTCATACCGCATTTCATTCTCACAACCTGATCTAATGTGGTTTTGCGCATATCAACGGTTTCTAAAGAGGAACCGTCACCGAGAAGATCAACAGCGAGGAACATATTGGAGACTTTTGCAATGACAATCACATTCGGTTTCCAGTAAGGCATGGGTGTTAAAACATTTCCTAAGAAGTCGAGCACTTTATCACCGACAAACGCTCCTACTACATTAGTTCCGGCAGCCTGTGAAAGTTTATAAGCACGTTCCACATGCAGCGGGATATAAATTTTAAGATCAGTTTCAGCCCTGAGCGCATCCGGAATAGTGTTATAGATGGTGGAGAAAACCGAAATAACGTTGAAACGATTAATGCTGATCAGTTTGGCACTTCCGAATGTTGGCGTTCCTGTAGCTGCTGAGGTATCAACTCCGATGGAAAGAGTAGTTCCTGAAAGAATTCCGGTAATCAGGTATGAATTACCGTTGAGCTGAGTGCTCATGTTACCTGTGCCGGCAACACCAAGAACAGTTACATAATCCCCGACCTCTAAATTGGTTGTGCTTACTACGGTTACTACCGCTTCAGTTGCTTTTGTAATGTCACTTACTGCGAACGTTGCGTTAGCGCCAGGGTTTAATTTTCTAACATTACTATCGGCAAGCATTAAAGGAAGCAAACCGGTATAGGAAGAAGAAAACGTAAACAATGCATTTGCTGATTTACCAAGGAGGTAAAGCTGCTCGTTTTGAATAGCGATTTTCTTCAATGCACGCTGAACTAAGAAATCTGACAGCTCCACGGTTCCGTCATAGTCCTGCATTTCACCAGGCTTCAGTTGCTGAGCTTCCCATGAAGTGACAAGCGTACTGTAATTGTATTGCTTATGAATTTCATAAGCTACAGGATCGAGATAACGCTCCGGAATGGTAATAGATGAAGTCTGAGGTGTGAAGACTGCTGATGGTGTCTGGAATGCGAAATCATCATCCAGTGAACGCATCAGTTTTCTTTTCTTCACATTTGGAATGACTGTTATAAGTCCACGTTCCACGAGACCGGGAGATAACAGGGCTGTTGCCTGGTATCCTGCCAATAATTCACCGGCATACGTGTTAGGCGTAAATGTGAATGTGGTTTCAAATGCTAATCCCGCTGGCATTCTGATGAATGACAAGGCGAAGAAAATCAGCATGAGAATGAAAGGGTTTAACCCGATTGCATTTGCAATTAATCCACCTCCGATTATTGCAAGCAATAGAGCGGTTATCCGGTGGACGATTAGTTTTGATTTCATTTTTTTTTTGGTTATTTAATGATTGGTTTTATGATGGTTTTGAAATAGTGGCGTGGGTATGTTACCGTGCAGTTGCAGCAGCTCTTTCAGCTATAGTTTTGGGTTTTTCTTCATCCTCATCCTTGTCTTTTTTCTTATCCGGAGGAACAAAAGATTTTTTCTTTTTCGGCTCGTAATCCGTGGAGATTGATTTTTTAATTTTCTCCAATTCTTTTTTCACTTCTTCCAAATCGGATTTCTGTTCACCAAGCTCCTTCTCGAGCTTTTTGTTTTTGATTGTGAGGTCAGCAAATTCCTTTGCAATTTTTTCCTCGTCTTCAGTTTCATCCTCCGAATCTTCTTCTTTCGGTTTAACTGAAGTGACTTTTCCACCTGCAACGCTCACGACATTGCTGCCCTGGGTGTAATTTCCATCAGATGCAGGTTTGCCTTCTGAGTTCTGAGCTTCATCGCCTTCCGCAGGAGCTTCGTTGTCGGTTATAATTGAAATTTCTGAACCATCGTCACCGGTTGCAGAGATGCTTTTTACATCGCCATCAATGAGGGCATTTACTTTTGCTTTGAACTTTTCGTACAAAGACTTTTTCTTGTCTGCCATTGTTTTTTGATTTTTATATGTGTGGAATTTGAGTAAGAACTCTTTTAAAATTTCAGGGTGTTCGCTGATGATCTCGAAGATTTCGGGGTTCTCTTCTAAAAACTCAGTCGCTTTTGCTGCATAATTACCTTCTATATCCTTGAAAAGATTTTCGGTTGCAGCAGGAGAATCAACTAAATCGGAAGCAACAAAAGATTTGAGGCGCAATGCATCAACTTCCTTCTCTCCTCCATCCGTGTTGATCTTAATTTTCTGTGATTCATCTGGAAAAAAAGCGATTGAATTTCCGAACATGTCGTTATTTTTCTCCGCCATGTCGAGGACGTATGTATATAAATCACCGCCCGGAGATTTTTTTGCTGTTTTGTCGAGGTGCAGATCAGCGATAGTGTGGTACTTCTGCCCTTCAGGATCACCCATTGACTTTTCAGCCTTCAATTCATAGCGGAAGTTTTTGAAACGACCGATATAGGTACCCAGACCTTCTTTGCACATGGTCGGATGCCCGAACCGTGATTTAACACCATTGGTTTGAGCGTTTCCATGATCAGCAAGTGATTTCAGGAACACATCGTCCATGTAATCACCTGTTTTATCCCAACCATAGTTGGCGATCACCACATCTTTAATAATGGCATTCTCACGATCAATTTTCGTGGTCATATCTTTAAAGAAGATGGGTGTTGATTTAAAAAACCTGTGTTTTGGCATTTGGGAGAATCGCACAACAAAGGAAACTCCAATTTAATAAAATTAACGGACAGTTATTTGTCCCAAAAATTATTTTAATATTGCAGGCATGACAAACAACCTTCAACTTTACTCATACCACCTGCAAATTTTACAGGACAAAGGCACGGTTCGTTACGTGGCGAACGCAACAAAATATGATGCTTTTTACAGGAGAAACGGCAGGCGTGTCGAGGAGCTACTAAATAAAATCTGCGATCTGCAGGAGGAATATTTTGAAACGGAAAACAAAGAAGTGAAAATGAAAAAGCGAAATTTGTTTCAGAAAATTTTTCGCATGAAGCCGTCACCGGTGATGAAGCCCGGCAAGAAAGAAGTTGATTTTAACAAGGCATTCAATAAACTGATGGAAGAGAAAGTTCAGATTAATTTATAACTTTGGGGTATGTCTTGCGGATTATTACTAATAAATAGCTATGAGCGTGTTACTATTCTTTATACTGTAGACAATTTCAGTATTTCAGAAGTTAGAACTTGTAGTTTGGAATATCGTGTTAGACTGTCAGGAAAAATTTATGATCGCAAATCCGCAGAAGAGCTTTTAAAAATACGTGGGTTAACAGATCATCAAAAGAAAATCATTATAACGACTTTCAATCTTTCACTTCCATCGAAGCAATAACCCTCCTCACTGTTTTTTCTGAAATCCTGCATACTCCGGAAGTGTTGTAAATAGCATCCGCCTTATTTCCTGTCGCTGTTAGTTCTGCCTGGTACTTTGTATAAATTTCTTTCCATGCAATATACTTGGTAGAAATAATACCGGCTTTGACGCAACGCATCAGCAAACCTTTTCCCTCGAGCTCAATAATCAGATCAATCATAAATTCGCGTCACCTTCTACCAACACTTTTGATTCAAGACCTGCGTTGATGTCTTCGACAGTTACTATAGGTGCAGGCATGTTTCTAAATGCTGAAATTAAATCGGATAATAAAGATTGTGTGGCCACCTCACCGGTGTCACCAGCTCCCGGGAATACCGGAGGAGCAAAGGAGAAAAAATCTCCGCTCACAAATGGCGATGTCTTCACCTGGCTCAAAGAATTTTGCAAACCTGAAAACGAACTGAAATTGGCGGAAGAAAAGTTATTGCTTGTTTGAGTGATGGATCGTTGTAAGTTGCTTGTATCGGTAATACTCCCGGTTACAGAAGTTTGCTGGCCTGTGAGATTTGATAAAACTTCGTTCACTGTTTTTGTGGAGGTTAAAATTTCGTTGATGGATTTACTTTCCTCCTTTAACAGTGCCATGCGTTTTTCATTGATGGATTCTGTAAGGTCGTTTGTTCTCAGCAATGATTCTTCTTCGGTTTTATTTACTGCTGCCTTGCCAAATCTTTCCGACTCAACAGGAGCATTAACGGCTTGCTTGCCAAACCTCTCAGTACTAATTTTTATTTCCTCTGAAAATGCCTGCCGTTTTTCCTCGAGCATTTTTAAACTGGTGTCCTGATTTATTCTCAACACTTCTTCGGAAAAAGATTTCAGCTCCTGTAAAGATTTTTGACGGGAAGATCCATCAGAAGAGTTAGTAACTTTAGTAACCTGGTTTAACAGCTCTGTTTTCTGATCCTGATTGAGGAATGTGGTTTTCACCGCCTGTTCAAAATAATCTTTGGTCAGCGTGTTGAGTATAGTAGTTAAATCCTGTTGTTTCTTCGTGAATTCGCTGCTGTTCCGGTCTAAATTTTCCGTTTCGAGATTGAATTTTGTAACATTTAAAGCACGTTTAACCCTGTACTGTATAAGGGAATCATCATTTATAAACCCGCCATTTTCAAACTTTGCAACAACTGTTTTTTGCGGGTGTGTTGTGGTCTCTCGTTTGGCAGAAAGAGGTGTTGGTTGTTGGTCAATTGTATTAGCCAACACGACATTTTTCCCTTCATTGTGTATAAGATCATTGATAATGTCTAACTTTTTCGATGTGGTTGTCTTGCTGACAATTCCTGTTGTGACTTCATCCACAAAAACAGCCGCTTCCCCACCTTCAATATTAACTATTGGTTTACCCTTTTTATCAACCACATCAATCCCACCCTCTGCATGTGACGGACCTTGGGCTATGAACCCTCCTTTTTCAGCTACTGGCGTTTCATTAATTTTTGCAACGTTCGCCAACCCTGCTGCAATGGCTGCTGCCGCTGCAATGGCTCCGAGAACTATTCCGTAAGGACCTCCCGCCTCCAAACCATCGAGGTATGCCTGTGTTGCTGACAAATAAGTGTTTATCAGCGCTTGGGCAGATGCAAGAACCTTGTAAGCGCCAGTATGCTTTTTAAATAAAGCGGCAGCATCGCCTAAAGTGTTAGTGGTAATTTCAAGTTGTGCTCTTTCCTGTTCCTCTACGACAAGCGTCCGGGCTTTGTTGTATTTGGTAACAATGAGTGTTTTGGTTTTTTCGGATGTTTCCTTAAGCTGCTCACTTTTTTCATTGATGGCTTGCTCGTCATCAACACGCTGCCTGTCTAATGAAATTAATGTGGTGGCTCTTTCCTCTGCATTTAAAAGTGCAAACTCCGTGGAGTTGATAATTCGCTCCCGCTCGTCTTCAACTTCTTTGTTGCTTTGCTCGACACGCTGCTGCCGGAAAATTTCTTCGTTCTGAATTTTTTCGTTTTCACTGGCAATTTCCGCTTCTTCTTCCAGATCGAGAATTTGAAGTTTTTTATTCAAGGCTTCTAACGGATCACCGCTTGCCTGTAACTCCAATTGCTTTAAATCGAGTAAATCCTTAATGCGTTGGTCGTTGGCTGCGCGGGTGGCTTCCTGTATTGCCTTGGATGCTTTGTAAAATGCAGCAAGGTTTTCCGCATCATACGCTGCATTGATGGCCAGCTCCTTTTTGCGACTCTCCTCAATTATTTCATTCCGTTCTTTCTCCTGATCCTCGAGTGATTTTAATTTAAAATCATCAGAATTTTCTATTGCCTGTAGTTCCCTGTTTAAAAATAATTCGTTGACTGAAAGATCATTTTCCCTTGCAGTTTCACGTACTTGCGATTCCTGCTGCAGGTTGTTAGTGATTTCGGAAAGACGAAGTTTAAATTGCTCCTCGAGATCATCACTGGTAACTGACTTACGGATTTCCAATAGTGCATCCTGCTTTCTTTTTTCCAAATCAATTTCCTCCTGGTGCACTTTGTTGATCACCTCAATTCTTTTTTCTTCCAACCCTGAAATTTTCTGCTGTGATTCCTGAATGATCAGCTGACGTTGATTTTCTGTGAGCCTTTCATCAGTCAATTTAAAATCACGGATACTTTCTTCCGCTTTTATTTCCGCATCAATCCGTTTCTGCGTTCCTTCCAGAGTTGAGTTTATTTCCAACTGATTACGCTCCTCAATATCCTGTTTTGAAAACTTCCGGTTGATCTCAGCGATTTTTTCATTCGTTTGCTGTGCTAACAATGTCCGGAATGACTGTGTATCGCTCGCAGTACCTTTGATTGCCTCCAATTGATCAGTAAGCGCATTCCTTTCCTCCTCAATTTCCTTTGTATGTTGGTCCTTTATAAGTGACAACCGGAGAGTAGTTTCCTCCTGCAGTGCCTTCCGCTTGTTTTCCACATGCGATTCATCCAGCAATTCAAGGTCGGTATTCAGTTTTTTATTCTCATTGACGATGCGGGAATTGGCTTCTTTGATAGAACTTACCTCCTCGGTTATACTTTTCAATGATTCTTCCGCCTTTTTGCGCTCTTCTTCTTCCAGATCACCAATCATTTTGTGACGTATTTGCTGTTGCTGCTGAAAGAGATCTTCCAAATGCTGTTTGTTCTCGACAAGCTCCTGTCTATTTCCATCCTTCCGGGCATTCACTAAACTTTTTTGTAATTCAAAAATGCTTTCTTCTGATTCCTTCCGCTCCTGCGCAAGTGAAACAGCATTTTCCAATGATGTTACCTCCGCTTCATTACGTTCTTTAATGAGTGAGAGCATGTCCTTATGCACCTGGTTATTTGATTCAAAAGATTTTGTAAGTGATTCCACGCTCTGTTCAGCCGCTCCGAATGCATCAGACGCGAAGATGGCCACTAATGCACCGGCAGCAATTAAAACAAGTCCTAACGGACCAAGCATTGCTTTGATAGCGGTTCCTAAAGTAGTGGCACCTACGGCAGCCGTTCCTTCTGCTGCTGCAAATCCTGTAGTGGCAGCAGTACCCGCAACAGTTGCAACAGTTCCTTCCGCCTGTGCCACGTTTTGAGCCTGCTGTGCCACTGTAGTAAGTCCGAGAATGGCTTTTATGTTCTTGAATGCATCACCTAACTCCGCCAGTTGATTCAATCCGGATGCAAAAGCCATTGCAGCCTGTACTTTCAGCAATGCCTCCTGTGTTGCTTCGCTGGTATTGCCAAACAGCGCCATGCCTCCCTGTAATGCGGAAATTCCACCTGCTAAAGCTCCGGCAGCCTGTGTAAATGCTTTGAACTTTGCATCAGGGTTTAATGCCTCAACCCTCTTGTTGAAATCACCCAACTGATCTGTAAGCCCGGCAACTTTCTTCTGCGCTTCCAATGCCTGTTCAGAATCAAAACCGAATTCCTGTGCTATTTTCGTGGCCTCCTCCTTCGCTTCAAGAAGTTGTTGCTTCAAACTTTTGAATGCATTCGCAACGACCTCCGTATTCTGAGAAACATTGCTCATTTCATTATGGATCTTGTTGAGCTGTTCAGTGGTCAGCGTTAATTGTTCTGTCAACTGAATATTTTGCTGTTCGAATTCTTTCTGAGTAACGCCACCCTCCTGAAATTTTGAATTCAACTCAGCGATATTTTGCTGAATAGATTTTAGTTGTAACGTTACGGCAGGCAGCTGATCAAACGCTTTGCGAAATGATACTTCATAGTTACCCACATTAGTACGACCGTCACGGATTCCCTGATCAAATGCGATAATTGCGTCCTTTGCTTTTGCCACCTGATCAGAGGATTTTTTATAAGCCTCGGTTAAAATATAATTTCCCTGTGCATCCTGTTCCAGCAATTCCTTCTGATTCTTCAATTCAATAGATGCAAGCTGGAAGTTTCTCAGCAATTGTTCATAGCTTCCGTCAGCGGCTTTGTTTGCCTGCGTTTGCAGGGTAATGACATTGGTCAGGTTTTTTGTTTCGGTATTCAGCTCTTTAACCCGGAGTTCATTGTTGACAATTTTCTCAGTCAATTCCTGGTATGTTGCAATAGCTCCTGATTTTAATGCTGCAGCAGCTTCCGTTGCAAAATCTTTATTCTCCTGTTTCAGTTTTGCAATTTCGGTTTTTGATTCAACGAGTTTTTGTTTCAGTTCGTCAACATCAATTTTAACCTTTAGTAAAATACTTTCTTCGCGCTCTGCCATGTGGTTTTGTTTTATAGAATCCGGATTAATTCTGTTAACGGAGGAACATCCGGAAGCCAGTTGGTTATTTTATTTAAGTAAAAAAATGCCTGGTATTTTTTCAGGTAATACGGAATGTCGAATTGCAATTCAGAAAGGTCAGCAGGATCCCAGCGAATTGTCGAATTGACTTTTTTATATTTAGTGAGAATCGCTATGAGTTCCTGATAATGCTGTTCAACAAGCGATTTAAAACTTAGATCATACGGTTCATTTGGATTGACAAAGTATGTTGCTGGCAGATCGGTGAATACTGAAGTGTCACCCGATAGAAACGATTGGTATATAACCTCCTTTGATGGTGTGGGAATCATCTTCAGTTTTACTACATGTGGCGAACCGTCCAAATACAAACCGGTGTAAGGCTGCTGAAAATTATTATAGAAGTACCCGGTGTTGATTTCCTGAAAGATGGAAGTGAACATTGTTTTCTCCTCCGCGAGTGATTCATCGGCAATCAAAAAGTTTCCAGAGCTGTCACCCACAAACTTATCGTTCTTTCCGTACAGCAGTAAATTCTTCTGAGCGTAAGTGGTCGGGTGAAATTCTTTTTTGTCCTTGGAAATATTGATGTGCTTTGCAGATAAATCTTTTGCGTTGGGAACATTGGCGAAGACATCCCTGAAGTGAAACATCTTTACCGTTTTAGTAAGTTCATCCGTTTGCGGGATCAAGCAATAGCGCTGCATGAAATCCTTAACAAGATCCCACTGGGAAATTTCCGGCATGTTTAACGAAATATCGAATATTCCACCCTCTGCAACCGTTCCGCCATCCGGAACAATGTTCGTGCATTTGAATGTGCCACCTGCTTTTATGTTGATGAAATCCGATTGCGCGGAATTTCCTCCCAGCCTGGTAATGATATTGATATTATCGCCTGCATTAAAGTGTGCAGTATGGGTAAAAACATTCGTTGTGGTTGCAATACCGGTTTGAGTAACTGCCTGAGTGGCCACATTGCCAAACGTGTCAAAGAGAATTATATCTATCGTACGTGCAAATGATGTGGTACTCTCAATGATTTGTGTCGTTTGAAAGGTATAGGTACCCGAAAATGGAATGGTATAACGTCCTATTCCTATCCATGCAGGATCATAATTGTTCCCGGTGTCGAATGCATTAGGCGCTCCTGATGAATCATCAGTATGTGCAATCAATTCCTGCTGGCCAGTACTGCCAATGTTCCTTACTATTAACTGATCAGAGGTTTTAAGCGCGGAAAAAAAGCCTGTGCCTCCTGAAATTTTCAATTCTTTATTATTCATTGGCAATAACTCTGCGCGGAACTCCGGATTATTCAACACATTTTGCGGAATGATCAGGTTCCATCCGTTCTGATCAAATATTTCAAGGATTAGACGGTAAATAAAAAAGCTGGGACGGGCCCGGCTTGTCAGGAAATACCAGAAGGTTGGAATTTCAAAAAAGGAAAGAAGTGTATCATCAACAAAATTGATCAGCGCATATATATAACCGTCCGTGTTAGTCCGGGAATTGATGGCAGTGGCTTTATCCCACGTGTGATTCCATTGCGACAAATCAAGGTTGGTTAGAAACTTGTCTTTCAGATCTTCTTTCAATGTTGCATTGCCGGCATATACACGGATGTTATAATTATCGTCCTGATCATCCAGTATTGCAAAACCGTTTGGGATAACATCTATACCTCCATGATTGATGCGCGCTGTATTGCGTTTGTATGGAATGTCTGTCAGTGATGTCAGCTGATCAGAATTTTCAAGCGTGGCGTTGTTCACATTCGTCTTTGGAACTTTGAACTTATTAGTCAATGTTCCCTGGCGGTCTTGTAACTCCGCAATGTTATTCGCCTGATAGGTGAGAGCTATTTTGGTTTTGGGACCGAGCTCAACCTGTTTATCGTTAATAAAAAAATCCATGTTACTGTGTGAGGGTTAAGCGTTCCGGAAGCTCCAATGTATATTCAATGTCACCCCGTTTGATCCGTGTATCGAATGGCGCTTTCTTCCCGGGAGTGATGATACAGCCCTGCCAGATGGGTACGTTTGCGGGAGTGAAACCTACAAGGAATTGCACTTCCGGAGAATCCAACATCTTCCAAAGCCCGCGGATGTCATTTTCATCCAGACCTGTTGCACCAATAATAACTTTATTCTGCCGTGACTTCTGCAGCAGCTTAGTAATGGATTCCGTTGTTTCCAGATCACCCATGTTCGGCTGGTAGGTACCCAGTATTTTATCTTCCGGAGATTCAAATTGCCGGTAATAAAACAGGTAATAGCTCCACGCTCCCTCAGATCCCTTCCACGCGATGTAAACGGGTTGATCATAACAGACTTCTTTAACACGGATCATCCTGCGTTCAGTGCAAATGAATGGTGTGCCGAATGGAGGAACAGGCGGGAAGATTTCTGTATATACATCTGTGACGTATTGCTGATTAACGTAACGCTGTGTAACATATCCATTGAGTACAAGCGCAACTTCCACCTTTGACACTCCTGCACCGTACCCTTGTGTTAATCTCAACCGGTATTCTCCCGGGCGTGAAAAATAAGTGGGTACCACTGTGGTATCATTGACACCTGTGTTGACTCCGTTCTGATTGTATGGCCACTCGCGTTTTACCATCTGATGTTGGTAAATCTGATCGGAAATAATTACTCCGATATCGAATGGAAAACCTGCTCCGAAGTAAGTCGGCTCTGCAAAATCTGAAATGAATTTCGCTTTCACATCTGCATCAAACGCCACAGGAACAAACTCTCCCAGGTTCGCTCCATACTTGTCACTAATTTGCCGGACAGAATTTGTTGCAAAGAATTTTTGTTGTGTGCCGGTGATGACATCTTCTAATGGTGCATCGAGTGAGCCGGTAGTTTTATACACTTCCCTGTAAAATATCCAGAACTTTACAAAGGATTCGTATTCATAACAAAGAAAGTTAGTTGATTGATAATTGTTCCGGTTCTTAATGGCCATCCGTTTTTTTAACCAGGCAGAAACATCAGCAATGGCAATCCCTTTACTGTCCGGAGAAACACGCATCTTACCAATATCCGTTACCAGCGCTGAGTTCGGATAATTCTCATTTGCCATGATAGTAACTTCGATATAGTATTGAGGCTTTAGTTGATACCAGTTCACATATCCTGAAAACGTATTACCGAGGAACGGAGTTTGAAGCCTGAGCAATGTATTGGGCGCCATGATGGTGTGTGACACTAATGCGTAAGCGCCATCGTATGGGCCAGAGCCAACATAAAATAAATCCCCCGCGGTCGGAGGTGTCAGGGTAAGATCAGCGTTTATAATTACATTAATGATCCCGCCACCGCCATCCGTGACGGTTACTATTTCAAAATCCCTACGCTGAAATTCGTATTCGACCGGATGTGAAACGGCATTCCATTTAAAATCAACAGGTGTCGGAGTTGGTCCGGCTAAGTCAGTTAGTACAACCGTTTTGAACGGGCGTTTTGTGATGATTGCTCCCATTAGTTTTTAGTTGCTGCAGGTGGCGGTAAAACTTCTTCTTTCTTCGGTGGAGGTGGCGGAGGATTCACATACCCGGGTAAATTATTTGGAGAAGGTGATGGAGCTTTTTGGAACTGCATTTTAATTTGCGTGATGGTATAGTTCATTCCGAACTTTACCAGCTCCCAATCGTGTTCGTAACACAACCGCTTTTGACCAATGCAGTATTCAACTGCCAGCTTTTTTATCACATCATCGGGAGGACGTTTCAGCCGTATGATGTCAGCAGGTGAATCCTTTCTCCTGAATCGTATAATCCATTCGACAATTTGAAGTAAAAAAAATCCTGCACTTAAAAAAACAACGATGGCTGCAAACCATCCGTGAATTGTAATTTGAAACATAGTTTAGTCTTTAAAGGAATTAATGATGTCTGATTTCATATATAAAACTTGCGAGTTGGAGTAAGCCATGATAAACGACTCGACACGTTCATCAGTAATTACATTAGAAAAAATTAATTGTGGCGCCTTGCCTGAATGCACATCACGGAATAATTTATTCCCATCCCTGTGCATCTTCGCAGCAATCATGTACGCCATTTGATCTTTACCAATTGTTTTAATCACCACTTTATTTTGAAGCTGCACAGATTTAGTAAACACAATTCCTTTTTTATTGATCCATGCCAGGATTGCCTCTCTTAGTGTTGGAGTTCCTTTGGCTGCATCTGGTCGGGTTGGACCTCTTCCACCCTCTAATGTTTTAATCCATTTCCAGCCATATATAGTTCCTTCGGTATCGCTTTTGACATCCGCACGTACGTTCTGATCAGAATAACCATAGCCCCGCAGATTGCCCTTGATTTCATCAGCGAGCTTGTTAATGAATTGATCAACTATTTTGTCGGCAGCCTGATTTAGAGACATAATGTTTCGTCATTCTGAGGTGTAATACTTCCGGTGAACACAATTCCGCTCATGCCAACATCGAACAGATTTATAAAGTTCGTTCGCTTCACATTCTTTATCGTCTTTACCTTTTTGTTGTTGGTTGCAGAAATAATAAACTTCCTACTCAACTGACGCATGGGAGTGATGCATTCCGTATTATGTTTTTCCTGTGGCCAGTCAAGTTCTGATTTCATTGCAAACAATAGCATGATGTCATAAGTTGGCTCTATCAAACCACTCAGTTTAATATCATCAGAAGAAACGACAGGTTCGATCTGCAGTACTGCCGGAAAATTCCTTTGGTCATGCATTAGATTGTGCTCTGACCTTACACCTGTATAAAATGAAACCGGGTATGTCCAATTAGCCCCAGTGAGAATTTCCTGTAAGAGATCTTCGATTGTCATTTTTGATTCCGTTTTTGATTTTCTTTTATAACATCTGCGTACCTGATCCTGAACCGCCTTTCCTCCTGCAACATCTGTGAAACAACAAATGCTGTATTGTAATCCATCAACAACACATCGTCCAACGTTATCTTCAAGTCCTTTGCAATCGCCCGGAGCATGTTCATTATTCCGAACCGCTCAAAGTTTTTTATACCGGCTGAAACCTCATCCTCGGTATAGAGAGGTTTATATATTTTGGCTTCAGTCTCCGAAATTTTTTTGATTTCTTCAAAAAAAAACCTGCTACCGGATAAGCTTCAAGGATTGAACACTGGCTGATCAGTTTTTGAAACAGCGATAGCCTGTCTTCAAAATCGGTTTTCTTCATTTCGCTGTACTCGCACTTATAATATTTGAAGAAAAGGTAAACGGCAATGGAGTAAGTGATCATTTCCTGTTCACTTTTATCTTCTGTCATGGAACTCTGCAACAATATTTTCAACCCCTGCGGCTCTTTCCTGATTTCCAAATGCGGATCAACCCACTTGGAACCAATTTTAATTCGCTCAGGCATGGCCAGCTCCTTCAATTTTGGCATGTCATTTAACCAGGTGAGCATCGGCACAATTGTATGAGCAATGTACTTTGCATCAATCATTATCGCTGTATCATAGTCAATGTCCAACAGGATAGAAATGATTTTAAAAACGTCCTGCAGGTCCGGTTCGTTGGCAAGCTGGAAAAACTTTTCAACACTGACATCACCCCATGAAGTTGGCAGGGAATGTTTTTCAGTTCCAATGGTCAGAGGTATCATAATAGGTTGGGAGAGAACGCAAAGTTAATTTTGTTAACTTGTATTTTCACGTGAAACAAAAAAGTTTTTAACAAAAAGCAATCCACTTTTTCAACACTCAGTTAAAAAATCCGAACCTTGGTGCCGTCAACGGTTTGTCCAGATCAAAATACACCCGCATCATGAGCGTGTCGGAAAAGTCAGGCGAACGGTTGATCTGTTCCTTTATCCATTCCTTTGGCTGAATGGCTTTTTTTCCATCAGAATCAACCGTTTTCTGTTTAACCTGTTCCAGTTCCTCGCGGATCATTTCACGCCATTGCTCGTTCTCGGTGTTAATGTATAAACCCGCCTCATTTACTTTATCGGCAAGCTTGAAATAACACTGGCTTTTCAGATTCTTGAAGTTCTCTTTATCATCGCCTTCCTGTTTGATCGGTGAGGAATTGTTAATAAATCCTTTGCATTCGAGAATATCTTTTACTCCACCGCCAACGCCATCTTCATCAACAAGAATATTGGATTTTGGAACTGAATGTTTCATGGCCAGGGAATCAATCCGCTTTGCGGATTCGGAAACTGAAAGTTTGAACTCCCTGAATATTTCTTCCACCCGCCATCCATCCCAAAGCATGATCACCGTATGGTCACTCCCGAAACGTGCGATATCCGCTGTAATGAATTTCTCCCCGGGTGTAACAAACTTATTTGAAAACAGGTCAAATATTTTATCGTAATTGATCAGCGAGGTCGGGTCGTCATCATATTCCCAGTTACCAAGGTACAACCGTTGACGCATCACTTCATCTTTAATTTTTGACAGTGATTGAATGTACTCCTGATTTCCCTTCACATTATCTTTTGGCAGCAATTGAATGAAGGCTTTGTCTGGTGGTAATGTGCCTGTGGTCCACGGCTTATAGAACTCCTGATACATCCAATTCTTTTTCGGATTGCAGGTGATTAATAATTTACGCGGCAGATTATACTTGTCATTGTTTTTCCTGCCGATGCTGATCAACAGATTTTCTTTTGCCAGGGATTTAACTTCACCACCTTCTTCAATCCATCCGCGGGTGAATTGCATTGAACCGAATCTTTCAAACAAAGGATCACGCGGGAGGTATGAGCATTCTAAAAGATAAACACGGCTGTCATTATGCAACCGGTAGTAGTTATCCTGCCCGTTAAATTTGCAATAGTCTGTCAGGTTAATTTGCCACTTGGAAAACGCTTCATTAATGGTCGGAATAGTGTGTTTCCGGATGTCTATAAGTTTCTCACGGGCAATGAAGTAAAAGGTTTCAGGATAAACCAATGCATCATGGAAAATACAGTTGGCACCAAGCAATGATTTACCGCCAAACTTTGCACCTCCAACCAATACCTCTACTGTGGTTGAATCATTCCATTTACGGATAGCAGCAATTTGATTTTTATACGCTTTAAATTTAAGCTTCATCTTGTGGCGTTACTTCCATGCCGCTGATAGGCTCCACTGTTTTAAAATTGACATTGGTTTCTTTGGGAGCCTCATACCCACACATTGAATTAAGAACTTCGGCTGCCCTGATCTGATCAGGGTAGGATGGAATAAAGGTTTTATCACTGCCAGGTAACTTTGCACCTTTCTTCCGAATGATGTTTGTCAGGGTCTTTTTGATCTCATGTTCTGAAGCCACATCATCGGCAGCCATTTTTGCAATCGCCTCTTCACGAAATTTATCATAAAGAGCATTTTTTTTTGCCTGTTCCTCCGTAATCATTTTTGCCACATCATCACGCTTTAAAAGGAGCTTACCTTTGGTTGCAGCTACCTTATCGCTTACGTGCGGAAACGCAGCCTTGTAAGCTGTAACGTGATCTGGTGACTTTATATAAGCATTGGCGAATGCTAAATGTGTGGCTTTCATCTTTATTCCACTATTTTCAACTTTTTAAGGATACTTTTCGGGTAAACATTGTCCTGTCCCCAACCATTCAGCTCAATCACACGTTTGAAAAAGTCCTGGTGATTTTCCCAGAATGCGTACCGCGATCCGTTGGGAAGTGGTAAGGTGAATTCATATTGCAGCGATTTCTTCAACGCATCCGGAGAAACGGTGTTTTGTTTTGTGGCCATGATCTGGAAGGTCTGATCCCCTCCACCTATTTTCATTTTGCTGCCAGGTCCGAAATATGTTTCCGCTAGATCCTGAGCCTCCTGTTTTGAATGGAACTTTTGATAGAACCATTGTCCGTTCCTGAACTGTCCGGAGAATCCATGTTCGTCAACGAATTTGATCATATCATCTTTCGTGAATGTTTTTCCGTAACCGGTTTTCTTTTGATTCGCTCGCCTTTCCAAACATTCTTTGAGTCGTCCGGAAATGAAAATCTTTCCACCTGGTTTGCAAAATGCATTCAGGCAGCTTAGAACATGGTGTTGTGCTTCCATGGAGTGAACAGAATTCAGAACAGAATCACAGATCACCACATCAAACAATCCGCTGGCTATGACTTGTTTTTTTATCCGTAAGAAATCAGCTTTCACATGCTCGATCCATATTCCGTTGGTTCCTTCTTTCCTGAAGAAGAATTCGAGCGGGAAAACATTGTACCCTTTTGAGTTCAGAGATTTTGCATAATCCTGGTACCCTGCGCCAAAGTCCAAAGAGATTTCTTCCTTCTTTAGGTTCGGGATCACTGTGTATTCATAAAGTCGTGAGTTGCCTGCTTTTTCGTTTCCGGTTTGTGATTCCCTCAGCCTGTTTTTCTGCGCATAACATTGAGGGTAAATTTTTTTCTCGGTGTGCTCATAAGAAAAAACACCGTAATCCTGTGCAAACATATTTCGCGCGAAGTCAACATCTTTTTTTTGCAGCTTGTAACAAAGCAGCTTCATGTTCAGAAGTTTACAGCAGTATGCATACATCGAAGAAAGAAGCACATTGTTTTCATGGTCGAGCACACAATTTGCAAACGGACCATACCTGAGCATGAGCTTGGTGATCACGCTCACGATCTGGCCACATGCACCCGGACTCTTCACATCAATGTCGGCAGGATCCACGTAAGTGAATTCACCGAACGGAATTTCCTTTATGATCTGTACGACCGGTTGATTTTCTTTGATCGGCAGCTCCGTCATGTTATGGAATTGGTTGAAACGAATTTCATCCTGCAGAGAAACATTTGAAACGAAATATGCATAGCATTCTTCAATGCCGAGTACCTGCATTCCTTTGGTTCTTTGGTGGCCTGCAATAATTGTAGTGTTTTCCTTTCGTGCAACAATTACTTTGATCATTCCCAGCCGGATGATGCTGGCTTTCAAATTATCAAAGCCCTCGGAACTTATTTTCCGCGGGTTGTATGGTGCCGGCTGGATGTCACTTAATTTTATCTTTTGCAGCATCAATCAGGAATTTTGGAAATCCGATACTCGTTGTATTTTTATCCACGTACTGTTTTAAAAGTGCATTCAATTCATTCCGCTCCTCGTCAGTCATTGGAATTTTTTTAGTGTCAATTACCAGGTACATGAGGTTCAATGAAGAAGTGTTTTCCTCACCTTCCGCGGTGACTGTTTCATCAAACTTCGGTTCAACTCCCCACTTCAGAACATCAATCTCATGCAATACTGCAAGCTCTGTAATAACTTCCAAGTCCGGTACGTAATCAATCTTTTGGGTTTGGTTATCGGCAAGGGCCAGCTCCCTGCCTTTTGCGGAATCCAAATCAATGTCGGTCCGCTTTACAGCGACAAGCATGTCACCGGTAGTTTCAACAATCAGAATATTTTGACCGCCTCCTTCAATATAATTTTCGGTGGCTTTGTTGCCGGCAATCAGCCGGTTATTCTTGTCGAGCAAAACCGATCTGCCCGCTCCGAATTGATGAAATGATTGTTTGATCATCTCCTTTCCTTTCGGAGTGCCTTTGTTCGTGTTCCTGTCATCAGGAATAATGGATTTAACGCTGACTTTTTTTACAGTTGGCGTTTTGATTTTGGATTTTGTTTTGGTTGATTTCATTGGTTTTACCATTTATGAGCAGGGCAACTTACCCAGCCACCCAGCATTGATTTCAGATTCATGACGCACCCGCAGAGTTTTATTTCTTTTCCCGCATGACAAACTTTTTCGCCAATTATGGGAGGGAAAACTGTTAAGTCAAGCGTTCCGCATGTTATTACTTTCTTACCAAAGACTTTTGATTCTTTGTGGAACGGGCAGTCAACGCAAATTTTTAATTTATCGGATGGACTCACATGGTGCCAAAAGTAACAAAATTGATTCCAATTTAATTTTGTTAACTGAAAGTTATCAGCATCCCATGGCCTGACCGATCAATCCAAGGAGGATAATTACAAGCAAAACAATTCCGAAAATTTTCCCGATGTCGTTAGGTACCCGTGGATGTTTGTAATTGTTCATATAGCAAATATAAAATTACATTTGAAAAACGAGAGCTGCAGCATCACGTGAATGGTTTGAGGTCTGGTGTGGCCAGCCTGTTACTCTTTTAAAATAATCGTCCTTCCATTTAGTTCCGTTCTTTATCGGTGCAACCATTTCAAAATCTATTTTCATGTCGGTGAGAAATTCTTCCCATATGGTGCACTGTATTTTAATGGCGCCAGCTCCAAACTTTTTCTGATCAGCATTACCTCCAAACCATTTCCTTTTCCGTGCATCTTCCACGCGAACAAAAATTTGTTCCTTCTTTAAGATATCACGATAGAGCTCATGGATCTGGGCAAATGCCTGGTGAATCTTCAAAGTTTTAATGGACCAAAATTGTTTCTGCTGTTTATTCCAAACTGCAAAACCGGTTTCGATCCCGGGATCAATGCCGATGTAAATTATTTTTCCGGCTCTATTCATATAAATCCAATAGTCTTCCTGATGAATTGATTTTGCAGTGGATAACAGGAGAAAGACCTTGGTTCTTTTTTCTTTTGAATCCCACATGATTGAACCTTTCAGAAAATATTTTACACCACACTTCCCAATTTTCCACTAATGGTATTACACCACAATCGAAAATTATCATTGCTTTTTCTACTAATTTCCAATTGGTTTGATGTCTAAAATTAATTCCGTAGTCTTCTTTAAATGTCTTAATATAAACCCACCAACCATCGAAAAACCAATTGTTGGTGTTTTTAAAAACCCATATATAGCATGGTACAATTGAATCTTCATGCGAGATTCTTTTATAATACAATTGATCATTTTGTTTTTCCTTCCTCTTTGCAAAAACTTCTGCCCACGTGCACTTTTTCCATTCAGGTGAAACACCAAAATAACTTCCGCAATAATCATGGTACATATAAGCGACATCAGGTGGTAATTCTTTTTTCCACCAAAATTTAGCCGCTTCCCTGTGCATGACTGTCATGATTGCTGTATAGTTAAATCAACTTTTCCTTGTCTCATGCAGATGCCCCTGGGTAAAACAAGACCGGTTTTTTTGCACCTCACCTTATCTATAAAATCATATTTACAGCGAAAGGTAAACCCTTCTAATATTTTTCCTTCATGCGTTCCATCCATCACACGGAAGTAATAGACATTAGTGGGCTTGACCTTTTCAACCGGTCTCCGGTGTTTTAATTTAGATTGAATCATTTTCTTCTGTCAGGAGCTTTCGAATCAAATACAATCTTGTTGAACATTTCCCTCATTCGAGATCGTACTCGGGTCCCGTAAGTTTCCTCTATCTGATCAGCTGTTAAATTTGTTGTGATGTGGGTTTTGTTTCGCATCTTGTAAAACAGATCATAACGGTTCAGGATGGTTTCTGCCATAACATTAGCCTGATTCCCGAAATGCTTTTGGATCTCTTCTGTTCCAAGATCATCAAAACAAATTCCGACAGATTGCTCATGCCCGAACTTTACTCCTGCAGTTGCAGATTGATATTCACCGAAATATTTTGCGATTGCCTGACGTCCTCCGTCTTTACCTCCATCAGAAAATTCACTGGCCACCTTCCGGCAGCTGATCACAAAGTAGCTGGCCACCTGGTTATCGCGGAACATGCGCATGAGTGTTGTTTTTCCACAACCTACATTTCCAAATAACAAGATCCCTTTGTCAAGCTTCCACCCGTTTTTTTCTTCGAACCTTTTGTCATTAGTGAAGTAACAGGCCAGGTCGAAAATTATTTCTTCGTTGTATTCATCGATCACAAAATTTTTAACAGTCTTTTTGATTTGTTGAATGATCCGACCGTTAAACACTTCTGCAGAATAAATAGGATAAACTTTTGGCTTGTGGACAGTCGCCCAGTATTCTTTCTCCTTCTGAGCTTTGTCAATATCTTCCTTTGCTTTAAGGATGGCGGTTTTAGTTATTTGTATTTCCTGTTCCTGAGTGAGAGTTATGTGTTTATAGCTCTCCAATTTCTCGTCCAGATTCAATTCTTTGACTGGTATTGTTGCCGGTAGTTCCATTTTTTTTGATGTTTTGATTTTCTGTTTTCTTAGCCCAACTGATGAAGTGTTCCATTAACTCAAACAGTGAGCGATTCAAGTTATGTTTTAGGTTTTGCTCCTCTATAAATCTTTTCAACATTTCCTCGATTTTTGCGCGCGGAAAACTTAAAAACTTTGATGTGTTATATATCCATCCTTCATTCTCGAGGAGCTTTTCCAAAATGGTTTCAGGATTATAAATAACTTTTGATCCAAAAAGTTCAGGCGAAATTTCCTTTACTTTTTTTTCTTTTAATTTTATTTCCTTTGCTTTACTTTGCTGCATTTCCTCCGGTGTTATCGCAATTAACTCCGGAGTTAACTCTTTAAAATCATGGGAAAACCGTAATAAATTCAGATTCGGGTTTATTATAAAATTTTTCCGCTTTCCTGCCTGGCAAATGGCTACATATCTTTTTTGAATGCCGGCTGAGGTCAGAATCTTGAACGAATCAAAAATGATTTTGTGGAAAAAATCGCGCTTGACCAATTCATGCACCACATCATTCACTAACGTATGTTGAATATTACCCACACGCTTTGCAAATAGTATTGCTTCATCATCCCCCCATTGATAATAATACCCTTTGTCCTTATAAATTTTACATAGTAACTTAATAGCAATCACTTCTCCCTTTTCCCCGAACCTCCCGGAGACGAATTGAATCTTGTCATCCTCAAAAAAATCAACATTAAATGGAAAATAATCCAATCCTTCTTTTATCGGTCGAGCCATTGTTTAATACCTTAAATCAGTCCAGTGATACATTGTTAAACTTTCAACTATTTTGCACGTCTGACCTCGTAACCCCTTTTTGTTTCTGTCCTTTTTAACCGAATCAATCCAGTATTTACAAAAATCATTTTCATCAGTGAATCCATCAAACTTTACAAACTCTGAAATTTCATTTCGATGCAGGGACCTACCATCAACACAAATCTTCAACGAAAGAAAGGTATCTGTGATATATATTATTCTGATCCACGCTTTCTGCTTGCTGATTAGCTTCTCCTTATTGGTGATCAGCTGACAATGTTTTGTTCTCAGTGCCGTGTACATGTATAAAGTTTCGCCAATCTTCACCTCTTTTTTTCTACGTTTGCGCATCGTGAAAACCTTAGTGCCTATTTTAATCGGATCAATAAAACGTTTTTTGAATCCCAGGAGCATTTCAGTTTTTATTAGCGTAATTGTGTAACAGATAAAGTTTGTTCAGGCATACACGGCACACCGCCTTACCCTCATAATTGAATTCCTTCGGCAGCATAAACACATGCATGTTCATTGCAGCATGTATGGGAGCTGTCTTGCATTCGTCACAATATCCCCATCCGCTACGACCAAATTTTTCAGGAATCGAATCAATGAATTTCTTCATTGCTATATCTGCTGGTGATTGTGTTTCCATCATAATTTCTTTAAATATTCAACTAATACAATTAAGTTGTAAGGATCAATTAGTTCATAGAAGTCAAGTCCGTTGTGCACCATTTTCACAATTTCGATTTGCTTTTTGCTATGTACTTTGTAATGCACGGTGAAAGGAATTCCACAGACACGGCAATCATGCTTTTTCATTTTTTGCTTTAATCATTATAGGATTTGTACTTAGATTGTCGAGGTTTAAAAACAAACCATGATACTCCAGTTTCAAATTCCTGAACATCTTCCAGATCAGTTGTGCTCCATATTGCGCCAGGATGGAATTAATAAACAAATCCTGCTTTCCCAAAGCTTCAGCAAGTGAACAACTGGGCATATCCGGCTTATCAAATTTTTTCATATCCGGAAACAAATCCAGTATAGTAGGTAATTCTTTAACTGTACCCTTAGATCCTTTAGGCTGGTTCACTTTACCGAAGGTTCCTAACACCACCTGGCCTGATGTCTGGCTGTTGCCAAGGTCCAGCCAATAAACCGGTATGTTAAAGGGTGATCGGTCGTTATTGGTTAAATATTTAATTTCTTCGATCCATTCACGTGACTGTACGTTGTCCACACATGATACCATCATATTAGCAAAGCACCTGTCTTTTAAAGCCTGTTGATCCCATTTCATAGGAAATGACTGCCAGTTGAATCCATAAAACCTGTTGATACGCTCAATAAGAATTTTTGCTTTGTACTGATCTAAGTCAGCTTTTGAAAACAATTGCCGTCCCAAGTTTGCCTCGCTTACTTTATCAGGATCCCACGCCTGTACAACTATACCCGGGTGGCCCAATGCAATGAGCGAAACATTGATTCTGGCCAGCGCCTGCAGCATCTGGCTGCCGGATCCACCACACCCAATCACTTTGACTGTTATGGGATGTTCAGGGGATAGAAAATACTGTTCGGTAAAATGAACTTTCTTTTCTTCTTTTTTGGAAACTGATTTTTTACTTACAGATTTTCGCATATTGCTCTGAGATTGGTAGTGCTCTGTTTAAGTTTTTTTAAATTGAATTTACCCCTGCGTTTTTTCCTCCACCACTTCTGCATGTCCGTTTTACTATAGGCGCCTGTTACATTGTCGGTAAATTCCGAATTCCAGAATGCCTTTTCCCAGGCTGCAATAAGTTCATTAATATCCCCGCTTGTTTTTGGCACCTTCACATTACCAAGACACACCTTATGATCGGAATACACATTGAAGAACGGAGCATGATGCAGCCTGGTTAAAATGGATGGCCTGCGATTCTTATTCAATGCAGTTACAACCAGTGTATTGTTTTTGACGATGAAGACAAGCGGAGGAGTCCATGCAGTGATGGACGGCTTATTTTTAATCAGCAGAGTCTGGCGCTTTGTCGTCTGCCACCAGGCGATTACATTTCGTCCCGGGCGCTGATCAATAACCAGCAGGTTGGTGGGAACTATATCCGAAATAGAATAATACGTTTGCTTATCGTTTTTTGCAACCACATCCATCAGCAGCTGCAACGATTGTTTAGTAACCGGTTTTCCTGATCCGATAAATGCCTTGGAACCATCCTGCATGATGTCCGACACCTCCACGTAATATTTGGTTTCGGTCCGGTCTTTTTCAGCAGGATTGGTTGAATAAACAATCAAAGCCTGCTTGGGTGAATAAAATGAAAGGTTCGGTTGTTTCATAGAATATCTAATAATGGTATTGGTTTGAACAGTGCCTTGGAAAGTTTGTTAGTGTCTTCAAAAACACTCCGGTATTTTTTCTCCATCATCCGGCCAGCTTTCATAAATTTAATCAGTACCTCCGGGAAGCAATTTTTTGTATCCTCAAAATCTGATGGCTTCTCAATAACACAATCAAGAAAGAAAGGAACACCTCCCGCATTGCTGGTCTGTGCCTCACACATACCGGTGAGTTCATAATGAAATGCATCATCGGTTCTCCAAAGAAATTTTACTGCCTCGTCAGGAGTCATGGGTAATTCATCGTATTGCTCCTCCTGTCCTTCATATTCTGAGGGAAGAGAAATGAACTTATGCATGTTCTGTCCCGACACCATTAGTTGCTTTCCAAGTTCCAGCCAGCTATAAATGTCTTTCAGGATTTGTGTATTGGGCTTGTATTTTCCAAAATAGCTGTCATACTCCCGCAGCCAAACCCTTTTCGATGAACCCGCTCTGATGAGCCGGTTGTAAAATTTGGTGGCTTCTCCTTTATTTCCGAATTCCTGATGTGCTTTTTCCAGGGATTCAATTTCCTTTTTCGTTTCATCACGGGGATCATTGCCATGATTTGTTTTATAGTGAACAAGGTTTTCTTCGATATTTTGATAGATGTAATTTTCACTATCTTCTTGCCACAAACCAACACCCCCACTATTGTTTAAATACCTGATCAGGTAAAAGCATAAATCAAAAAGGGAACCCTTATTTACTTTTTCTAATTGTGAAATCCAATACACCGGCATCACTGGACAGTCCACATCAAAGTAAACTGGCTGTTTCAGCCTCCAGCAATAACGTCCATCTTTCAGAACAATGCCCAGCTCCTCGTGGTGAATCAGCTTGGATGTTTTAAGAAGAAATATGTGGAACACTTCTGAAACGGATGATTTATCAGTCCAGCGTGTGTTATCCTTGAATCCTTTGATTCCTGATGTAAGCGGTAATAAATCTTCCAGCGCCTTCAGGAGTTTTGATTCATCCTCCAAGAGGCAGTGACCTTTTGGCTTAGTCATCAAATCCACATGCACCCCATTCACGTATCTCAAAGGAATTTTTATGGAAGGTGGCATATGATTTCGGAGGGAGGAGGCACCCGTTCCCGGCTGTGCATCGAGAGGTCTAACACGCTCCGATTGATAGCGCTTTCGGAATGTAGGATGCTTCCGATTACGTTGTGAAGCTCCTGTAGATCCTCTTGCGGATGATTGGGCTTTGGTGGTTTTCTTTTCTTTTTGCATCTGATAAACTGTTCCGTATTCATCCTTTTGTTCCGACAGATGTTTTAAACGAATATATCGCCTTGGAACCCTCCACCTTCGGGCCACTCACTGATGCATTGGTCAGCTCGGGATATTCAGAGGAATAAAATTTAATCACTTCCTGCGGTGTCATATCCGGGTTCGGATCTGCCAGGTCAATTTCTTTACCATTCTTCTGGATGGTAAATTTTCTTTTTAAAGTATCTACTTGTAGTGCCATGTTTTTATATAGTTTAATCAGTTAATTCTTGTAACGCCTTTATCCATTTTTCAGCTGAGGCAAGCTGTTTGATCACCTCCGCATTGTCCGGAAATTTCTCTTTTGCTTTTTTGAAAGTTTCCAGTGATGCCTCATATTGACGATCCGTTCGCTGCTTCAATCCAGTTTCCATTAAATCTTTCAACTCTTTTTCCCTGGCATCTGCCTGTTGTTTGTTCAATGCCTGCTTTGCTTTCTCCAAATCATGTGAAGCTTTTGTATTTCCATCAGGCGCTTTGGTAACTGCAATTTCATATGCACGAATCGCCTCCTCGAAATTGCCGGCATCCATAGCACGCTTACCCAGATCCATTGTGTCAGTAAACTCTTTCAGCTTTTCTTTTGCTGCCTCAACTTCTTTTGATTTGTCCTGCTTGGATTCAGTTTCCTCAGGCTCCGTTTCAACCTTCACCATAGTAAGGTGTTTGTTAACCAGCTTTGTCAATTCAAACATGGAAACCGTTTTCTTTCCTCCAAAAATCTTTTTGAGGTTCTCATCAGAATGTATAGTTCGTTTTTCCTTCTTGTCCTGTAATCCCTTTTCTTTAATGTAAGCCCACATCTTTTTTGTCACTTCCGTTCTTGCTAACGGTTCTTTGCCAACAATCGGTTGAAGCGCTTCCCCGATTTCCATCTTCATCATAAAGGCGGGTTCTCTTTCAGATGATTTGACTTTTTTCTTAGAGTGTGAGCTTTTCTTTTTGGAAGATGCTTTCGAACCCTTACCATCTGTTTCAGTGTCGGATTCCGGTGCATCCTGCACAGTAACATTGAACTTTTGTTCGGTTGGCTCGGTGTTCACTTTTAAATGATTAATGATTCCATTGTCCACCTCTTCCGGATTGCCGGTCATGGTGATCAGTTTGTTGTCTTTATTGATGAGCAATGTCAGCTTATCACCCACTCGTGTAGTGGTAATTTTAACGACCTGTTTGTCGTTGAGTAGCGCAAATAGCGCTCTGAAGAAGATTTGTTCCATAATTTTAAAATTTAATTTTTAGTAAATGTTACGTTTGTTAATTGTCTTCCGTTATTCCATATTGAGTAAAGCCCTTTTTCATTAACTCTAATCGTCATAGTTTCTATCTTGCCGAAAAAATTAATATTACCTCCAAGATCCACCAGCCAGCAACTTTCTTTAGAAGGATGTATGCGCATTCCTCTTCCGAAAATCTGATAGTATAGTGCAAGTGACATCGTGGAGCGGGCCAGTAAAACACATTCCAGTTCAGGATAATCAAAGCCTGTGGTCAGCACACCCACGTTGATCACACAGCGAATCCTTCCGCTTTTAAATTGTGCCAGCACACGGTCACGCATTGCTTTATCTGTTTCCCCGGTAATTACGACCGCTCCGGGAATACCGCTTGCAACTTCTTTGGCTTCTGCAATCAGCGAACAGAACACTAACAGGTTTTTTCTTTTTGCAAGTAACCGGTTAGCATAGCCGATGGTGATTTGCGGCATGTTGATTTTACGGTAATGCTCTTTGAGGCTGGCATCGGTAAAATCTGTTCCGGTAGAATTTACCTGCAGCATCTTTCTGTCAATTACATTGAAGCTGAAATATTCAAGCCTGGCAAGGTGGCCGGAGTCAAACAACACCCTGTTCTGAACATAGTAGATGCATTTGTTAAATATCCGCGGATTGGTCCTGTTGATAAATTTCAACATGGCGCCTTCAAGGGAGGATGAAAGCCGGTAAGGTGTTGCAGTAAGTCCCAATACTTTGGCTCCCGGAATAGCTTTTACAAAATCATGGTACATTCCCCCTTTGCCATTCACCAGGTGACATTCATCAATAATTATATTTTCGCAATCCCGGAACAAGTGATGTTTGGTGGTAACGCTTCCTATTGTTGAGAAGGTTATTTTATCTAAATATTTTTTCCCTGCCGATGCCGAGTAAACTCCTGCACGATAACCATAGCTGGTAAACTTCTGCACGTTCTGTGCAAGTATTTCTTTAGAAGGTTGAAACACTACAGTCTTGCCACGGAGCTCCTTCGCTATATTAGCTATCACCACCGATTTCCCGGAGCCGGTTGGAAGTATTTCAAAGGCGTTATAGTTTCCACTGCCGTTGAAATAATTCACCGCATGGTGTATGGCGTCTGCCTGATATGGTCGTGGGGTAAACTGCATTAAACTTTTCCGCTTGAAAATTCTTTTTCTTTTTCCGCTTCTTCAATAGCATCATGTAATGTCACCTGGTTTGGATTTGTCCCCTCGTCCTCCTCCGGCATCGTGCATTTGCCTCCGATATACAATTCCACTTCTTTGATTGCGTTTTCAGAAGCTGCCTTCAATTCTTTAAAGAACTCATATCCGCCTGTGTGGTCGAGCATGATTTTGGGAGTTTCCATGTCCATGATACCGTTAGCCACATGCTTGCTTCCAATCAGCACGATGGAAAGATTATCTTCTTCACCATTCATTTTAAATCCGCTTACCGTATAATCGTTGGTGATGTCATGGTTGTGGAATTTGTTGATTTTATCAATTTCAATTCCTTTGTGCTTATATACACCATCAATGATGGCGAGGTGCACGTTAAATCGTGAGAAAGCAATTTTCATGTCCTCATCCACAATGCCTTCTCCTTTTACATTATGCTTTCCGACACCGGCTCCCGATGTAACATGAATACTATAGTTGCACAAATCATCTGCTATGCTTGCGCCTTTCACTTCGAAATCTGTTGGTAAGTTCATTGGTTCTTGTTCTGTTTTTGATTTTTTGTTTGATTTTTTCATGTTGATTTTTTATTTTATTATTAGTCCTATAATTCTTTTTGCAACTTGAAGCCTGTATTCTACCGGTATATAGTACCACTTATGTTTCAGCTTATTCCCCTGTGCGTCTGTCGCCCAGTCAGCCTTTACCGGAATGTTGAAAAAATCTTTCAGGTCTTTTGCTCTCCTTGCCATGTGACCGATATAAGGGTCTTTGTTAATGATGTGGTCTCCGTTGAGCATTCTTTTCAAAGCCTGCCAACATTGTTCATTAAAATCTTCTCTGCGTAATTCGAGCATTGCCTGACTTTCAGGATTATTTTCTTTTTTGTGTACAGGATCCCAGTCTATTCTAAGTTGCATCTATTCAGTTACCGTTTCATCAGGAGTGTTTTCGTATGCTGAGGCATATTCCAGATATGCCAACCCCAAGTCCTGACTCGTTATAAAAAAATCCATGGGCGGTAATTCAGGATGAGCTTTGCGGTGTATTAGTGTTGCAGCTCCAAACCAGTCATATTTTTTTCTGAGCTCGTAACCTTTAGTGCCAGCCATGTGAACTAAATGACCTGCCAGGCACATAGCGCTTTTACAAATATTTTCTTCGGGATTAAATTCTGTGATCTCTCCAAATGTTGATTGCTGGTAGCATCTTTTCTTCTCATTAACTTCTTTGAGGATTGTCGAATATGGTTTGTCCAAAACAGGAATGCTTTCCCATTCATCAAGCTTTTCTTTTATTCCATTGATCACGTCCGGTGACAGGTTCTTGATCACGTCCGGTGACAGGTTATTGATCACGTACGGTGACAGGTTATTGATCACGTACGGTGACAGGTTATTGATCACGTCCGGTGACAGGTTCTTGATCACGTACGGTGACAGGTTCTTGATCACGTACGGTGACAGGTTCTTGATCACGTCCGGTGACAGGTTCTTGATCACGTACGGTGACGCTTGCATGGCCATAAAAGCCTTAATGTTTAATGGAAGTTTTTTCATATTATTTTGTTTTTGATAGTAGTTGTAAGTATTGTTGTAATCGAATTTGAAATTGTTTAAAAAGACTGTTGAGCTCGGGAGCACTGAAAATGAAAACCTGTACCTCCCTGGTTTCTTCAACTAACATGGAGATCATACCATAGTCAATGTGAATTCCGTTTTCTAATAGTGCAGCACGGTAAGAAGCTAATTGCAAAGGGTAATCATTCAGCCAGTCTTTTTTCTTTGGCTTGCCGCTTCCCTTGAAATCGTTGATAATTACACGACCGTCCTTTTCAAAAATGCAATCGTAACGCCCTTTGTATTTGTGGATGTCGCTGAAAACATCCTGTTCAATGCATCTGATTTTGTAACCGGAAAGAAAATTTTTCAGGAGATCGTTTTCACAATTGCCGGTCTCAAAATATAGTTGAACGTTCTGATCAATTTCCCTACCGCGCTTTAGGGACTCGCGCATGATCCGGTCAGCTTCTTTCTCGCCAATTCGTTCACACCATTGCTGAAGTTGTAGTTTGCTCGACTCCGGCATTGTTGCCGAGAGAATTTTGGTGATAGAATGATATAGCTTCCGGTCTTCCAATAGTGGAAGTTTGGTTTGATATTCTTCGCTCATTTCAATGTAACTTTTATTCCGGTTGTGCTTGACTTGGTTGGGGGATATACTTTAGCAATTTCACCGGTCCCGGGAATTACAATTTCCAAAGAACCTTTAACAGATCTGAGTAAAGTTTCACGCTCTTTTCTTTTCTCGGCAGCTTCATCTTCCTTTTGTTTTGCTTCAACCCATTCAGGATCGTTGCAGTTAGAGAAGTCATACTTTGTTCCCAATTCGTAGATTTCAATTTTTGAAGAATAGGCTTCAAACATTTTTGCTCCGTGCTTTTCAGCCTCCTGCAGTGTGAGAGCCCCAATTTCTTTTTTCACCTGATCCATTGCTTTTTGCATGGCTGTGAGCTTCACGTGAAGTTCCAGGGGATTTACTTCTCCGGATTTAACCTCGCTGATTAATTTGAGAGCAAATTTTTCCGCCTGCTCTTTAGTGGTCGGGTTGTAGTTTATAACACTGTATGCTGATTCCATGATTATGCAGTTTTTAAATTTTTAACTTGATTATATCTCTCTTTTGCTGCTTTAATAAAGTCAGCATTTTCAATTACGTAAATGGGAAGCGTTTCTTTCAGCAAGGTCAAATCTTCAACGCTGTCACATTTGGCGAGCTTATCTATGGCTGTTACAACCTCCGCCTTTACATCCAAACCTGATTCACACCATTGAAGAATATTCTGTCCGGTTTTCTCAGAAGGTACGAAACCACCAGAGGCAAAAAGTCCGGAACGGTCTTTCATCGCGGTTGCATAGTGATTCAGGTTAAGATCAAAATGAATCGTGAATTCATAGTCAACACCTTCACGTTGGATGGGTGCCATGCCTACTTTTTTTGGAACTTGAATTATCTTGCCATTTTTCTCAATGGATTCCAGAACATAATCCACCTTGCTTCGCATACATCCAATGATGTGGCATTTGCTTGAAAGCATTGCCTCAATAAATTTGTTGTGCCGAGGTGTCGCTTCACTCCATCCATTAGTAAATGCATTCTTGCTGTTTGATGAAGCTTTGAGAGTATCTACCAACTCCATCACTCCACCGCTGCCGTTCCACTCATGTGAAATGGAATCAATAATTATTACTTCAATTCCTTCGACTTCACATTCCTTAATCGCCTCGATATAACGCTCAGGCGAGTATGGTTTTTCCAATGGAAGTACCTGGAACTCTCCAATTGTAAATTTTCTTCCATCACTTTCTAAGGTGTGGTTTGCATAAAGATCAGCTGAGTTGTTTTCTGTATCAATCAAAGCGATCTTATTCCAGTCTTGTGTAAGACCGTAAGCAATCAGCAATGCTGATGCTGTTTTTCCGCTTCCGGCAGGTCCGGAAAGTCCTAATCTGATTTTTGCTTTTTGCCGTGTGGCTTTTCTGAGTGTCATTGATTTGTGTTTTAAAGTTTAACTATATTTGCAGTTCATTGAAATGTGTCTTTTCAAACCCGGTATTCGCTGTACCGGGTTTCTTATTTAGAATTAAATCGCTATTTCGTTTTTCTCAAGAAGCGTTTTGGTGAACAGGTTTATAAAATGCGTCTGGAACTGTCGGGAACAATCCACAAAGCCTGTGTTGAAATGTTCAGCTTCTTCTACTATCGTGCAGATGATTTCGAACATTGATTTATTCATCAACTGTTCGCTCATTAAAATTTCTTTTTTGTCGAGGTGGATTTGTGCGAAAATGGTTTTGTCTCCGAAAATGCCGTAGATAAATTTGAGTTCAGGGTTGATGAAATAACCACATGATTCCAGTGTTGCTAATGCGGATTTTATTTTCAATTCGAGTTCAGGAAGAAATATTTCAAAAAACTCATTCACCTTGTCGGCTACTCTTACTGCGCTGATCCCCTTGAATTGTGCATTGAGAGAAATGAAAAGATTCTTTGGGACTATAACAACACCGGATAAATCAATCGGCAGTTCCCTTGCCTTAATGTCATTGACTAACCTCTCGTGGATAATCTTAGCATTGCCCAGGGCTTCGCTCCAACTGTCGGAATATTTTGTACTCATCCATGAATAGTCCATCGAACCCTCATAGTGATCTTCCTTCATTGTTGAAAGAGCATACTCCGCTACTTTTTTATCTGCATTAGTCAGGCACTTGGTGATGTCCCAATCCAACAGCCCTGTGTATTCACGCAGCTCGTTTATAGAGGCGTTCTTTATGTCATACCTAAACAGAGCCGGTTTTTCATCATTCTCTTTTATAAGAACTCCCTGCTTGTAAATCCGTAATGATTTGCCACCGCTGTAAATGGAAAAATCCGGACAGTCATACATCGGGGTTTCTCCGTGAATAAAATAGTTACCCCATTTATCGTGAACCTGTTTGATCTCTGTAACAAACTGAATGTAAAAAGTGGTGGCGCCTTCTGTTCCTGAAACTGTTTCCGTTACTTCTTTCTGTGCTTCACCTTCGTCCAGTGCGTTACACCATAGCTCACGAATGATCATCCACGCTTTCCAGTCGAATCCCATTTTGTCGGTGATGGAGCTGCGTTCACCTTCTATATAAATAATCCGGAACTCCTGTTCACGGATCAGTTCGGTTTTAGTTGTCATGGAAATTTCTTTCTCACCGACAAATATTTTGAAGTCAATGTTGTTGCGTACAAGGTAAGCAAGTACATATTTCAACCCTGTGCCGAATTGCCCGATTTTAAAATCATCGTCACGCTTTGTTGTACCTCCCATGAGCGACACCAACCGTATGTCGAGGAGTCCTTTGTTCTGAATTTTTAGATATTTCATTGAGTGTGTTTATTTATGCAGTTTGAATTATTGATGTTGCCTGAAAACTGATTCGCTGTCAAATTCTCCGGAACCAAAAGTTGGAGAGGAGGTTTTATTCAGCAGGTGCATTTCAACTAAACAGTCTGCCTTAACGCTGAACGTGTTGACGGCATCCAACCATTCGTCCTCAGTAATTTCAATTCCCTTTTCAACTACGGGTTTGATTTCTGATTCTGAGCATTCATTCCAAAATGTACAATGATTGTGGCTAAGGAGTACTTGAACCATTTGCTTTTCACTTGTAACTTTGTAAAAACTGGAACCGGTCTTGAAGAAAGCCGGAAGATTAATTGTAACCGTTTTGCTGACGGTCTTTTCTTTTTTGATTGTGATTGTGTTCATGATTTAACGAGATTTATAATTAGAATTATTAGAGTGATCATCCAAATAAGTCCGGCAATTGCCAGGAACTTTGTTCGTTTCATTTGCTGAAAAAACCGAAGCTTCCCATGATTGCGCAAAACATCATTATTCCAATTCCAATGAGTACAAGCCTCATGGCAGTTTTGTTTTTAATGTCATCCGGCAGGTAATAACTGTCCGGAATGTTGTTTTCGTAAACCGTGTCGAGGTCGTCCTCGTGTAAATACTTTTTGTTCATTGGTGTGATTTTATTAAAGTGTTTATATATGATCTGATGGCGATGTTCATTACTTTCAAATCGGTGATGCGCTGTTGAATTGTTTTTGCCAGGAATATTTTTCCTTCATCCTTATGATGGTTTTTGAGAACACGCAAACCGTGAATCAGGTTTTCGTTTCTGTCAATGGTTGTGTTGCCGATCTCCACCATTACCGGTTCTGTTTTCATGCTGTTATTATTGATGGTTGTAATAATTCGATTGATTCTTTAATGGCCACTTTCACTTCATCGCTGAGTAACTCTGTCACCTCCTCGATTCGGTCGTATATATCATAATTGAGAAGCTTTATTATGCACTCAATTATTTCGTTGTTGTGGTCTTCCTGATACCCGAGCTCGTTATATTCATATTCGGAAACACTCAGGTCGTTATGCTCCAAACCTTCACCCATATAGTAGCGTTGTGAAAAAATAAGATCAGTTAGCTCCTGCAGTTTAATCAGGTCATTGCGCTGTTCAACCGTTAGCCGGTTGTGGTGTTTACATAAACAATGTTTGAGGTTCATTTTATTCTCAGTATTGATTTGCGAATGTTGTAGCGTTGCTCCTGTCTCCTGTATGCTCTTGACTTTGGAGCCTGAACTTTTGAATCAGTCAAATTCTGTTGCAGGATTTTTCTTTCCAGCCGTTGAATTCGCTTTTCCAAACTTTCTATTTTCTGATCAGGTGTCATGATTTGTGAGCTGGAACTGATTCAGTTAAAATTTCTGCATCGGTAAGTCCGGTTTCCTCACGGATTATTTTGAGTATAGAGGCTTTTGTTAAATCATCTGTGTTTTCCTTAATCCACCTACGGACGGCAGATTCTGAACACTCCTGATCCAATGCAATGAGGTTTCTGATTCGGGAATTTCCCTCAATCAGGTCTAAACATTTTTTTGTGAGTTCCATTTTTTGTTGTATTATTGTTTCTAAATACGGTGCAAATATAAACAAAGTTTCAATAATAGAAACATTTTTGAAACTTTATTTAGAAAAAGTTATGAACAGGTCAAATAATTATGGATCAAAACGATAAAGTATTCATGGAAGAAATCGAGTATTTGAAATCGTTACGGATTATAAAAAGAGACTCTGAAATTGTGAAAAGCACAGGCTACAGCAAGGGACTTGTATCTAATTATATCAATGGTAAGATTCCAATCAGCGAAGCTTTCAAAGAAAAATTCTACGAGGTTTACGGGGAACACTTGCCTAAGAACAAAGTTTCAGATGTTGAAACTAAGTCGCAAGGCGGAAATATCATCCACGTTCCGTTAATTGCTTATGGTGGTTTTTTGCAGGGTTACGCAAACAAAGTTTTTATGGATTCTCTTCAAAGATTTTCGCTCCCTGGTGTTAATGGAGAGCATTACGCTTTTGAAGTTGATGGGATGAGCATGTTTGATTTGGCTGCGCCTGGCGACACTGCAATAGCCAGACTGGAAGAAAAAGTTGACTGGATGATTAAAGGAAAACCGTATGTATTGCAAACCATTGATGGCCTACTGATAAAACTTTATGATGGAATTAAAGGGGAGAAATGGATATTCAAATCCTACAACCCGGAGTACAAACCAATCGAAATTCCATTGAGGAACCTGAAAAGAGTTTACTTTGTCACTCGAATTTTAAAAAAAGTATAACATGAAAAAATTATTAACAATCCTGTTTCTGACCACATGGTTACAAATCAATGCACAAACAACCCTTCCTACTGATTCTGCAACCGGCAGGATTACTTTCACTGAAGTTGTAAAAGTTGATTCGACAGCTGCAAGTGAACTTTATTCCAGAGCAAAGATTTGGTTTGGTGAAACTTTCAACTCCGCACAATCTGTTATTCAAACTGATGATGCTAATTCAAAAACAATTGTTGGCAAAGGCGGAGCCGTTTATTATATGAATGGCCTGACTGGTGAAAAATTTAATGCCGGCACAATTCATTATATGATTAAGGTGGAGGCGAAAGACAACCGCTATAAATATACAATTACTGACTTCGATGTTCAAACAAAGTATGCAAGTTCTACTGTGGAGGATTACAACAATACAAAAAAGCAGAAGCAGAAATTGTATGACCAGGTGCAAACTATTGGTGATGGACTTTCAACCAGCTTGAAAAATTCGTTATCAAAAACATCTTCATCGGCAAAATCAAATTGGTAAATGAATCAGGATCATCAGGAGGAAATAACCAGGCGAATGGTTGAAGCTGCAAAGCATGTGATCAGCGTCAACAAAAAAATAACGGACATGAAAGCATTCGCGGAAACAATTGGTTCCGGACCGGTGCAGGCATCCCGGTGGATCAGTGGCAAGGGAAGCGTAACACTTAATGATGTGGTGAATGCAAGTACAATTTTCGGGATCTCTTTGGAGTGGTTATGCCTGGGAATAGGCGAGATGTATCTGAGCCGGTTGCAGCAAATGGAAAACAGAATTGCAGTGCTCGAAAAGTCCGTAAAAAAGTCAGTAAGGATTAATAAAAATTCAGCCGTTCGAATCAAAACAGCTTAAAAAGAAGTATTAAAAATCAATCAATTATAAAATGAAAAACGCCCTGATCGAATCTCGCCCAGGGCACTAAAAATGGTTTAAGGTTTAAAGTTTGAAGTTTAAGGTTGGCTGATGCGATGATGAACCTTAAACTTCGATTGCCCGGGTGGCGAAATTGGCAGACGCGCAGGTCTCAGAAGCCTGTGGGGTAACACCTTTAGGAGTTCGAGTCTCCTCTCGGGCACTAAATAAAATAGGTTTAAAGTTTAAAGTTCTTTCTATTACCCTTAACTTTAAACTTTAAACCTTAAACCTCATAAATGCCCGGCAACACTTTTGGTCAACGCTTCCGCATTACCACTTTTGGCGAGTCGCATGGCGAAATGATCGGAGTTATTATTGACGGATGTCCTGCCGGATTGGAAATTGATTTTGATTTTGTCCAAAAAGAATTGGATCGCAGAAAACCGGGGCAATCATCTATTACTACTCAACGAAAAGAAAGTGATACGGCAAAATTTGTATCCGGAATTTTTAATGGAAAAACAACAGGCGCTCCCATTGCAGCCATTATTCCGAATGAAGATGCCCGTGAAAAAGATTATGAACATCTGAAAAATACTTTTCGCCCGTCTCATGCAGACTACGTTTATGAGATGAAATACGGCATCCGGGATTATCGCGGAGGAGGGCGTTCTTCCGCACGCGAAACTGCCGCTAGAGTTGTTGCAGGAGCGATTGCAAAAGTTCTTTTGAAAAAATATGGAATAACAATTACTGCTTATGTTTCAAAAGCGGGAGAAATCGTTTTGCAAAAAAATTATACAGAATTGAATTTGGAGGATGCAGAAAAAAATATAGTCCGCTGCCCGGATGAAACAACTGCTCAAAAAATGATTGAACTTATTGAGAAAACAAGAATTGAAGGTGATTCAATCGGGGGAATAATTTCATGCGTTATAAAAAATTCTCCTGCGGGATTGGGTGAACCTGTATTTGACAAGCTGCATGCTGATTTGGGAAAAGCAATGCTGAGCATTAATGCTGTTCAGGGGTTTGAATACGGGAGTGGTTTTGACGGTGCAGAAAAAAAGGGATCCCTGAATAATGATGAGTTTTTAAATAAAGACGGAAAAATAATCACAAAAACAAATTTCTCCGGAGGCATCCAGGGAGGAATCAGTAATGGAATGGATATCTATTTCAACGTTGCTTTCAAACCGGTTGCAACAATAATAAAAGCACAGAAAAGTGTAAATAAACAGGGAGAAGAAATAACTCTTGAAGCAAAAGGCCGCCATGATCCCTGTGTGCTGCCGCGTGCTGTCCCGATTGTTGAAGCAATGGCTGCAATTGTTTTAGCAGATCATTTATTAAGGAATAGAAATTCAAAAGTCTGACAAAACATTAATGACTAATTTTGCTTTTTACATTTTTGAAATGTCATGTCAGCAGACTTAAAACTTACTCCATTACCCGGTTGGTTCCCATCAGCAAAACTGCCTTTACTCATTTCCGGCCCGTGTGGCGCTGAAACTGAAAAGCAGGTTATGGAAACTGCAATGGGTATTGCAGCATTAAATAAAGTACATGTATTTCGTGCCGGCATCTGGAAACCGCGAACACGTCCTGATTCATTTGAAGGCGCGGGAGAAGAGGGGTTGAAATGGTTAAAAAGCGCAAAAGAAGAAACCGGGTTAAAAACAACTGTTGAAGTTGCAAAAGCGGAACATGTTGAACTTGCACTAAAATATGATGTGGATATTTTATGGGTTGGTGCGCGCACAACTGTCAATCCGTTTTATGTACAGGAAATCGCTGATGCTCTTAAGGGAGTTGACATCCCGGTAATGGTTAAAAATCCTTTACATCCTGATTTGCAATTATGGATTGGTGCATTGGAGCGGGTGAATCGGGCCGGCATTGATAAATTGATTGCCATTCACAGGGGATTTTTCTCATCATCAAATTCTACCTACCGGAATGCTCCTCAATGGCAAATAGCAATCGAGCTGATGCATTTGATTCCTGATTTGCCTGTTATTTGTGATCCGAGTCACATTGCCGGAAACCGTGACCTGATTTTGCAATTGGCTCAGCAAGCTTTAGATCTTAAAATGTGCGGACTCATGATTGAATCACACATTGATCCTGATAATGCACTCAGCGATGCCAATCAACAGCTGACACCCGCTGCATTAAATGAATTGCTGGAAACACTTGTTGTCCGCAAAGAAAAATCCGATAACATTGAATTTCAAAATACCCTTGAGCTGCTGAGAAAAAAAATTGATAAAATAGATCATCACCTGGTTGAAACAATTGCTTCGCGGATGAAAATTGTTAACAAAATTGGTGAGTATAAAAGTGATCATAATGTTACTATTCTGCAATTGGAGCGCTGG
>DATEMK010000067.1:0-10458 GCA_035275625.1 Bacteroidia bacterium
AATTTAAATCTATAAGAAAATGAAACTTGCCATTGGTGCCGACCATGCCGGCTTTGATTATAAAGAGCAATTAAAAAAATACCTGGGTGAAAAAAAATTTGAAATTATTGATAAAGGAACTTATTCAACAGATTCAGTTGACTACCCTGATTTCGCACATCCTGTTGCGAATGCAGTTACAAATAAAGAAGCGGATGCAGGAATTTTAATTTGCGGAAGCGCAAATGGCGTTGCAATCGCAGCTAACAAGCATCATGGGATACGGGCTGCCATTTGCTGGACCAATGAGGTGGCTGAATTAGCGCGAAAGCATAATGATGCAAACATCATTTGTATTCCAGCGCGATTTGTCAGCATTGATCTTGCAAAATCAATGTCTGATATTTTTATGACAACAGAATTTGAAAGAGGGAGGCATGAAAGAAGGGTTGAAAAAATTGATTCTTAAATTTTCAAATCACCTGTTTTCTTAATGTATAAAGTTGAGAAAAACTATTTCTTCCAGGTAAAGTTTACTGAAGTACCTGAAGGAATATCATCGAACCATACTTTTTCTCCCTGTGTTTCGATTATTTTTTTTACAATAGATAATCCTACACCGCAAGTGTCGTGCTTATCCTTGGGAAGCAACGTATGAAAAATTTCAAATACTTTATCAAAATGATGCGGCTTTATTCCTGGTCCGTCATCTTTAATCGTGAATTGCACCATATTGTTTTCTTCGGAGGAAAGAATAAAGATAACACCTTCTTGCTTATGATGATGAATGATTGAATTATTAATCAGGTGCGTGAAAATTTTTATAAGTTTTGTTTTTTCAGCAAATAAAACAGGAAGGTTTTCCTGCACCATAAAGCTGAACCCGGCAGGAGGCATTAACGTGTCAATGACATATTGAACCAGCTTATTTACATTAATTTGTTCTTTACTTTCATTTATTCTGCCAACACGGGAATATTCTGTAATGCCATCCAGAAGGTTCTGCGTCCTGTTGATGCGGTTTTTTAAAAGCGAAATGTTTTTCTGCACACTTTGACTTGCTGTACCGGCCAGGTCCTCTTCAATCCATGCAGCTAAATTATCAATAGCACGAAGTGGCGCTTTTACATCATGTGAAACGATGTAAACAAAGTGATCCATTTCTTTTACCATGTGTTCAAGCGTATCACAATATTTTTTCTTTTCAGCATTGGCTGAATAAATTTTTTCAAACAAGCTCACCCTGGATTTTGTTTCCTGGATATCAAGGGGCTTAAAAAGAAAATCAACAGTACCCTCTTCAAATTTATTTACAGGGCATTTTTCATTCCTGCTGACAGCAGAAACAAAAATGATGGGAATATTTTTTGTTTTCGGATTGAGCCTAAGCAGATCCGCTACTTCATATCCATCCATATCGGGCATTTGCACGTCCAGCAGAATTAAATCAACTTTTTCTGACAATACTGTTTTTAATGCTTCGTTGCCCGAGGCTACTTTAATTATTTTTCGCCCTTCTTTTTCAATAACGTTTTCAAGGGTCAGCAAATTTTCCACCCGGTCATCCACCAGCAAAATGCAGTAACCGCTGCTGACTTCTTTTTTAAATGCAATAATTTCTTTCATAAAATTAATATGTGTTAACCCTTTTTTATTTATACATCCATGCTTTCATGACAGAAATCAGCTGTTCAATATTTACGGGCTTTGTGATGTAATCCGAAGCCCCTGCCTCCATGCACTTTTCCCGGTCGCCCTGCATGGCTTTTGCCGTAATTGCAATTAAAGGAAGCTGTTTGAATTTTTCTTCCTTACGGATTTCTCTCATGGCTGCATAACCGTCCATGTTGGGCATCATGATGTCCATCAGCACTATTTCCACTGCAGGATTTTTTCTTAGCTGTTCAACAGCTTCAACCCCGTCATAAGCACAAATTACATGTAAACCTTCGCTTTCGAGGACGGTTGTCAGTGAATAAATGTTTCTCATATTATCATCGGCAAGCAAAACAGTTTTGCCATTGAGAATATCCTTTAACTTTTCGGGATTCGATACTACAGGAGTTGCCGGGGTTTGAACAACCGGCTGGATGTTATGTGATATATAAGTTTGTGATCCCCCGTTTTTATTTTCCATCAATGCTGAAGCGTTTATTTTTGTTTCAACACTTTCCATACCTGCAACTAAACTAAATATTTTATTTATTTCTTCACGGCTTGTTGGCTTGGTAAGATAACCGGCTGCTCCCATTTCAATTCCAAGCGGCTTTTTATCCATGGCAGAAATTATATACACAGGAATGTGCTTTAATGCTTTATTTTCCTTGAGCTGCTTTAAGATAGTCCATCCGTCAACGACCGGCAGCTGCATATCAAGAATAATAATATCAGGAGAAAATTGTTTTGCATAATTTATGGCAGCATCACCCTGCACAGCTACCACAGCCCTGCAGCCAAACTCGTGACAGCAATCAACAAGGGTTTTGGCAAATGTGATATCGTCTTCAACTATTAATATTTTTTTATCGCCTTCTTTAATATTGTTTCTGTCGTCCAGGATTTCATTATTATGAAATTGTGCGTGAGAAGAATTTTTATGACCGGATTTTTCTTCATTCAGTTCATTAGAGAATGAAGTTGCAGAATTTAAAAGGATCTCATTTGATGAAGATTGATGGGGCAAATAAATGGTAAAGCTGCTGCCCGAACCTTCAATGCTTTGAAGTGTCAGATCTCCCCCGAGCAAAATGCTTAGTTCGCGGCTGATGGCAAGACCCAAACCGGTTCCTCCGAATTTTCTGCTGGTTGAACCGTCAGCTTGCTGGAAGGCATCAAAAACAAGTTTTTGTTTATCTTCAGGAATGCCAATACCGGTATCTGTTACCGAGAAAAAAATTACTTTATCGGTTTGATAAAGCTTTTGATTTTTAAAAATTGCATCCTTCGGAGCAAGTCCTACATTCATCATTACTTTACCTGTTTTAGGAGTAAATTTAAATGCATTGGATAAAAGATTTTTAAGGATCTGAGATAAACGCATTTTATCCGAATACATTTCAGCAGGAAAATCTTTAGCGATAGAAATGGAGAAATTGATTCCCTTCTCATTTGCAATCTCTTTGAAAAGCGATTGAATGTCTGAAGCGATATCCTGCGTATTGAATTTTTCCTGATGCAACTCGATTTTTCCGGCTTCAATTTTTGACAGATCCAGGATGTCATTGATCAGCAGCAGCAAATCCTTTCCTGATTTGAATATAACACTGGCATGCTCTATTTGTTTTTCTGTCAGGTTTTGCGTTTTGTTTTCGGCCAAAAGTTTTGCAAGTATCAGCACACTATTCAGGGGAGTTCGCAATTCATGAGACATGTTTGCAAGAAAAGCGGATTTGTATTTACTGCTTTGTTCTAATTGTTTTGCTTTAAATGCAAGCGATTGGCGGGCTTCTTCAATTGCAATATTCTGCTCCTGCAGCAAATGCGCTTTCATCTCCAGTTCATTGTTCATTTGTTTGAGCTCTTCCTGTTGAGATTTCAATTCTTCCTGCGATAATTCAAGCAGCCTCGATTTATTGGTCAGCTCATCATTTGCCCAGCGTAAATCCTGTTTTTGTGCCTTCAGTTCATCTGCCTGTTTCATAGATTCTTCAAGCAATTGTTTGGTCAGCAGGTTTGCCTTCACACTGTAAATACTTAAAGCAACAGGTTCTGCAATCCGTTCAAGAAAATCAATTTTTACCTGTGACAATTCATGAACGGCCGCTATTTCAATAGCGCCAAGCACATTTCCGGCTGCGAAAAGCGGAATAATAGCAACACAGCAGGTGGATGATTTTCCCAATCCAGATTCAATAGTAAAATAGGGATCCTGCAAAGCGGAGATATAAATTTTTTGGTTGGATGCAATACACTGGCCAATTAACCCTTCTTTTAATTCATACTGGCTGGCTGATAACATTTTATTGTTAATCGCATAATATCCTTTCAATTGAATTTTTAAATCGCGCTCATTGTTTTTTTCCACAAGAAAAATAGCCGCCTGTTGAATGTCTGTATAATTAACAATGGTAGAAACGATTTCGTTAACAAGGTCCTCCAGGTTGTCAGAATGTTTTTGGAGGATGTTTCCCATAAGGGCAATTCCTTCGGTTGTCCAATTTCGCAATGCATCCGATTCACTGGCCTGGTTTAGCTTATCGCGCATTTCCATCAAAGACTTTCCCTGCACATCATTTTCGCTGAGGGGTTCAAAAGGAGATGTAAAATTTCCGGTTCCTATTTCTTTGGCAAATGAAGAGGTTCTTCTTAGTCCATCCATAAGGGCCCGTAAAGCAATAACCATTTCTCCCACTGCATTTTTTGGAATTTTCATATTCAGATGCGGCAGTTCGCCTTTGCTCATCTGGAGAATCAGTTCCCGGATCTGCATGATGGGGAGAATAATATTTTTAGATATAAAAAAAGTGATGGTTACCACTGAAAGAATAATTAGAAGGGCAAGACCAAGCACTACTATGGTCAGCATAGAAAATGAATAAATCATTTTATCCTGTTTTACCGAAGCCTCTGCTTTTTTCAGTTCGGTTATTCTTGACAGCATGTTGGCAAGGGCCTGTGAACGCGGAATAATCTGGGTTTCTATCATGTCCTCAGCCGCAAACTTTTTCATAGGATCCTGGTAATCATCAAAGTTCACGAGTGTGCTCATGATCTGGTTTTCATAATGCACCAATTGTTCATAATCATCAAAAACTTTTTTCAGGCTGTCAGCAGTTGCTTTATTGTTCCATGATTTTACAAGGAGCAATAGCTTGTTTTTCACTTCCGGATATGTTTCCTGGTTAAGCCCTGATATTTTTTCTTTATCGGTTTTATTGTTTTGAAGATATACCCAATTGGTAATGTACATTCTTGATTTAGTAACCAATTGGTTCATTTCAAAAAGCTGTGATAAAGAAGGGTTAGTTACCGTGCCGATTTCGGTTGTAATGTGTTTGCTTTTATTAATAGTATAAGTGCTGACAATTGCATTGGTAAGCGCGATGATGGTCAGGACAAAGAAGACAACATAAATTTTCTTGTCTATTTTAAAAGATGTTTTTTTATCAGGACGTTTCATGTTAAAAATGATTTATTTTTTAATACTCAGCAAGAATTTTAGTGAATTAAATTTTAATAGCGAGTGACAACAATTGGCTGGAAATTTTTAAACCGGCTTGTTTAACAGAATTCTCATTCAGCTCAAACCGTATTTTATCGTCCTGCTCAATTATATTAATGGCGGCCCCTTTCTGAGCCATCCCTTTCTCTTCTGTAACAATCAATACGCCCTTGCCCAGCAATTGATCATTCAGATATTTAAAAACTGAATTTTCATTTTGCGGGATAAAAAATATGTCGCATTTTTCCGCTTCGCCAACATCATTCGCCTGCCGGATTTCTATGTTACGGTCTTTAACTTTTTTATTAATGCAAATTTTCTTCAATTCATCAATGACAGCCGAAGGGCCGTAAAAACCGATGACGATATGTGCATGATCTTTTTCAATGGGCCATTCCACGTATTTCGTAAAGTTGTAAATGAAAAGAGCTTTGATAGTAGGTTCGCTTATTTCATTTTTTAACTGGAAAGAGGACAATACAAATATTAAAACAAAACAGGCAGCAGTTTTATACCACCATTTGCAGGGTGCGGAAAAGGGCTTTAAAAAAGAGTTAAATTTCATTTTGACTATAAAGAATCCCTGGTTAATGTTGCTTGAAATTTATAATGTAAGAAAGCTTCATTACAAACTCTCTTGACGTGCCCGGCAATGGAGCGTGCAGGCTGTTATAAGGCTGTATATAGAAATTTTTCGCGTCAGCCAGGTTGTAAACCCCTATACTTGCGTCTAACCCTTTTGTAAATAAATTATTATAACATACATTTAAGCTCGCAATAATGTTTGGATTAAATTTTTTAACTATTGTGTCACCGGCATTTTCGTGTAATGAAACAATTGCATAGCGTGGCCCCGAAAAACTTATGGTTGAGTTTAGTTTCAGATTATTGAAGATTTTTTTTCCTGAAGTTAAATTAATTCTGTGTGCGGGGAATGCAAGCAGGGCATCAGGGTTCCCGGGGACGGCATAATTCGACAAAGCATTTCCGGAGGGGATGTAAAAACTGTAATTCAGACCTAAATAGCCTGACCCGCTTTTGTATTTATATTCTATTTCAAAACCGCGCGTTCCTGTTTTTTCATAATTCATATAGACATCTTCGTCAAGCAGATCATTATAACTATATATAATCGGATCTTTAGTGCTGATATCAAAAGCATTTAATGTAAGTGACATTTTACTGCTTAGCTGGTAGCCTGTTTCCGCTTCAAATACTGTCGTGTTTTCGGGCTTTATTTCGGAATTCAGATCAATATTCTGCGTGTTAGGCGCACGAAATGCTTTGCTGAAAAGCAATTTGATATGAAGCTTGTTAATGGTTTTAGTAATTCCAATGCGCGGCACAAATGAAGACGCGAACTCGCTGTTGTTAATATATCTTGCCCCGGCTGTTAAAGTGGCAAATCGTGTTCTGACTAATGTCTGCGCAAACACAGCTGTGTTCTCGTACTGAAAAACATCAGAATTGTTTGTATTAAAAACCCCTCCTGCTTTTTGTGCTGCCCTGTCGGTAAAATATTCAGTACCGCCTGTTATATTTATGTGATCGTTTATATCATAATTCACGGTAAGCGTTCCGGTGTACCGTTGTGAATTTATTTCGAACACCTCAAATTCATCCTGCACGGATGATCCTTTATAAGACCAGGGAGTTTGATTTTTATAATTGAATTTTGGTGTCAGTGTAAGTTTGCGCAGTATCCTGAAATCTTTTTTCAATTCAAAAAGATACGAGTCAAAATGGAGCGGGTAAGCCTGCGAAAGATTTTCCTGGTAAGCATCCCGTGTGGAGAGCCTGTAATTGTCAATGATTCCCCTGAACTGATAATCTTTGAAATTCAAACCAAGATTGATGTGTGCGTTTTTTATTCCCGATTGATCAGTCATATCGTAGCTGTTGCGGAAAACGTCTTTATGTTCTTCCTGGCTGCGATTGGCATCAATCAAAGAGGCAGAAAAGGCATAAGAAAAATCTTTTTGGTCATCTCCAACAGAAACGTTGAATTTCCTGTGACCAAATGTTTTACTCATTTGTCCATAAGAGGCAGAAAAAACCGAACCCGTCAAATCTTTTCCTTTTCTTGTGACAATGTTGATTACTGCGTATTCAGCAAAGTCCCCATAAATTGCTGAGCCGGGGCCGCGTATAATTTCAATTCGTTCCACATTATCAACCGGGTAATGATTACCCATTTGAATGCTCGAATAAAGATTTTCGTTCATCACCTGCCCATCAATCAATAAAAGAATTTTTCCTTCGTGTGCCCAGTTTCCCCTTACGCCAATACCAACAACCCCTTCCACATCCACACCAAAATCAAAACCGGGAACCATTTTTAAAACATCTGTGAGATCACGCGCACCAATGTTTATTATGTCATCGTTAGTAAGCAGGGTAACAATGCCCGGTGATTCACGTGCGGTTAATTCTTTCACAGAAGCCACAGAAATTTTTATGTTCATCAATTCCTCCAGGCTCAGGTCATAATAATTTTCAACTTTACTGCCCTGTAAAGTATCCTGGGCTGTCCCTTTGAAGGAGAGAAGTATTAATAAAAAACAAAAAAAATTTCTGCTCATGCTAATGGTTGACGATTTATATTTGGTTAACACCATTCATTGTACGTAAAAACCTGAAACGGTTACATTTTTTTGAAGATTTTTCAAGCCCGATGAACGGATGAAATGATGGAGATGCTTCTCCCATTATTCCAAATATTTAATCAGCTTGTCCGGTGTACGGGGATTGCTTTTTCAGGCTCTTTCAAAAACGGACTCTATGAAAGCACATCGGGCCTGAATCAATGTAAAAAAGAATACAGTCAGTTAATTTTTTTTTGGAAAAAGGGATTTATAAATCTCATCCACAAACAATCTTAATCGCAAGCTATAAATTACAGAATTAAAATTTTCATCTGCGGGATTTCCTTTTATCATTTTGCGAAAACCCAATCCCGCTCCTACGCCTGCCCACTTTATAACTTTATACTGAACCTCTGCATTTATCGTCATAGGCACTACTGTTTTTTCATCAAATTTTCCTTCTTCATATTCTCCTTTATTATTTTTTTGTTGTTTATAATAACGCCAGAAAGTTTTTCCCATCCCGATATTCAAAGGAACGCTGATTTGCCAAGGGTCTTCATTATAAAATATGTACTCAAATAATAGAGGAACAAACTTCATCACAAGTTGTGCAGGCAGAGTATCTGTTATACTCTGCTCGGGCCGCGAATCAGGAATAGTATAGGTTACGATCTGGTCTTTCACAATATCGGAAGTCAGGGTATTATACCCGATCCCGAATTTTATATGATTGTTAAATTCCACTCCGGCTTTATAGCCAAATGTGGAAGCGCCTTTGTCGGATACAAAAGAGTTGTAAGCATCAAACTGGAAAAATATTTTTGGCTTTGTACGAAAGCTGGCGCTCAGGGAATCAAAAAACTGCGCTTTGGAATCAAAAGAAAGAATAACAGGAAAAAAAATGGCGGCAATTATTTTCAGGCGTGTCAACTTGATCAGATAAAAATTCAGGCTTCAAAAATATTCAAATAAAAAAGTCCCCTGTAAAAAATACAAAGGACTTTTCAACTGAAATGTTTTAATCAGCTCAATCCTCTTCCCCGGGCAGGTTCGAACTTTTTGTTTGTGAATAAGGAACTGTTTGCGGAATGAAATCTTCCGGGGCGTCTGGTTTTCCATAATCGTAGGGCCAGCGGTAAACCACCGGGGTAGGTCCCGTCCAGTTGCCATGCAAATGTTTGTCAATAGGCGAAGTCCATTCTATGGTGGTTGACCCCCACGGATTTTGTGGAGATTTTTTTCCTTTGAAGATGGAGTAAAAGAAATTGAAAGCAAAAATTAATTGCCCTACTCCTCCGATCAATGCCATGATGGTAACCAGTTCATTGATGTTTATTAAATTATCAAAGCCCTCGTAAGCAGTGTTTGCATAATACCTGCGGGGAACACCGGCAAGTCCGATAAAGTGCAGGGGAAAAAACACACCGTACACCGAAAGAATTGTCAGCCAAAAATGAGCATAACCAAGTTTTTTATTCATTAATCGCCCGAACATGCGCGGGAACCAATGATAAATCCCCGCAAGCATTCCAAAGATGGCAGAGGCGCCCATTACAATATGAAAATGTGCCACCACAAAATAAGTATCGTGAAGATTAATGTCCAGAGCAGAATCTCCCAGGATAATTCCTGTTAATCCGCCTGAAATAAAAAATGAAACAAGCCCGATTGCAAATAACATGGCCGGGGTGATCTGGATATTTGCTCTCCATAATGTTGCGATGTAATTGAAAACTTTCACTGCAGATGGAATGGCGACTAACAGCGTGGTGAATACGAAAACAGATCCGAGAAACGGATTCATTCCGGTAATAAACATGTGATGTCCCCAAACGATGAAAGAAAGAAATGCAATCACAAGCATGGAGCCGATCATGGCTTTGTAACCAAAGATGGGTTTGCGGGAATTCACGGAAATTATTTCAGATGCCAATCCTAATGCAGGAAGCAATACGATATAAACTTCAGGGTGACCAAGGAACCAGAACAAATGCTGAAATAAAATCGGGGAACCGCCAGCATGCGGCAATGCTTCACCGCCAATATAAATATCAGAAAGGAAAAAGCTGGTGCCAAAACTCCGGTCAAAAATCAAAAGCAAAGCTGCTGCAAATAAAACAGGGAAAGAAAGAACTCCAAGAATAGCAGTAATAAGAAATGCCCAGATGGTTAACGGCAGCCTGGTCATTGCCATTCCTTTTGTTCTTAAATTAATAACAGTTGTGATATAATTTATTCCACCGAGCAGTGCCGAAAAAATAAACAACGCCATGCTTATCAGCCAGAGAGTCATTCCGAGTCCTGATCCGGGCATTGCCTGCGGCAGTGCACTCAGAGGAGGATAAACAGTCCAGCCGCCTGATGCTGCTCCTGTTTCAATAAATAATGAGAAACACATTACTGTGCATGAAGCAAAGAAGAACCAATAAGAAAGCATGTTCAGAAATCCTGAAGCCATGTCGCGCGCTCCGCATTGAAATGGAATTAAAAGATTGCTGAATGTTCCGCTCAATCCTCCCGTGAGCACGAAGAATACCATGATCGTTCCGTGTATGGTAATAAAGGCAAGGTACGCTTCAGGCTTTAAATGGCCATTTTCAGCAAGATGCCCCACTACGCTGCTTAGCCAGGGCATTGGCTTATCGGGCCAGGCTAACTGAATGCGGAATATCATGGACATTCCCATTGCAAGAAATGCCATAAATACAGCAGTGATCAAAAATTGCTTTG
>DATEMK010000068.1:0-10801 GCA_035275625.1 Bacteroidia bacterium
AGTGTCTTTATCAATGCCTTCTTTCACTTTAATATCTTTTTTTACCATGTTGCCTGCGGCATAAATTTCTTTGCCGAAATCAAGGCTTGCGGGATCAACTCCCTGCTTCACCATACGGGCAATGATTATATCCTGTATGGATTTCATGCGCATGTCGTTTTCTGTCACCACATGAATCTGCAATTCTTTTTTATCCAGCTCCAGCTCCGATTTTGAATCATGAAAATCATAACGGGTTGAAATTTCTTTTTTTGCCACATTGATGGCGTTGTCTAATTTTTGCTGGTCAATTTTGCTGACGATGTCAAAGGAGGGCATGGGCAGGGGTTAAGGTTATTTTTTTGTTTATTTTTATTTCGCTTTTTCTGCAACTTTTTAGAGTTATCTGCGTCTTCTTTAAGGATTTGAAAATTAATATACTTATCTTTGTAATGATAAACCAATTTTTTTATATACGAATGCAAATTTATTTTAAATTAACCTCTTAATTTAATAAAATTCTAATAATTATTCCTATGAATAAAAGACTACTTCTTCCTGTTGCGGTTTGCATGGTGTTAATTTCTGCTGGATATGCTCAGTCCTATAAACCTTACCTGAACATTCCTGTTACACAATTCGGAAACCCGGTAACTCCAATGGCAAATGCCTGGACAGGCGGATTTAATACACCCTCTTTTTCGCAGATTGACATGAACGGTGATGGAAAAAAAGATCTTTTTGTTTTTGAAAAAGAAGGCGCTTCGCAATATTATTTCCGGTACACCACCTACATCAACCACGGGACTGCCAACCAGGTGGATTACCAATATGCCCCTGAGTACAAGGAAAAATTTCCTAAGGGAATGCACGACTGGGCAATTCTTGTTGATTATGACTGTGATGGATATGAAGACATTTTTACTTATAACTATACGGGTGGTATGACTGTTTATCACAATGATTATCTTTCATTGGGCTATTTAAAGTTTCACAAGGAAATTGATTTAGTCTATACACTTTATTTCGGATTCCCCGCTAATTTATTTGTTGCCTCCAACAGCCAGCCCGCATTAGTGGATGTGGATAATGACGGTGATCTTGATGTACTCACCTTTGCAATTTCAAGCTTTCTCGTTGAATACCATCAAAACCTGGCAGAAGAAAATTTTGGCCGCTGCGATACAATGGTTTTTAATATGGCAACAGGTTGCTGGGGACATTTTGGTTTGACAGGTGATACTGCCTGCACGGCCGTTTTCGGTGTTAGTTGCCGTCAGGCTCCATACCATCCGACTAACGATGTAGCGCATTTGGAACATTTGCATTCTGGTTTTTGTGCCATAGCGCCTGATATGGACGGTGACGGTGATAAGGAATTTATAAACGGTGATATCAACTGTATGTCTTTGCAATATTTTGAAAATGGCGGAACATTGCTTTCTGCAAATATGACTTCATTGGACTCCTTGTACCCTTCTCAGCATCCCCTTGGAACTCTCCCGGCTTCCCTGGGACGGTCACAACTGGGCCCCCATTATTTTGATGTGGATAATGACGGTAACAAAGACCTTATTGTTGCCCCATGTGGTGTTAATTCAAAAAACTTTAACAATGTTTTGTTTTATAAAAACACCACCAATAATACAATAAATGATTTTACATACATTAAAAACAGTTTGTTTGTAGATAACATGATTGAACTGGGATCAGGTGCCAACGTGGCGCTGATAGACATTGACGGTGACGGCTTGCAGGATATGATAATCGGGAATTATTATAATGATACCGAGATTCCATCAGGAACGCATGTGGCGATTGCTCATTACAGGAATACCGGAACCGCCTCTTCTCCCGCTTTTAGTCTTGTTACCACTGATTTTGCAAACGCAAGCACTACCGGGTTCATGGCATTGTCTCCTACTTTTGGTGATATGGACAACGATGGAGATAAAGATATGATCACCGGAAGCGATGACGGGTTTCTTGAATATTATCAAAACATCAGCGGAAATTATATTTTAACCCAGGTGCAAATTCTGGCTTCCAATGGAAATGCGATTGATGTTGGAGGTAATGCAGCGCCTTTCATTGTTGATTTAAACAGGGATGGAAAATTAGACCTGGTTATTGGAGAAAAATCCGGCAATCTCAATTATTATGAAAATACCGGAACCATTAATAATTACGCTTTTACTTTTGTGACAAGCGCTTTAGGAGCTGTAAATGTTACTTTAATCGGGCAGGATATTTACGGATACAGCGCTCCTTTCATTTATGACAGCCTGGGACATTATCAATTAATGGTTGGATCATTAAGCGGTTTTGTTCGCAAATATGACAATATTGATGGCAACCTTTCCGGCAATTTTAATCTCATAGACTCCACCTTTTTCTATGAGCCGATTCGTTCAACAATAGCCGGAACTGATATTAACAATGACGGAAAAATAGATTTTCTCGTTGGAAACGGGTCAGGCGGAGCTGCCTGGTATTCGAATGGCAGCACGGTTTCCATAGATGAAATCCAAACACAAAATTCCTTTAATGTTTATCCGAACCCCGCTGAAAATGTCCTGTATTTAAAATTCGAAAAAATCGCTAAGCGCGAAATTATCATCACCGACATGTTAAGCAAAACGGTGTTCTCTTCTTACAAAAATTCGTTTGGCGAAACCATTGATCTGCGTGAGTGGAGCAACGGAATGTATGTATGCAAAGTGGTGGAGGATGGAATTGTTTCTAATAAAAAATTCATCATCCGGCATTGATATTTGCATAAATAAAATCAATGATTCAAAAAAACAGGGTAATTGCTTTTGCATTCTTAATTGGTTCCTTTTTTCTTTTTTCTGAATGTGCTTATGATAAAAAGGAAGTCATTCCTGTTCCTGTTCAAAAGGTAGACAGTACTTGTTACCCCGATGAAATCGGAAAAATTTTTGTTGGAAAATGTGCAACTTCCGGATGTCATAATACCAAAAGCAAAGACGCAGCCGCAGGCCTTGATTTAAGTACCTGGGATAAATTATTCAACGGATCAAGAGGCGGAGCAGCCATTATTCCTTACAATCTTGAAAATAGTTTTCTTGTAAATTTTATTAATACATATGATGATTTAGGCCCTGCTCAATTGCCCACGATGCCTAATAACGGTACACCCCTCACAAGAGAAGAAGTAATAACCGTTATCAACTGGATCAAGGATGGAGCACCGGATTGCAGCGGAAATCGTTTCACCGATAATGCTGACAGGAGAAAATTTTATATCACTAACCAGGGTTGCGATCTTGTTTCGGTTTGGGATGCTGACAGGCAGGTTATAATGAAATATGTTAAAGTTGGAGGTGACCCTAATTTAATTGAGTCTCCTCACAAAGTAGGCATATCGCCTGACGAAAAATTCTGGTATGTTTCATTTACAGGAACCAATGCAAAATATTTTCAGAAATACCGCACAAGTGATGATTCTTTCGTAGGGCAATTGGATATTGGTTTTGGATCATGGAACACATTTGCATTTAGTCCTGATTCCAAAACAGCATACATTCCTGATTACAGTACCAGCAATGGAAGAGTTGCAATTGTTGATTGCGAAACCATGACATTTAAAAGCACGCCCTATCCGAATCCTTTACCATCGGGATGCCCTAAACCACATGGCTCTTTCGTGTCACCTGATGGGCATTATTTATATTTAACGGAACAAGATGACAATAAAATCTATAAAGTTGATCTTATTAACATTTTTAATTCTGATGCCCTTAGTAATTTTCCTTCCGGATATACCAATCCGCATGAAATCGCATTCTCTCCTGATAATACCCTCTATTTTGTAACCTGCCAGGGAACAAATGGCAATAGTGGTGTTTTGGTTTACAGGGTTTCAGATGATCAGTTTTTAAAAAAGTTTGATAATGTTGGCGGTGATCCCGTTGAAATGGCATTTTCTCCATCCCAGTCTGCTCCCTATTTATTTGTGAGCTGCATGACTGGAAATGCAGTCAGTATTATTAATTACCTTGATACTACTTTGGTAAAAACTATAGACGCTCCCGGTATTTTTTATTATCCTCATGGTGTTGCCGTAGATGATAGTAAGGGCATATGTTACGTGATAAACAGAAATCTTAAAACTGCAGGCGGCCCTCCTCCGCATCACACCTCTGTATGCGATCCCAATCAAAATAACGGTTATCTTTTAGCGATAGATTTAAATACGCTTGAAATAGTTCAGGGTTTTAAACCTGAGCTTTCCGTTGATCCTTACTCCATAGCAATCAGAAAATAATGCCAGGAATTCCGTTTGAAAATCACGGAATAATTTTATTTGACGGGGCCTGCAATTACTGCTCACGATGGGTGGATTTAATAATGAAATTCGATAAAAAAGATTATTTCCGTTTTGCAGCGCTTCAATCGGACACCGCACAAAAATTTTTAAATCAAAAAAATAATTCTTCTCAGCAACTTCCGGATTCAGTTATATTGATTGAAAACGCCCGCCCCGGCTCTGCCGGGGGAAACATGTTTTTTAAATCGGATGCAGGTTTAAGAATTATGCGAAAACTTGGTTTTCCTCATTCATTATTATTCGGATTAATTATTTTTCCAAAATTTATCCGCGATGCTGTTTATAATTTTATTGCTGACCATCGTTACAAATGGTTTGGAAAAAGAGAAATTTGCAGGGTGCCTGTTACGGAAGAAGAGAAAAGAAAATTTATCAGTTAAAAAATTATTTCTGATTCCATGAACCCCTCTGCCCCGTTAGCCGAACGTGTCCGCCCGAAAACCCTTGAAGAATTTGTAGGGCAAGATCACCTTGTCGGTGAAAATAAAGTGCTGCGCAAAATTTCAGAAACCGGGCAGCTTCCTTCCATGATTCTTTGGGGACCACCGGGAGTCGGGAAAACAACGCTTGCCTTTATTCTTGCATCACAGCAGAAATTAAATTTTTATACCCTTAGCGCCATTAATTCAGGAGTAAAAGATGTACGTGAAGTAATTCAGAAAGCGGAGAAAGAAGGAAAAGCGGTTCTATTCATTGATGAAATTCACCGCTTCAGCAAATCGCAGCAGGATTCATTGCTGGGCGCTGTCGAGAAAGGAACCATCATACTTATTGGCGCAACCACAGAAAATCCTTCTTTCGAAGTCATACAGCCTTTGCTTTCGCGATGCCAGGTCTATATTCTCGAAAGCCTTGGAAAGAATGAATTGCTGGGGCTGCTTGAATATGCCATTTCAAAAGATGATTTTCTCCAATCAAAAAAAATCATCATCCGTGAAAACGAAGCATTGCTGAGATTATCCGGTGGTGATGCGCGCAAGCTGCTCAACCTTTTTGAACTCGTTGTAACTTCTTCAAACAAAGAAGAGATTGAAATAACAGATGCTTCTGTCACTCAAATCGCGCAGCAGAAAATTGCCTTATATGATAAAGGCGGTGAACAGCATTACGACATTATTTCGGCATTCATAAAATCCATGCGCGGCAGCGACCCCAATGCTGCAGTTTATTGGCTGGCGCGAATGATTGAAGGCGGAGAGGATCCGAAATTCATTGCCAGGCGCATGCTGATCCTTGCATCAGAAGACATCGGCAATGCAAACCCGACAGCATTGGTCATTGCAAATAATTGTTTCCAGGCAATAGATGTAATCGGTTATCCCGAATGTTCGCTCATCCTTTCACAAACCGTAATTTACCTTGCCTCCTCTCCAAAGAGCAATGCCTCGCTCGTTGCCATCATGAATGCAACAGCAGCCGTGAGCGAAAAAGGAGATTTACCCGTGCCGCTTCATCTGCGAAACGCACCCACCAAACTGATGAGTGAATTAGGCTACGGAAAGAATTATAAATACTCGCACGATTATTCCGAAAACTTTTCGCAGCAGGAATATCTTCCCGAAAAACTAAAAGGCACAAAATTTTACGACCCCGGCAACAACGTGCGTGAAAATGAATTGAGAACGTACCTGAAAAATCTCTGGAAAGAAAAATACGGCTACTGAAAAACGGCATTCAGCATTTCATCATTCCAACTTTCCAATAGTTATTAACATACTGGAAGTTTTTCCGTTTTTTATTCCAATTTTGCATTAGTATCAAACAACATTTAATTTTTTTACGCCTCTTTTCTTAAGATGAGCACAACTAAAAAATTTACGAATTTATAATCATGAAAAGTTATTTTAAAAAAATCAGTATTGGAATTTTCTTTACATTCATATTTTTAATCTCTTCCAACACGTCTCACGGGCAAATATGGAGTGCGGCAGGAGATCCTTTTGATAACAATGTATTTTGTTTTGTTACCGACCCCGTCAATAACGTTCTTTATGCGGGGGGGCATTTCTTTAACAATGGTGCGCTCACGGTAAATCATATTGCAAAGTGGAATGGGACAACTTGGGATTCGTTAGGCAGCGGAATGGACCAGGACGTCTATTCACTTGCCATTTACAACGGTGAACTCTATGCAGCCGGACAATTTCTTTCAGCCGGTGGAAATAATTGCAATCATGTGGCAAAATGGGATGGCGCTGCCTGGCAGCCCGTTGGCACCGGAATGAATGGTGATGTGGGTTACCTGCACGTTTATAACGGTGAACTGTATGCCGGAGGTGCATTTACAACCGCTGACGGGAATCCTGCTTCCTTAATCGCAAAATGGAATGGAACCACCTGGGATTCATTAGGCAGCGGCATAACAGGGACAAGCGTTTTATCCATTCAAAATTATAACGGTGAACTTTATGTGGGCGGAAATTTTACGGATGCCGGGGGCGTGCCTGTAAACAATATGGCACGCTGGGATGGAACCAGTTGGAATGATGTGAGCGGAGGAATACAAGGGTTTGGTGAAGGTGTGTATGATCTTGCTGTTTATAACAATGAACTGTATGTAACAGGATCATTTCAGACTGCAGGAGGCATCACAGCAAACAGTATTGCAAAATGGAATGGATCAACATGGTCAGCTTTCGCAAGCGGATTAAGCGGTGCTGGCGGATATGGCACTGTTTTTTTTACTTACAATGGTGTGCTTTATACAGGCGGAAATTACACGGATGCAAATGGTGTTTCTGCAAATTACATTTCAAGTTATAATGGAATTACCTGGGATTCGCTCACATCCGGATGCGACCAGGAAGTAGATGCGCTCGAAGTATATTATGGTGAATTATTTGTTGGCGGAGCATTTAACGATGCTGGCGGATCAGGGATCAGCAAAGTGGCAAAATGGTCTTCAGGATGTACTGCTGTAGCTGATGGACAAAATATTTCCTGCCTGGGCGCATGCGATGGTTCAGTTTCAGTATTTGCATCAGGTATTGAACCTTTTGTTTATGCCTGGACCACAGGCGACAGTACAGCTGTTGTTTCCGGTTTATGCCCGGGAACTTACACAATTACAGTTACGGATTCTTCCGGGTGCATGGCAAGAGATTCAATTACGATTGTTGAGTTTCCGCTTCCTATTACTGCTGTAACCGGGAATTCTTCTTGCCCGGCTCAATGCAATGGAACAGCAGTTGTCACCGGCTTTGGCATGGCGCCATTTTCTTATTTATGGTCAACAACTCCTGTTCAGACTACTGACACAGCAACATCACTTTGCGCAGGAATTTATTACATTATTGTTACTGATTCTGCCGGATGCTCGGCTACGGATTCAGTTACAATCGTTGATCTTCCTTCTGCGACTTTAAGCTTTTCCTCCACATTAACCCTTTGCCAGGGAGTGTGTGATGGAACGGCAACCGTCACTACTTCATCAGCTTTTCCTCCTTTTTCTTATTCATGGTTAACTAATCCGGTACAAACAGATCAGACAGCAGATTCACTTTGCCCGGGAACTTACCAGGTAACGGTCACCGATTCATTAGGCTGTTCTGTTGACAGTATTGTTACGGTCAGCGATACTGCCCAATTTTCATTAACATTTTCAAGCGTGTCACCTTTATGCCCTGCCTCCTGCAATGGAATTGCTTATGCATCATCAGCATCTCCTTATGGCCCCTTTAGCTATTTATGGAGTACCAGTCCTGTTCAAACCACAGATACAGCCACAGCATTATGTGCCGGATTCTATTCTGTGACCGTTACGGATACAATGGGTTGTTTTTCCACCGGTTTAATTATAATTTCAGATCCTGTTTTAACACTTAGCGTTACATCAACCGATGTTACCTGTAACGGTACGGGATGTGACGGAACTGCGATGGCTTTTGCAACAGGGCCAGCGCCATTTACGTATGTCTGGTCAACCACAGATTCAACAGATACCATTACCAATCTTTGCCCCGGAACGTATTCTGTTATAGCGACTGATTCGAATGGCTGTTCTCTTATTGGTTCAGTTTTTATTTCTCAGATTGTTCCGCCATTAACTAATCTTTCTTACACGGCCCCTCTCTGTTATGGCGACTGCAATGGAATTGTTAATGCTAACGCAACCGGAAATGGAACGCTTATTTATTCATGGACAAACGGAGGAACTGATTCAACCATTACCAATGCCTGCTTTGGATGGAATGGCGTTACGGTAACTGACACTGCAGGCTGTTTTGTGGTTGATTCGATTCTTGTGCTGCAGCCCGACACACTTATGCTGACATCCGGTAACACGCTCAATGTTACCTGTCACGGGGATTGTGACGGGTATCTTAGTGTGAACATAAACGGAGGAACACCTGTCTATTCTTATTTATGGTCAACCGGGAGCACACAGCCTGATCTTCTTAATTTGTGCGCAGGTACTTATACCGTTACTGTTACAGATGCTCACGGCTGCTCTAATGAATTTACTAATTCTGTAACCGAACCTGATTCATTAATTGTTACGCTTACCTCAACCAATGCTACCTGCCAGGGATGTAATGACGGAACACTGAGTACATTTGTTACAGGCGGAACCCCTCCTTACAATTATTTTTTTACACCCATCGGCACAGATACCACGCAGGTTACAGCCGGCACCTATTATCTCTGCGTGACAGATGTTAATGCTTGCCTGGCATGTGACAGCACTATAGTCACCGAACCAAACGGAATTTTTGAATTAACAAACAGCGGTGAGCATTTGCATGTTTATCCTAATCCGTTTACTTCAACTGCCAGGATAACAATTCCTTCTTCTGTTTCTTCCGGCAATCTCAAAGTTTATTTTTATAATTTATTGGGAGAAGAAATCAAAACCATTTCATTCACTTCAAAGAAATCTGCGACAACAGAATTAATCATTGACCGGAAAAATGTTCCTGCAGGACTGTATCTTTTTAAAGTAAATAATAAAGAAGGAATTATCGGAACAGGACGCTTTATTGTGGAATAAATATTCACTGTTGGTTACTCCTCAAACAGCCCGGTGTTTTTAAAATAATCAATAACGCATTGCTTTAAGAAAATATCCTGTTCCTTTAAAGAGAGGGGCGGGAGTTTTTTTATTAATTTATAATGGGGCCAGCCTTCCTGATCCGCGCCTTCCAGTTCATAATAACCATACGAGCTTAGCAAGCGGCAAGTTGCAATGTGCATCAGATCTTCTTTTTCGTCTTTTGAATATTTCTTTTTTCCTTTTCCCAATTCCTGCACCCCGATTAAAAAAATGATTCCCTGCAAATCAAGATCTTCTCCGAACGAATCAGAGAGCTTCCCGACCAATAGACTCCATTGATGTTTTAATTCTTCGATATTTTTTATATCCATCGCAATTACAAAAGTAGAATATTTGAAAAATTTTTACTGATAACAATGTGTTTAGGATTAATTTTGTATTCTCTTTCCGATATTTTCCCAATGAAATTAAAAATACTTTTATTCCTGTTAATTTTTTCTTCCATCAGCTTTGAAATTTTTTCGGGAGACTACAAAAAGCCCATTGATGTTGTTATTTGCATGGATCTCAGCGGAAGCACCAATGGTTTGCTCGATGATGTACGCGATATGTTGTGGGATATGATAAACCAGGTGAATACGTTTCATCCGCAGCCGAATTTCAGAGTAGGAATTGTAGCCTTTTCACGGCCAACTTTTGGACGATCAAGCGGTTTTGTAAAAATCTTATCACCATTAAGTAATAACTATTCACCCCTTGCCTATGAGCTTGCAAAACTTACGCTTGCAATTGAAAAAGGTGATCAGTTAGTAGGCGCTGCTTTGAGGGCTTCGGTTACAGAAATGAAATGGTCAGCCGATGAGCAGGCGATTAAAGTAATTTTTTTAATCGGCAATGGTCGTGTAAGCCTTGATAAATTCAGGTACAGGGAAGCGTATGAATTGGCAGCTAAAAGAAAAATAATTGTAAACACTATTTATTGCATGACTTCAAATTTCAAAGAAGAAATATTGGGATGGAAAGAAATTGCAGACGCAACAGGTGGAGTTCAATATGATGTGATTGTCCACAAAAGAAATCCTCTCATACTAACCGGGAAAGATTCTTTACGCCTCGTGGAGCTTCATAAAAAATTATGGGCCACCTACATTCATTTTGGAAAAACCGGAAAGGATTATTTTAATATGGAAGAGATGATTGACCGTACCGCAATGCTCGCCAATGAAATGACTTTTCAATCAAGACTTTTTTATAAAATTTCCGATTTTTACCAGCTCAAACAACAGCATTGGGACCTTGTGGATTATATTAAAATAACAAACGGAGACCTGCGCAAGATTGACCCTGCACTTTTGCCTAAGCAATATAAAAGCTACACAGCAGATGCGCTCAGAGTCTTGGTTGCAAACAAAAAACATGAACGTGCAAAAATAATTAACAGCATGCGCGAATTTCTTCCTTATGACCGCCAGAAA
>DATEMK010000069.1:0-2197 GCA_035275625.1 Bacteroidia bacterium
AGAAAGCGGTGAAGATGATCCATGCGATGCAAGAAAGAGTTCTTTCAAGTTTAAACCGGGCGAAGATCCTTATTCATTCATTGCCACTATAGCCTTGCCGGCATGGACACCAAGGTTCAGTAACAAAGAATATGTTCGGATTATTGAGAACAAAAAAGTATTTGACAGAAGCGCTGTTGAAACGTTGATTTATCGTGAAGCGCCTGCTCATATCCTCCTGCGCATTCTCTGGCTCACGCCTCATGACATGTGCTGCTTCGAAGAGAAATTTAAAAAATGGAATTTATGGCTGTCACAAAAATCCCCGTTGTGCATTGACCCACATTCGAATTGCGAATTCATTGAATATTTATTTACAACGAAATTTGAATGTACAGATGAACTGGATTGTACGGAATGCGTTCCTTGTCCGGATAAAACAACTGTGAGCGTACCTTGTTTTAACGATGCAAAAGAAGAATGCGGCAATTTTAATTTAAGGAAAAAAATAAATGATCTTTATTGCTGGGAACAGTGTTCAGCCATTGAAGAAGAACTGGTCTTTTGCGATGAAACTGATGACCAGGTTGAAGGAGGCGCATTACAAAAAACAAGGAAACTAAAACCCGAAACAGAAAAGCCAAAGAAAGAAATTCAAAAACCGGTTGAAGAAAAACTAATGAAAAGTAAGGAAGCCGGTATAGCTGAAAAAGAAATTAAGCCTCCTGAAAGAGAAATCATTGCTGATCCCAGGGCTTTAATGAAGTTTTACAGGAGGCGTCAATCAAACTGGCTGGATGATTTTTCTAAAATAATTCCGGTAAAAAACGGGGACGATCCGTTAATCCAAAATTCTGTCATGTACCCGGTCAGGAGCAAAGCTTTGGCGATATTAAAAAATCCGAATCCCGGAACAGATTGGTTTATCAATGAAGTAGAAGGAATTTTAAACGAGAAGGCAAAGACGAAAGGTGCAAAAGAAAAACTCACTGCTGCAAACAAAAATTCCATAGTAGAAATTGTTTTATGCTCGTTGTTTGACCGGATTTGTTCGGGAGATGCAAAGGAAATGGATGTGAAAAAACTCGCTTCCTTTATTAATGCGAATAAAAAACAAATCAATAGTAAAAAAGTTTTTAAAAGATGGCGGTATGATGATTACAGCGAAAATAAAATTGATGCGGATATTGAAAAACTCAAAAGCATTTTACCATTAGATAACTCCTGACATGCAGCACATCATCCGCAGGCAGGTTCTGCAATTGGAAATAAGCAAAGAACTGGATCCTTTTCAAATTCAACATTCTGCCAGAAGGCAGTATTGGGAAAAAATAGTTAAAGTGTTGGAAAATTTTTTTAATGAAATTTCCAGTGATGATGAAGTAGTAAGGATTGACAGGCTTGAAATTAACCTTGGAGTATTCTCTGAAAAGGATTTTGAAAACATAGATTGGAGTGAGCAGCTAATCTCAAAAATCATGGAACAACTGCGTAAAAGCACGGGTGCAAAATCCGTCCTTCAAAAAAGTTCCCGCATCTCTGAACTTGAAAACATTTTCAGCCAATGGATTTTTTATTTGAAAAATGGATGGCTGCCCTGGAATACGATTCGTGCGGATAATGCCTGGTATGATAAAATTTTAGAATCACTTGCGGTAAATTATCAATGTGCTGAACAATTCAGAACATTAATCAGCACGGATCCGAAAGTTGTAAATCGCTTAATTTACCAGCATAAGGTTTTTTTCTTAGTAAAGATTGTTGCGCTGCTTACTTCCGAAAATCAAAAAGATTTAATAACAGCAATTGACGAAATTTTCATCGTGCTCAAATTCCTGGAAAGGAAAAACGGAAAAAAATATATTGATGATAAAGAAAATTTTGAAAAAGAATGCTGGAAACAAGTTCTGCAAATCGCAGCTGTAAAAGAAAGAAATTCAATTCCTGCAATCATTTCCAAAAAGCTCCTAACAGCTAATTTTAGCAGAGATCAGATTTTTCAATGTTCAGCATCAAAATTCCTGCAGAGAAAGTTAAAAATTATTTTACCGGTACTGGATAAACTTGCAGCGGGGCAAGCAAAGGAAAGTTTGAAAACATCAGAAGGTAAAATGATAGTAGCTGGAAAAAAAGAAATTAAAACAAACACGTCCGGAAGAGAAGAAATTAACGCAAAGACTCCCGGAAGAGAAGAAATAAAGAGAAAGAATTGGGACAG
>DATEMK010000070.1:0-26590 GCA_035275625.1 Bacteroidia bacterium
AGCAAAAAAAAAACCTACAAAATAGACATAGAAAAATATGGTACAATTGAACAATGTTTTAGAATTGAAAAGTATTATTGGGATAATAACAATATTGTAAAGGTAGAAGAATGTGATGCAAATGAAATATTACGTTATGAATTCTTCTACACTTTTGACACCATGCGGAATTACAAAAAGAATAATCCTATTTATATAGAAGATCCGATTAATTGGAGTGAAAACAATGTTATTGAAATGAATTGGAATGATTATGTCGGAATTTTAGAGCTGGAGTGCAGACCTTGTGAATCAACCTATACCTATAATCTTGATAGTTATCCTGTAATAATTGAAACCAATTCAGGTAGAAAAATGGTGTTGACTTATGAGTAGCTTTTCTGAATCCCATATAGTCTTCCATTTTTTACAAGAACTATAAAACTTCCAACTCATTCAACTCAGCGTATAAAAATCCGCCTTCTCCGTTGTATGAACGCGAACCATTCCGATGCTGATAAGGTTTACAAGAATTGTTTGCGCGCGCCTTCGTGAAATATTCAGCAGTTTGCAATATTCTTTAAGCGAGATTCTTTCATTTTTTTCAAGGTAATCCAAAAGCGCCTGTTCTTTAGAAGAATATTTTATTAAAGTCTGTTCTTCATTATTTTCTCTTCTCAAAACATCAAGCACAACTTTGCTTGCAAGAAGCGATTGGTCTTTCACACGAATGTATGCCCACCATTTTTCATCCTCGCCTTTTGCAAAATAGGGTTTCTCCTTTCCCTTCGGGATAATAATTTCAAGAATAGTTTTCTTCCCAAGCGGATGTTCCTTTATTTCTAAAGGCACAACCGGCCTGCAAAAAAAATCAGCAGCCGTTGTAAGCATGTGTTTTTCTTCCTCGGCATTTATTCCGTAAATCGTTTTATCATCGTTCACACCTACCAAAAGAATTCCTCCTTTATGATTGGCAAACGAAACAATTGTTTTTGCAATTTTATTCGTGCTTGTAATTTCTTTTTTAAAATCCAGCGTTTCATTTTCCCCTCCGTCAATCAAAAGCTGAAGCCGTTTCGGAATGTTCCGCTTTTTCTCTTTCGTTTGTATCAGCATCTGTTAATATTTCCACTTAAAAAACAATTTAGCAATTTAACAATTTAATAATTCGTTAATCAGTGCTCTATTCGTAAATTCATAAAAATTCGTATTCGTTGATGGCAACTTTAAAGCTTAAACCCTTTTCCTACTTTTGCGCAAAATTTAAAAAACGAATGTATTATCAGAATATTTTACAAACCATCGGCAATACTCCTTTGGTAAAATTAAACAGAGTTTGCGAAGGTGTCAAAGCAACCGTACTTGCAAAAATAGAAACTTTTAACCCCGGTAATTCCATTAAAGACCGCATGGCTTTGAAAATGGTTGAAGATGCGGAGAAAACAGGAATCCTGAAACCGGGAGGAACCATCATTGAAGGAACTTCCGGCAACACCGGAATGGGACTTGCAATTGTAGGAATTATTAAAGGCTACAAATGTATTTTCACCACAACCGATAAACAATCGAAAGAAAAAATGGATGCATTGCGGGCGTTTGGCGCAGAGGTTATCGTGTGCCCCACGAATGTAGAACCTGAAGACCCGCGTTCTTATTATTCCGTTGCTGCGCGATTGAACAAAGAAATTCCGAATTCATTTTATCCTAACCAGTATGATAATCTTTCAAACCGAAAGGCAAATTATGAACAAACAGGCCCTGAACTGTGGGAACAAACGGAAGGGAAGATCACGCATCTTGTTGTAGGCGCAGGAACAGGAGGCACCATAACCGGAACAGGACAATTTCTCAAAGAAAAAAATCCAAATATTAAAATCTGGGGAATTGATACGTATGGTTCTGCTTTAAAAAAATATCATGAAACAGGGAAGCTCGATAAAACTGAAATTTATCCTTACGTAACGGAAGGCATAGGCGAAGATTTTATTCCCAAGAATTATGATTTTGGTGTGATAGATTTTTTTGAAAAAGTGACTGATAAAGATGCCGCGCTCATGACGCGCGATATTGTCCGTAAAGAAGGCATCTGGGTGGGAAACTCAGCCGGTTCTGCCGTGTGCGGAGTTTTGCAATTAAAAGATAAATTGAAAGAAACGGATGTTGTTGTTGTCATCTTTCACGATCACGGCACACGTTACCTTGCAAAAATTTTTAATGATGACTGGATGCGAAAGATGGGCTACCTTGATAAAAAAGGAATGACTGCACAGGATATAGTTGCTTCAAGAAAAAATATTGAACTGATGACCATTGATAAAAATGATACCATTGCAAATGCTTTTAAATTGATCTCTGAAAATAATTTTTCTCAATTACCTGTTACAACCGGTGACCGCATCATCGGTTCTGTTTTTGAAAATCTTGTTTTTAATAAACTCATGGAAAATCCTGATGCAAAAAATGAAAAAGTAGAAAGCATTATGAAAGAAGCATTGCCTTTTGTAGACATTACTACCGATGTTGAATCCCTGAGCAAAATGATGACCCCTGAACGCAGCGCAGTGCTGGTAAAAGATTTTAAAGCCAACCGTAATTTTATTATCACACGCTTTGATATTGTGGAAGCAATGGCGAAATAGCCGGATGTGAATGAATCAAAATAAAAATGCCCCTCATTTCTGAAGGGCATTTTTTGTTCCCGGAAAGAATTTATTCCACTATGATTCTCTGAACAACTTTATCTTTTTCTGTAATTACTTTAACAAGGTATGCGCCTTTTGCAAGATCTTCCAGGTTTACTTTCAGATTGTCCGAAGAAGAACCTGCAAAAGATCTTTCAAGAACAATGCGCCCGGTAAGATCTGCAATTGATAATTGCAATGATCCGCTGAAAGATTTCGGCAGCTTAATGTATAAGAAATCATTTGCAGGATTCGGGTAGATGTTAAGCCCGCTGCTGTTTCCGCTAATACTGCTTATTCCAACAGGAAGGATAACAGCATCAACCGGAACGCGGTCACTTACACAAACAGTGGGCGCTTCTTCAACTTCCCAATCATAAAAATAATAATAATAGCCTGCGCCCTGGTTGGATCCTGTGATGGATAATAAATTACTGAACTGATAAGGATAGTTAACATTTTGACTGCTTCTTTGTAATCTCGGGGTAATGGTTCCCAGGGTTACCAAATTAACCGAGTCATGGGTTGTAAGCTGGTAACCGGTTCCGGGAGCCAACGGAAAATTTAAGGTTATTCTCGATGAATCAACAGGAATATTTACGAGCAGGCTTTGCACCACTGTACCCGAAGAATTCAGCAATTGCACTTCACGGTTACCCGGAGTATCCGTATAGACTTTTACCGAAATGAGGTTGCTGGCTGTGGTTACATCAAAATCAATTGTGCCGTTTGTATTATTGCCTGAACTGAATAAGCTTCCGGAATGATAGGTCTGACCGGTGTAACCTGAAACTCCGGAATAAGAAGTGGCATTTTCAACCCAATAGGTAGTGGTGGTTGTGAGCACAGGTGTATTAAATGAAGGTCCGGTCCCAAGAAGCGAGCCTCCGAATTGCTGATCATACCATGACAGGGCATTGCCTGTTGCAGTCAGCGTCAGTGAGATGGGCCCTATTCCTGAAGCCCCTGTTCCGACAGGAAGCGGGGCAGCAAGTACATTCACGTTTACAGGAAGTGAATTAAATACCCCGCAAACTCCTTGAATAGTTAACGAATAGGTGCCTGATTGATTTACTGAAATAGATTGAGTAGTTGCACCGTTAGACCAGAGATAAGAAGAAGCCTGTGAGCTGGTAAGTGTTACTGATCCCCCCTGGCAAAATTCGAGGGCTCCAGAAGCAGTTACGTCCGGTGTTTCATCAGGATTTAATGATACAGTAACTGTTGGTGATAAGTTGCTGCAACCGTTAGCTGATGTAACTAATACATTGTACGTTCCGGCAGATGAAACAGTCGTAGATTGAGTCAGGTCACCGTTTGACCAGCTATATGTTGCAAAGCCGGGAGGAGCTGTCAGCGTAAGTGTCTGTCCTGTACATAATATGTACGGGCCACCACCGATAATATTGTTGGAAATACTGCATCCTCCTTCAACAACTGTTACAAACTGGTCTGCGCCTAATGCATTGAAAGTTGTAGTTTGTCCGGAGGGCCAGGTGATAATTGCAGAATCAACAACAGTGGCTGCACCTAATCCAAAATGCAGTTGAAATGAATTGCAGGTCCCATAACTTTCACCGGCACGTACTTCCCTGATCTGTTTTCCCCATGCTCCATAAATAGTTGCACGCGCACCAATAGCGCCATGGTTGCTCACTGTTCCTGTTAAAGCGAAAGTAATGAAGTGATTGGCATTGTCCGTTGTATTCAGTAAGAGCACATCATCCGTACTGGTTGGCATATTGTAAACATCTCCATAAGATGCGAAAATATCTATCTTGCCATCATGGTTTAAATCTCCTCCTGCAAAAGATAACATTCCGTTTGTAGTGGAAGGAATTGGCGTGTTTGCCAATGTGAAGGTGCTGTTGCCGTTATTATGATACAGGAAATAAGAATCTGAACCGAAAGGCCCTCCGCCTGAAATTAAAATATCTATATACCCGTCATTGTCAAAATCTTCAACAAAAGATTCGAGGGGATCAGTACCCGGAGTGACAAAACCTGTTGAAGCAGTTATATCGGTAAAATGTCCTGTTCCATCATTTTGCAGGACCTGGCCATTCTCACCATGATTGGTCATCACAATATCAAGGTCGCCATCGTTTTCAATATCACCAAAGCTGGTGGTCCATGTTTGCCTGAAATTAGTTACCTCAATGCCATAAGCCTGGGCCTGCTCGGTGTAAACATTACTTCCGTTGTTGACAAACAGCCTGTCTCTTCTGCGCTGATCCGTGCTGCTTGTAGTGCTTTGACGGCAATGGGCAATATAAAGATCCAAATCACCATCATTGTCAAAGTCGGTCCAGACACTTCCGTAGTTTCCTGAATCGTAAGGGTCGTTTCCATAAAACATACCGGGGTTAATATTGGTATTAATTAAGGTTGTAGTAGCGGCTAAAGTTCCGGAATTATTTACATACACTTTTGCATAATCATCGTCATCACAAACTTCGAGGTCTACCCAACCATCATAATTAAAATCTCCGAAAGTAACATTCTGGACAAAATACGAACCCGGTAAATTAATTGTAGTCTTAGCAATTGTGGTACCTGCCCAGGATAAAGTAACCAGATACATGGCTCCGTTAACGCCTGTAGCCACATCTTTCCAGCCATTGTGGTCCACATCTGCAACAGCCATTCCCCAAACCCTGGAGCCCCCTGTAATATTTCCTAAATTGTAGTGCGCGAAGGTGCCATTCCGGTTTTGGATATCAATTACCAATGTCGTTGACTGATCCATTTTAACAATATCATCCAGGCCATCATTGTTCATATCCGCAACTGTAACAGAACATCCGCTGTGCGAAGTTGCCGAAATCAGGTTGTTGGAATTTGTAAACGCAAATTGCGCTTTTGAGCTGACACTATACAAAACGCAGATCATTGAGATGAGCAGCAACCGGCAAAGAGTAAATATTTTCATGATTTTTAATTTAAGGAATTTGATTTTCTGTGTAAAATAATTTTTCGCAAATTAAGATTTTTCTTTAAAGCCTGAACGCCCTTTTTAAATAAACTTTTGAACTATTTGTTGTAATTTTCAAATAATAAATACCTGCAGCCGGAGGCAGGTTAAACGGTAATGAAAGAGGAGAATTAGTAATGGTCAATCCGGAAACTTTTTTTCCTTCGTTTGAAAACACCGTTATTTCCTTTAAACCTGCTTTTGTTAAGGAAGAAATAACAATTTTTCCATCTGCTGAAACAGCAGGGTATAGTATAATATCATCATCAGGGAATTGCAAATTGGCAGATGGAATATTTAACCCGATATTTATAATGCTGTCCGATGCAATAAGCAAGGGTGTCTGGTCCGCATTGTTGAACATATTGCGGAAAGAGTCTATCTCAGCGCTGTTGTAAGCCAGCAGTTCATCCACAAATTTCGGAGGGACCGCCTGGTAATATACCCTGGCATAGATGCTCACATTTCCGGAAGCCGTTGCATAGGGAATACGGTAATGAACAATGTCAACTCCGGAACCTTCCACCGCATTCACTTTATTAAAATCAGCGTCAGCCAGGGCGTCATTTGAAATCTTAACAGTGTCATACGAATTGTGTGTAGTTGTAAAACCTCCCGGGGGAATGCGATTGTCTTTAAGAAGAACAGCCGAACGTTCCAATACAGAAGTAAAATTATTGTTCACATCACCCATCACGATCTCGTAAATCTGCGGGATGTTTGACTGACTGATTATATCATGATGTGGTTCGAAAGAAGGAACTTCTCCGGATACCCTGAAATCATTTGTAAATGTCCCTGATTTAAAAACCGTATCCCCTAACGCGTCAATGACAATAAACTGAACCACTGCTCTGCGTGCCGGATATCCGGACGGAAATTTATGTCCTGCTTTATTTTCAATGCGAACTTTAAAATAACCGGTGTCATTTGCTGAACTGTCCAGCTGCAAATCGAAAGCAATGGAGCGCTCCCTGAGAAGTACATTGGTAGCTGCAATGGTGGAATCAAATTTCCAGTCATCAGCAGTTGCACCAAGCTGCGCCTTATTATTTTTAATCATGGTGAGCATGAAGGAATTTGCTCCCACAAACATGTGCTGGTTGAACGGATAACGCGGCTGCAAAGCTGCCTGGCCATTAGCAATAATAATTGCATCATCAAGATGCGGCATGTGGCAGGTTTGGCAGGTAATAGTGTCAGCCGGAAAATGAGAGTTCAGATATTCATGATAAGTTGCCTGTTCCACAAATTCTCCACCTGTAAAATTTCCGTTCAAATCAACCGATTGAGAAATCAGTGTGTGACAGGATGCGCAAACCCGCGCTTCGTTCATATGCGGGCTGTAAAGAGGAGTATATCCTTCATACAATTGCATCGGTCCCTGGACCGGGTTTTGAAACGGACCATAAATATTACGTGTGGTGTCATAAGGAATAGCACCGGAATATGTTGAACCGACACTTGGATCAATCGTATGACAGCTTGCACAGGAAACTCCGTCTGCCCCTAGAGAATCAGCAGCAAGGTCAATCAATCCGTAGTTAGGAATGCCATGATATAAGGCCGTATAACGTCCCATGGGAGCATGGCACTCAGTGCATTTATTCTGCAATTCATTTGCGTGCGCGGGATTGACTAATATTTCATGACTTACCTTGGCGCGCCAAAAAGGATCACGTGCGCTGTTCGCCATCATAGTGCTTTGCCAGCGATCATAAAGATTAATATCTTCTCCATCTTCATTAATGTTGGCGATCCCTGCTGAATCAGGGCCATGGCAGCCAAGGCAACTGGTAGAAAGCTGGAAATATTCACCCGGTCCGATAGGGGACATTATTTTACCTGCAAAAAAATCGCGTTCCTCTTTTGTATGAAAATATTTTTTTGAATCCAACTGGCTTTGAGAGCCAACTGACACCAGTACAATAAAAGTGATAATGAATGTGGTTACCCAGATCTTTTTCTGTTTCATTAATACAATCGGGGTTTATTCAGGAGTAAAAATTATTCATGAAAACAAATTTATGAATAATTCTTTTAACTCGCATTATCTGCCGGCAACAATTAATTTCTGAATCACAGAACGTGAATCACCAGAAACAATTTGGTAAAAATAAATTCCTCTTTGCACGTTTTGAAGATCAATTTTGATGCTTGACTGATTTTGGTTCAGCGTCATTGTTTTCACTGTTCTTCCTGTGGCATCTGTAAATATCAAAACGGCATCGTTTTTTGTTTTCGGCAAACTATAGCTGATATACGCATAATCACTTACGGGATTTGGCATACACGGGGAAACACTTAAAACAGTATTACTGATTTCATTGATGCCCACACCTCCGGGAACAATTTTCGTAATTTCAAGATCATCAAAATAAAATCCATCATACTCTGTGAAATTATCGCTCGCCATCAGGAAACGGATTAAAATATTCTGACCGATGTAATCATCAAGGCTCATTTCTTCTTTTACCCATGTGTTTTGAAATCCATCATATAAAGGATTTCCGGGATCCTGGTTCGGGCTTCCTGTTTTTGTGTATTTGCCGCATAGGGCTGTCCATGTGGCGCCTCCATTTGTGGACACTGCAACCTGTGCATAATCATATCCGGGTTCAATTGCCCATTTTGTGTAGAATGTCAATGTAGCTTTAACGGCATTCGTCAGGCTAACGGGATTGGTTAGCTGTAAAGTGTTAAAATCATTTGACTGGTAATCCCCGAAAGGAGAATCTGTGATAGAGCCTGTTGGCGAATAATATTGTGCAGTGCTGATTCCCCAGTTGGAAGTATTCCATCCGTTCATAGTATTGTTGTTTTGCGAAAGCACAACGGTTGACTGTCCAAAATACTTTGTGAGCGTGTCAGCAACCACAAACTGTCCGTTGTCAATGCTGAGAAGAAATTTTACTTCATCACCATAAAGGAGACCTGTTGTGTTTAATGAGAATGAAATGGAATCAATTATTGTCTGAAGAACGGAAAGATTGGAAAAAACCTTTGGCGCACCAGTTGAGCTGACGTTAGAGGTTATAGCAGCAAGAGTAACTGTGTAGCTGCCCGTAGTGTCAAGTCCAAGCTGTTTTAAATCAAATTTTATGTAACCCGTAGTCAGCGGGATAAGCGTTTCTGAAAGGTCGCTGAGTACTGCATACCTGCCTAATAATTGAGCAGCCGTAATATTCATGTACATGCACCCCTGGCTCATACTTATGATTTCAGAGCTTGGCGGCCAGAAACCACCAGTGCCAACTTCGGGTGTCATGGCTAATATTTTTGGTTTTGTGGTTTGTTCACCGTACATCCAGTCGTCAGAACTGCCGTTTACAATGTAACCAACGGTCTGGTCATCGGTGCCATAATTGTATTGGTTGTAAGTGGTGAGCAATTTTCCATAATTTACGAATAAGGCGGAGTCGGGAGTGAAAAAGGAGGGAATGTAACCCCACGGGTATATGAGCAGGTTGCCGAAGGTGTGATAGTTTAAGGCTATTTTAAAATCCAAGGTGTTCACGAAATCACTGACAATTTGTGTTTCGGGTTCGGAGAAGGGAGCGGTGCCACGATAGGTCGCATCGCCTGTGACGGGGGAGGAGCCATCATCATCATAACCCCAGTTATACCCGTAGTTTCTGTTGAGGTCAACGCCAAATTCACCGTCAAGGTTGTCGCGCCTGTTTTTGCGCCACATGCCGCCACCACCGGGATCAGTCATTTCGTTATAGAGATAGCCATCGGGGTTTACACAGGTGATGAAATAGAGTTCGCTGTTGTTTACGATGTTCTGGATTTGGGTGTCAGTAGTGTAGTTTTCTAATAAATACCACATGTAGAAGAGGAGTTGTGAAAGGCTCTCCGGTTCGCGGGCATGGTGGAGGGCGGTGTAGAGCATCTGGGGTTCGGGTTCGCTAACGGTGGGGTTATCCGAAATTTTTACATAGTATAATGGGTTTCCTTCTATGCTGGTGCCGGTACCGATTTGCTGGCGGATGGTGATGAGGTTGGGAAAGTTGCTGAACATGCTGTCGAGGTTGTCGAGCATTTCCTGGTAGGTGAAATAGCCGCCCATGGAGCCGAGGGAGAAATGGGAGGGAACGGGATAGACGGGACCCGTTGTGCTTCCGCAACCGACTGCACTTTGCTGTTTGCTTTGGCTTATGGGATTATCAAAGAATTTTGAAACATCAGCAACATTTTGGAATTTATAGTATCCGGAAATATCGTTAATCAACACTTCGGTTTTGAAGCCGGCCTGCTGAACTTTTGCGAGTTCGCGGTCGCTGAGATCGGTGATGAGCCACACGCCTTTGCGGTAATCGCCATGGTCGGTTTCGATGCCGAGGCGGGTGAGAGCGGTGATGCCTTTCACGTTAGTGTAAATTTTAACGCGGCTGTAGTTTTCTTTTGCCGTTTGAGCAAATCCCGCGAAAGCGGAAAGGATCAGGAGTGCAATGAGTACGGTTTTGTAAAGCTTGAACATGGTTTTATATTTTGTAAGGCAAAGGTAGGGAGATTGGACAAATGGTTGACGGATTGAATTGCTAAATTGTTGTATTGTCCCGAAGGGATGCTCCGAAGGAGTCCTTTGGACCTTCGGCATTAAATTGCGAAGGGGGTTTGAAATCCCTGAAATTGTTATGGGCAGGTTGGAAATGGTTTAAGGTTCAGGATTTCGAATATTTGATTTATAAACGCTCTTCTACCTCACCCCCTGCCCCCTCTCCAAAGGAGAGGGGTGGAGTGAAACCATTTTTTAATTTTGCAGTAAATAGCATTCATGAACATAGAAACTTTGGGACATGCGGCATTGCTATTGCGGGATGATGATAATCAACCCATTTTATTGACGGATCCGTGGCTGAAAGGTTCGTGTTACTGGAGGAGCTGGTGGTTGCAGAATTACCCTTCGGATGCTGAATGGGAAGAGGTGAACCGGGTGAAATATTGTTATGTGACGCATGAGCACCCGGATCATTTTCATACGTATACGATCAGGAAGATGAGTGATAAAATTCAGTTTCTTGCTCCTTTGCTTGCAGAGGATAATATTACGAAGTTTTTGACTGAAATCGGAAAGAAAGCAAAGGCGCTGGAATATCTGAAATGGCATACACTAATACCCCCTGACCCCCTAAAGGGGGAACGAAGCAAGTCAGGGCTTGAGGATGGGAAGTCCCCTTTAGGGGATACAAGGGTACGCGTACTCAGCATTCCTTTGTATAATGATGACAGCGTTTTGCTGATTGATACCCCGACAGCTTTTATTATTAACCAGAATGATTCGAAACCGCAGACGGGACAGTGGAAGCAATTGCTGAAGTTTTTGGATGAGAATTGTCCCGCGGAAAAGAAAAGAATTTTACTGAGCAGCTATTCTCCGGCAAGCATTGTGAATAGTTTTTTAAAGAATTCTGAACGCATCAGCATGAAGGAGAAGAAGGATTACATCGAATACATTTGTGATAACTGTGATTTGCTGAAGATTGATTATTTTATGCCGTTTGCCAGCCAGGTGATTTTTTACCGGTCGGATTCTAATTGGGCGAATACTTTTAAAGTTGCTTTCAGCGATGCGCAGCAATACTGGAGGAGTAAAACGAAATTGGTTCCGCCTTATTCAAGAATTGATCTTACCACGTTTGCCATTACTTCAAAAGATCCGGCAGCCTATAACCATCACCCGGAAAAGTATATCCAGAAAGCAAAAGAGTTTGAAGCGCGTGATAAATCGGCAGTGTTTACGAATGAAGATGTGGAGAAGCTGAGACTGAAAATGAACCGCAACCGTTTTTTGTTTTGCATTTTATTTCCGCGCGGATTCAGCTTTGATTTGGAAAATACTTTTATTTATTATAATCCGTGGAGCGGAAAAGTAACGCAGACTGCTGAAAAACGGAAAGGACATTTTTCATTGATCATTCCGCGGCAGGCGTTGAAAGATGTTTTGGAATTTAATCACTTTGGCGATCTCGGCATTACGATGTTTACTTTGATTGTGCTGAATAAAGCTACTAATCCAAGAATGATTTATTTATTTTTTATTGTGATCACTTTTCATGATTACAACCATACGAACAGCTTCGGAAATTTTATGAAATGGATGAAGGAGAACTGGAAGGTGCAGCGGTGGAGTATTCCGGCTTTGAATTGATGAAGTCAGAGGTCAGAAGTCGGAGTTCTGACATCTGACATCTGACCTCCGACATCCGTCTCAAATACCCAATTGTTCGCAGGCTGCTTCAGCGGCAATTTGTTCTGCTTTCTTTTTAGAAAAATCCTGGCCGGTAGCGACTTCTTTTTCATCAATTAAAAGACGCACTTTAATGAGGCGTGTGGTTGAATTTTCTTCGAGTGTTTCAAAAACCACATTGTGTTTTTCTTTTTGCCCCCAGTTGAGCACTTTGCTTTTGAAATTCATTTCAGTTGCTTCCATTTCATTGAGGTCAAGATGGATGCGGATGATGCGTTCAAGAATAAATTTCTGAGCTGTTTTGTATCCTTTGTCGAGATAAATTGCTCCGATGAGGGCTTCAAAGGCATCGCCATACATGGAACGAAACCCGATGCCTGAAACATCTTTTTGCACCATTTTATCAATGCCGATTTTCATGGCGAGGGTTTTTAAATTTTCGCGGCTTACAATTTTTGAACGCATTTCGGTAAGGAATCCTTCATCACGATAAGGGAACCGTTTAAAAAGTAATTCTGCCACGACAGATCCCAGCACAGCGTCACCGAGGAATTCAAGACGTTCGTTGGACAGTTTGATTCCTTTGTTTGTTTCTTTGGCAACGGATTTATGACTGAATGCAAGCTTGTAAACGGAAAGGTTTCCGGGATAAAAGCCGGTGAGATTTTTTAACGAGGAAATCAGGTTTTTCTCTTCAGAACTTCTTATAAAATATTTAAAAAAATTTAATATCAAGATATCGTTTAAATAGAGTTATCGGGCTATCAGGTTACTGACTAAATACAATAATATTTTCAGGCAATGTATTTCTTAAAGATCACCGTTGCATTGTGTCCTCCAAAACCAAAAGTATTGCTCAATGCCGCATTCAAAGTTTTTTTCTGTGCCTTATTGAAAGTAAAATTAAGGCGTTTGTCAAAAGACGGATCGTCAGTAAAATGATTTATTGTAGGAGGCACAATATCATTTACAACAGCAAGCACCGAGGCAATCGCTTCTACAGCCCCTGCTGCACCCAGCAAATGACCGGTCATAGATTTTGTGGAGCTGATATTAATATTAAATGCATGTTCTCCAAAAATACTTTGAATGGCTTTTACCTCGCTGATGTCCCCTAACGGTGTGGATGTACCGTGAACATTGATGTAATCAATATCTTCCGGTTTCATGTTTGCATCTTCCAATGCGGCTTTCATTACATTTAAAGCGCCTAACCCTTCAGGGTGAGGGGCAGTAAGGTGATGTGCATCGGCAGACATTCCGCCACCGACCAATTCGCAATAAATTTTCGCTCCGCGTTTTTTTGCATGTTCGAGCTCTTCAAGAATAAGGGCGCCACTGCCCTCCCCCATTACGAAACCATCCCTGTCCAAATCAAAGGGGCGGGAAGCTGTATGAGGTGAATCATTTCGCACGGATAATGCATGCATGGCATTAAATCCTCCGACACCGGGTTCTGCAATCGGGGCTTCTGAGCCCCCGGTTACAAATACATCTGCTTTACCAAGACGCAAATAATTAAAGCTGTCAATGATTGCATTTGTAGAAGAAGCACAGGCGGAAACGGTTGCAAAATTGGGCCCGCGAAATCCGTAACGCATGGAGATATGTCCGGAGGAAATATCCACAATCATTTTTGGAATAAAGAAAGGATTGAATCGCGGGGTGCCATCACCGCGGGCATAACCTTTTATTTCATCATTCAGCGTTTGCAGTCCACCGATCCCGGAACCCCAGATAACACCCACCCGGTCATGATTCAACTCTTTAAAATCAAGAATGCCCGAATGTTTTACGGCTTCTTCGGAAGAAGCAATTCCGAATTGCGAAAAAGCATCGAGCTTGCGGGCTTCCTTACGGTCGAGGTAATTAGAAACATCAAAGTTTTTAACCTCGCAGGCAAACCGTGTTTTGAATTTTGATGCGTCAAATTTAGTGATGGGCCCGGCACCGCTTACACCATTAATTAACCCGTTCCAGAAATCCGTTACTGAATTTCCCAAAGGAGTGAGCGCACCAAGCCCTGTAACTACAACTCGCCTGAATGTCATCAGCGGGGAAAAATTTATTTTGCGTTTGCCTGAATATAATCTACTGCCTGACCGACAGTGCTGATTTTTTCTGCCTGGTCATCAGGGATAGCAATATTGAATTCTTTTTCAAATTCCATAATGAGTTCAACGGTATCGAGCGAATCAGCGCCCAAGTCATTTGTAAAACTTGACTCGTTATTAACTTCGTTTTCGTCAACGCCTAATTTGTCAACAATGATTGCTTTAACACGTGATGCAATGTCTGCCATATTATTAAAATTTAAGTTTTTTTAAAATTCAGGGCGCAAAGTAACAAATAAGGTGTTGAATATCAAAATTGGGTTTTTGAGGAAAAATATCAACGAATACGAATTTGTACGAATTTATGAATCATTGCGGTATTCGTTGATGGACTATTCTTCCTAAATTCGTCCGAAAATAAAATTTTGTGAAACATATTGCAATATTTGCTTCGGGTGAAGGAACCAATGCAGAAAATATTACCCGGTATTTTGAACCTAATGATGTAATAAAGGTTGCAATTGTTTTGTCTGATCAAAGAAGTGCAAATGTTTTAAAGCGTGCTGAACGATTATATATTCCTTTTCGCTCTTTTACAAAACAGGAATTTTATGAAACAGATGAAATATTAAATTTATTAAAGGAATTAAAAATTGATTTGATTGTCCTTGCGGGTTTTTTAAAATTAATTCCGGAGAAAATTATAAGGGAATTTAAAGGACGCATCATTAATATTCATCCGGCCCTGCTTCCAAAATTTGGCGGCAAAGGAATGTACGGAATGAATGTTCATCAGGCAGTTTATGCTGCAAAAGAAAAAGAAACCGGCATTACGATTCATCATGTAAATGAAAAGTTTGATGAGGGGGAAATTATTTTTCAGAAAAAATTTTTTTTGGATGAAAATGATTCACCGGAAAAAATATTGGAGAAAATAAGAAAGCTGGAATTGGAATTTTATCCAAAGGTGATTGAGAAAATGCTGGCCTGATTACTCAACCAGCACCACCACATTATTCTTCAGCACTTCGATAACCCCGCTATTTACATCAAAAGACTTTTCACCTTCCTTTGTTTTAATTTTCACTTTGCCTTTTATTAATGTCGAAATAATCGGTGCATGATTATTCAACACCTGGAATTGCCCGGCTGCCCCGGGGACAAGAACAGATATTACATCACCGGAAAAAAGTTTTTTATCGGGAGTTATTATTTCGAGATGCATGTTGTACGAATAACGAATTTTTTACGAATTTACGAATAACGAATCTCTATAATCTAAATTGAATTTACGGGTGAAAAGTAGCTTATTCGTAAATTCGGACATATTCGCTATTCGTACCATTTATTTTGATTCTGCAAGTAATTTTTTACCTTTCTCAATCGCGTCATCAATCGATCCCACCAGGTTAAATGCTGCTTCGGGATATTCATCCGTTTCGCCATCCATAATCATATTGAAACCTTTAATGGTTTCTTCGATTGGAACTAAGACGCCTTTTAAACCGGTGAATTGCTCGGCAACATGGAATGGCTGTGACAGGAATCGCTGCACACGCCTTGCGCGGTGAACTACTAATTTATCTTCATCGCTCAACTCATCCATACCGAGGATGGCAATAATATCCTGTAATTCTTTATATCGTTGAAGAATATTTTTAACTCTCTGTGCAGTATTATAATGTTCGTCACCGAGGACAGCAGCTGATAAAATTCTTGAAGTGGAATCGAGCGGATCTACAGCCGGGTAAATTCCAAGCTCGGAAATTTTACGGCTCAATACGGTAGTGGCATCAAGGTGAGCAAATGTTGTTGCCGGAGCAGGATCTGTTAAATCATCGGCAGGTACATAAACTGCCTGCACTGATGTAATGGAACCGCGCTTTGTAGAAGTGATCCGTTCCTGCATGGCGCCCATTTCTGTTGCGAGTGTGGGCTGATAACCTACGGCAGAAGGCATACGGCCAAGAAGAGCGGAAACTTCAGAACCAGCCTGTGTGAAACGGAAAATATTGTCAATAAAGAAAAGAATATCTCTGCCACCGGATTTTTCATCTCCATCACGGAAATATTCTGCTACGGTTAAACCTGAAAGGGCCACCCGCGCACGCGCACCGGGAGGTTCGTTCATCTGCCCGAATACGAGGGTTGCTTTTGATTCCTGCAGTTTGTCAAAATCCACTTTTGATAAATCCCATCCGCCTTTTTCCATGGAGTGCTTGAAATCATCACCATAATTAATAACACCGGATTCTAAAAATTCACGCAACAAATCATTTCCTTCGCGGGTTCTTTCTCCCACACCAGCAAATACGGACAGACCTGCATACGCTTTTGCAATATTATTTACCAATTCCATAATCAGAACGGTTTTACCTACTCCGGCACCACCGAACAACCCGATCTTTCCGCCTTTTGAATACGGCTCTAAAAGATCAATAACTTTTATACCGGTAAAGAGTACCTGGATTTCTGTTGAAAGGTCTTCAAACTTCGGAGCATCCCGGTGGATAGGGCTTCCGTTTTCATTTGAAACAGGACCTATACCGTCAATAGCCTGGCCGATTACATTGAACAGTCTTCCTTTGATAGCATCCCCCTTCGGCATTTTTATAGCCATCCCGGTTGCGGTTACTTCCATGCCTCTCACCATTCCGTCTGTTGAATCCATGGCGATGGCGCGAACAGTATCTTCACCAATATGCTGCTGGCATTCGAGCACCACACGCTGTCCGTCAGTTTTTGTAATTTCGAGTGCGTCAAGAATGTTGGGCAGAACGGAGCCTGCTTCGTCAAAAGCCACATCCACTACGGGTCCTATTACTTGTACAATTTTACCTTTATTTGTCATCTGTATTTAAAACTATTTTTAAGAGAAGGTTTTTTAAAATCGGGTGCGAAATTAACCAAAAAATATTACCGAAGAAGATTTAATTTCTAATTTCGGAGAAAATAATTTCTTTAAGAAATTATCAACGAATACGAATCAATACGAATTTACGAATTCGCCACTTTGAACTTTAAACCTTAAACATTTAACCTTGTTTCTTTATAATTCCATAGACGAATTTAAAACTTTAAAAAATGCTGTTGTCACCATCGGCACTTTTGACGGGGTGCATATCGGACATCAGAAAATAATTAACAGGGTGAATGAAATTGCAAAAGCAACAGGCGGTGAATCGGTGGTGCTTACTTTCTTTCCGCATCCGCGCATGGTTTTGCATCCTGATGATCATGGACTGGTTTTGCTGAATACCCTGGAAGAAAAAAAACAGTTGATGAAACAATATGGAGTGCAGCATTTGATTGTGCATCCGTTTTCACAAAAGTTTTCAAGAACTTCTGTTACAGAATATGTGCGCGATATGCTGGTAAATAAAATCGGGACAAAGAAATTGGTGATCGGCTATGATCATCATTTTGGGAGAAACCGCGAAGGAACATTAAAAGATTTGCAGGAATTGGGAAGTGTTTACAATTTTGAGGTGGAAGAAATTCCTGAACAGGATATTCATGATGTAGCAGTCAGCTCTACTAAAATCAGGAAATCATTGCTGGAAGGCGATGTTGCTGCGGCAAAAGAATTTTTAGGCCATGATTACAGTCTGTGCGGAATTGTTGTAAAAGGAAAAGAACTTGGGAGAACGCTTGGATTCCCGACTGCAAATATTCATGTTCCTGAAAATTATAAATTGATTCCTGCAAAAGGAATTTATGCTGTGACAGTTGAAATTCAAAATGCAGAGAAACATGAAATCGGCATGATGAGCATCGGCACACGTCCTACTTTTGATGATGGAGACCTTTCGATTGAAGTGAACATTCTTAATTTTGAAAAAAATATTTATGGTGAAAGGATTACGGTATTTTTTAAATCGCGACTGCGTGATGAATTGAAGTTTGATTCGGCTGAGGAACTGGTGAAGCAAATGGAGCAGGATAAATTGGACACTTTGAAAATTTTTTCCTGAAAGATTCGTTGGTGAATTGTTATATTGTTATATTGTTAAATTGCTGAATTGTTGAATTGGTTAAAGAATTATAAAAGAAATTTTATTGTTTTGGTTGCAACCATGTTTTGCACTTTTCAATTATGCGCGCAAAATATATTGGAAGCGGAAGAGCTGGGGCAGATGAAAACTTTTGTCAATTTGCAGGAAGCTTTGTCACAACCCGATTCTGTTTTTAAATTGAATCTGAAAGGAAAAAAATTAAAAGAATTTCCGGATGAAATTTTTTCGCTTCATAATCTCCAGGTTTTAAATCTCAGTAAAAATCATATCAAAGAAATTCCTGCTGACATTGAAAAATTAAAAAGTTTGCAGGAGCTTGATCTGAGCAACAATGATCTCACTCAGCTTCCTCCGCAGATCGGGGGGTTGATTCATTTATCAAAGCTCAAACTGAACAAGAATGAAATTACATCGCTGCCCCGTGAAATTGGCGGACTGATCCATCTTGAAGTTCTGGAGATGTGGAACAATGAGCTGGATACCATTCCCGATGAAGTCCGGGATCTTGTGCGCCTGAAGGTTTTTGAATTGCGCGGCATTCTTTTTTCTGACGAAAAGCAAAAGTATATTCGTTCACTGCTTCCTGAAACAAAGATTTATTTTTCTCCAAGCTGCGCCTGCAAGCAGTAGGTTTGAGGTTTGTGCCGAAGGCATTCCTTCGGACAATGTCATTAAGTCAAGGAATATTTAAGTTCAAATCCAATATATTTTCGGTTCGCCAATCAAGCCCCACCTAAGGCAAAGCACGGGCTGGCTCATCCCTCCTCAGGAGGGGTGCCCTCCGGAGGGGAGGGATGCTGACGCGTATGGTCGAAAGGTTTAAAGGAATTAAATAATAGCCACCAGTATTCAAATAGTTGTCTCCCAAAATAGAATATTAGCTCACTTAAGTCAGTAAATTTAAAGTTATAATCCATTCACGGAGGCGGATGGTTTTTTTTATTTCCGGTTTGAGAATAACAGGCTATTTTCATTTTAAAAATAACGGTTAGCATATACGATAATGATACGAGTACTTTCTGAACGGGCACAGGAGACACCATCAGGGGACGCCTTTAAAAAAAATGTGGTTCTTTTATTTTTTTATAAATGCATGGATTTTTTTAATGCGTATCATACAAAAGTATTATTTTTTAAAAAATAGGGTTGATTATCAGTTAAATATGATTTATCAGCGGGTTGTTGAAAAATATTTTCAAAAAAAATTTGCGGTTAATTAAATAATGTTTTGTAACTTGCGCTTCGATTAGAGCTTTTCCTCCCCTTATTCTCTGTAATAAAACATTAACGTAGTAAAGAAAAAATTGTTCCTAAAAAAAATTTGCCCCCGAAAATGTGATGAATTAACAATGAATTTATCTCTTAAATATAAAAAATAAATTATTCTTTAAAAAAGTTACCATGAAAAAATCAATTACTATTTTATTTGTTTCCATCCTTATTTTCTTCACAAAAAGTTTTGCCCAGTTTAACACCGAGTGGACTGCCAACTACCAACATACTACTGCCGCTAATTTTTCAAATGAAAGCAGAAAAGTGATTGTTGACGGAGCAGGAAACGGGTATGTGTTGTCAGACGTTACTTCCAATATAGATCCGACAGGCAACGTAACAGCCAGCACCTATCATTATACCGTTCTTTCCAAATATTCATCAACGGGGGCATTACTGGTGTCAAAATCTATTAATGTTATTGACCATACCGGGACAGGATTTGATAATACGGGAGCATTCGGAATGGAAATGGATGCCAATGATTATATTTATATCGGCTTTATCACGTATGATCCTGCAAAAGATTTTGATGTAAATATTTCCAAGTACAATACCAGCCTTGTCCGTTTATGGACCCGGAAATATAATCCGGCAGGTTCGGATGTGGGCGTGGATATGGGAATTAATGGAAGCGGAACCGTGTTTGCGATTGTAAAATCGGTTACAGGAGGAAACACCATCTACCGCACCATCAAAGCAAACTCCCAGCTGACAAATGACACGGCATTATACAGCTTTACAGCCAATACGGATGTTTTTAATGCCATTGCTGTAAGCGGAACCAGCATGTATGTAACCGGCTACACCATGGTTTCAGGAGCTAAAGCCTGTTACACAGCAAAATTAAATGACCAGGGCACTCTTAAATGGACAAAAACCTTTAACGGTGGTACTATTGCGGGCGATGATTTTGGAAGCGATATTACAGTAGGGCCTGACGGAAATGTATATTTAACAGGCACCTCCGACCGTGGCGCTCCCACAGAAAACGATGTGCTTATATCAAAAATTGCCCCGGGCGGAACCACTATCTGGAACCGGTACAGGGATTACAATAACAGTAATGCCGATGCCGGTCTGCTAATAAATGCTCCTAATATGAATTATGTGTATGTAGGATCCCAAAGCGGTAATAGTGTTCTTCTTGACCAGATAGAAAACGGGTTTGGAGTAGCAGGCGGAAGAACTGTTTATGCTCCTGTGCCCACTGCCACCTATATCGGGCTTAACGGTGCTCATCTTCACGATTTAAAGGTTTCGGTCAATGATGGATTTTACCTTACCGGGTCCATATTTGCAACGGATAACCTTGGCAGAACATTCTGCTCGGCTTTCCTGGTCAAATATTTATTTTCCCCGCCTGGCTCGAGAGATGCTTTTAAATTAGATTCTGAAATGCCGGTCAGCGGCACTTTTACAAACAGCACAAACGGTGTGAGCATGGCATTGGATTATTTTAAAAATGATGTTTATTGGTTAACGGATTTGTTTTCGGATTACTCCACTCATTCAACCGAAAAGGCTGTTTTGAAAGATCTTGGAATGGTTTCCATAATCAGGCAGGCGAATACGGATAACACAACTCTTGCTCCGGGAGAAATCTCCATTGAACCCAATCCGTCAGCAGGCTTATTCACCCTGAGCGCAGGAGAAAAAATTACAAAGATTGAGCTGTTTAACATCACAGGCAAACAGGTAAAGACCCTGGTTGCTGCTTCAGAAATAATAAAAATGGATCTGTCTGAATTAATGAACGGTATATATATAGGCAAGATATATTCAGCATCAGGAACCATTACTTCAAGGAAAATAATAAAGAATTAAAAATATTCACCCATTAAAAACAGCCGTTTGCCAAACGGATGATTTGAGCAAACGAATTATTTTATAACGTTGTATTCACATTAACTGAATAATAAATAAAACCTATTTCAATTTCACTTAAAATAAACTTAAATTAATTCCTAAAAACAAAAACAATGACAAAACAAAACAAACTAAGAACAGGCATTTTTGCTATTGCAATGGTGCTAATGTGCAATTTGTCGTCATGGGCACAATCCGGTAGGGAAAGCGCTCCTGCCTCGGCACAATCATTAAAATCGGTGCAAAAAAATCCAGCTGCAAACGAGCTTAAGAATTTTAAGGCGGATGCTTCCAATCCTGAATTAAGCAAAATGCAATTATCTCTTTTGCAGATGAAGGCTGAATTAGAAGCCGGATTATCACAAAATAATCTCAGCCAGGAGCAGGTTGCAGGACTAAACAGGAGAATTAATCTTCTTGAGTCGCAGATTGCCAAGAGCGCACCTGCTGATCAGAAATCACAGGCAGCTGCTCAAAGAAAGCAAAACATGCAGGATGCAGCTCAGAGAACAAGCTTAAACACGATTCTCAGCGCGAAGCAGATAACCCGTTCCGAGTTTGTGGCTTTGAGTGAAGCCGGTCAAAAGCAAGTAATGCTTAATAATATAACTGTTACTGACCTTGTAAATGCAACTCCGGAAAATACTAGAATGCACCAGGATTATATGTTTTACATTCCTGCTGCTGATTTTAGTGGTCTTGATATTTCCAAAAAGATACATATCCTGAATAATCCTTCTAATTATATTGTTGTGGAGAATGCATCGGATATACCTGCTGCCAACGCCACAGTAAAGGAATACCCGGTTGTTAAAACGCATAAGATTTCAAGAGCCGAGTTAAATACTTATTCTCCTGAAAAAAAGAAGGCTATTGAAAACTCAAAAGACTTTGTTATAACGGACTAATTAACTAACTCATTTAAACACTATAAATACAGATACAAATGAAAACCTATTACAAATTATTAGCATGCCTGCTCATCCTCGGATTCAGCATGCTCCATTTAACAATGGTAAATGCGCAGTGTACCAACTCAGCATCTTTTGGTTCTGCTGTTGCACCTACTGGCGCTGGCGTTGTTACGATCAGCACCTGCAGTTTCCAGTCGGAATATTCCACCATATCCTCTGTAGTTGCCGGTAACCGGTATGTAGTTACTGCAAGCATTGCAGGAACCTATATCACCATGCACTTCAGCACACCTTCAGGTACAGTTGTGGCAGCAGGTGTAACACCGCTGCAGTTTACAGCTCCCTGCGCAGGTACTTATTATGCGCACTGGAATACAAATGCTTCATGCGGATTGGCATCCAGCTGTATGACTACCACCATTGCATGTTCATCATGCGGTGCGGCAGCCAGCCAGTGTACCAATAGCAGTGCATTCGCTACAGTCTCAGCACCCGTTTCCGGTGTTACTACCATTACTACCTGCTCCTTCCAGTCAGAATATTCGACAATTAACACTGTTGCATCTAACACAGTTTACAGCACAACTGCATCTCTTGCCGGAACTTTCATCACCGTTCACTCAGGATCTTCTGCAGGCCCGGTTGTGGCTTCGGGAGTTACCCCGATAATCTGGACATCAACAGTTGCCGGTACTTATTATTTACATTGGAATACAAATGCCTCCTGCGGTTTAGCAAGCTCATGCATGACCACAACGATTGGTTTTGTAGGGCCAAATCCCTGCGGGCCTCCTCCTTCAGGATGTACTAACGGGGCAGCATTCGGTTCAGGAACCATTCCTTCCAACAATACAGTCATTACGCTTACTACCTGTGCCTTTGCAGGTGAGTATTCTACGGTCTTTGGCGCAGTGGCAGGGCAAACATTACAATTTACTGCTACGGCAAGTTACAGCCCTGTTTACCTTACTGTTCACAGCGGAACTTTTAATGGTCCGGTAGTAGCCTCAGGAAATTCACCACTTACATTTGCTAATACGTTTACCGGAACATTGTTTGTACATTATAATACAAATTCTTCCTGCGGCACTTTATCAGTGTGTCATACAGGTACGGTACAATGTACCAGTTGTCCTCCTCCTGCCGCTCCGAATGATTTATGTGCTGGCGCTTTCACTATTGTATGCCCCTCGACAACAACCGGCAATACAACCGGAGCCGGTACAGATGCTAATGCCTGCGGAGGTGCAGCTTCACCCGGATTATGGTATAAAATTACTCCTGCAGCATCAACTTCTATCACTTTATCATTATGCGGAAGCGCTTATGACACCCGCATTAGTGTGTATTCGGGTTCTTGTGCCGGAGCCATGGTTGCCTGTAACGATGATGCAACATCCGGACCCTGTGCATTTACATTGCAGTCAGAGGTTACTTTCGCTGCTACTGGCGGAGTTACTTATTTTATACTTGTCAATGGATTCAGCGCCAATTTCGGTGCGTTTACTATGTCAGCAACATGTGCTGCGGCATTTGACCCGTGCGCTGGTATCGTTGCTTCAAACTTATGCGGTGTTAACAATACTACTGTAATTCCATCCGGCAACGGAGCATGGACCAATGGCCCTTTCCTTCCTCCGGGAAAAGAAGCCGTATATACATTTACTCCTGTTACGACCGGTAATTACACGATTACACAAACTACATCAACAGTGGGTACATGGGTAGATTATTTCTTCAAACCTCAATCAGGTGGTTGTAACAGTTCAGGATGGACATTTATCCAGGATTTGAATGGAAACGGTCTCACCACCGCAGGTTTCGCAATGACAGCCGGTGTTCCATATTATATTTATCTTGATCCGGAAGGTACTGCAGGCGGAACTGTGAACTGGCAAGTTAATTGCTCTTTCCCGGCTCCTGCGAATGACCTTTGTACTGCGGTTGTTCCCGTACCGCTCACTATCGGGGTTCCGCAAGTATTTACGGGTAATACTGTAGGCGCTACTGCAGCGGGTGACGGCTCATTTACTGCTTATCCTACTGTATGGCATGCGATTACTTTGCCGGCCTGTGCAGATGTAATCTTAGAATATTGTGCCACCAGCCCGGTGTTTGGAAATGTATGGATTAACCTGGCTACGGCATGTCCTGCTTTTGCATTCACGCCAGCAGGTACGTTTGTAAATTGCAGCGGTAACGGAAACTTTATTGTAACTCATCCCAATGTGCCTGCAGGCACTTATTGGATTCCTGTTCTTGGCCAGTCCAGTGATCCGGGCTTTATTGTAGTGCCGGGCCCTTACTCCTTGACAGTTAATACCGTTGCCTGTCCGCCACCTGCAACAAATGATGATTGCTCTGGCGCGATACCAATTACATGCGGTTCCATAACAACCGGAAATACAACGGGCAGCAATCCGGATGTTACTCCATGCGGAACATTTGCTCATGGCTTATGGTATTCCATTACTTTACCGACAAGCGGTACCATAACTTTAGCAACTTGCGGATCAACTTATGACACCTGGTTAAGCATATACTCCGGCAGCACCTGCGGAGCATTAGGAACATGTGTTGCTTCCAACGATGATGCAGCAGCCGGACCCTGTGCATTTACATTGCAGTCCTACATAACCACTGCTCCCATGCCAGCCGGCACGTATTATATACTTGTTGCAGGCTTCAGCACGAACATGGGTTCATTTTCATTGAATGCCACCTGCGCATTATGTGCAGTTCCGCCAGTGGGTGGTACTGTTACCGGCCCGGCATCGGGTTGCACAGGCAGCATGGTAACATTTAATGTTTCGGGAAGCTCTTCGACCCAGTGGCAGGTATCCAATATTTCCGCAACTGGTCCGTTTACAGATATTGCAGGAGAAACTGCTCCCACATTAAATTATATCCCTTCAAGTCCAGGCACTTATTATTTCCAAAACAGCGCTTCAGGCCCGGGATGCACGCCAAGCTTCTCCAATGTAGTTACTACTACCATTCTTTCTTCGGGTGGTATTCTGACAACAACAGCTACTCCTTCGGCATCAGCCTGCCCGGGTACTACAATAAACCTGAACGGTAATTTCGCTACAGGAGCCGCTACATTGACTATTACCATTTCAGCCCCAGGATTTGAGGATGAAGTGGAATGGACGGTTAACCCGGGTGGATTCTCCGGAGGCCCTTATGGTTTCGGAACCACTAATACGGTTACCATAGCTCCGTCTTCTTATCCGGTGACATTCTCTATAAATTCACAGGGAACTTTCAATGATAACACTCCTACTTATACTGTTACCTGCAATGCAACTTCAACTGTATTGGTTACAGGCAGTTTAGCCGGAGGACAAACATTCACAAGCGGTCCGTTAAGCTGTCTCGGTTCTTCGGGAGTGCTTACGAGCCCGTCATGGTCAGGCCCGGGTGGATTTAGTGCAAATACACTGGTTGCTTCATTGCCGGTTACATCAACTTCAGGAGGTGTTTATACCCTTACAGGTATATCCCCTACCGGATGTCAAGTTTCTTCATCTGTTACAGTTACCACGCTTGCTTCACCTGTTCCAAGTGCATCGAGCAATGCACCGGTTTGTGACGGATCCAACCTCTCATTCTTCGGAGATAATTTAGCCATCGGCCAATCATCAGGCAATACCTATTCATGGTCAGGACCAAATGGCTATAGCGCTTCCGGACAATTCCCGACTTTAAGCGGAGCAAGTTTATTGGCTTCGGGTACTTATACCGTGACAGTGACTAACTCATTGGGTTGTACTGAATCAAGCACGACAAGTGTTAGTATAAATCCCAACCCGATTCTCTCTGTTGCATCTGTTACTAATGCAAGCTGTATCGGATCTTCCGATGGCTGCATAGACATTGATGCTACCAACGGAGCGCCTCTTTATTTATTTGACCTGGGTGGAAATTCAACTCTTGACGGAATTTACTGCGGTTTAGGAGCAGGAACATATACCGTTACTGTCATAGATGACAATGGTTGTGAAAGCTTAACCAATGCAAGTGTTATCGAGGAAGACCTTGTTGACCCGGTAATTATTTGCACTCCGGATGTTACGGTAAATAATACTCCGAATCTTTGTTCAGGAGTAGCCACATGGGTGGGACCTGTAGGAACGGATAATTGCGCAGGCGCTACCACCTCACAAACAGGCGGACCTGTAAGCGGCTCAACTTTCCCTGTTGGAATTACACCTATTACTTATACCGTGACAGATGCATTCCTCAATACCGCTACGTGTACGTTTAACGTAATAGTTGTTGACAATCAAAATCCGTCAATCACTTGTCCTCCAGACGTTATAGTTAATAACGATCCGGGTTTCTGCTATGCAACAGCTGCAGCATTAGGCAACCCGACCACGGGTGATAATTGCGCAGTATTGGGCGTTAGCAACAATGCACCGGCACAGTTCCCTGTGGGAGCTACAATAGTTGACTGGGAAGTTGAAGATTTGAGCGGAAACAAAGCCCAGTGCCAGCAGTTTGTAATTGTCCAGGATAATGAGAACCCGGTTATCAGCGGAATGCCTTCTAATATCACTTTCACCGCCAGTCCGGCAGATTGCTTCCCTTCTATTTCATGGACAGCTCCGACAGCTGCTGATAACTGCAGTA